>JBLHKS010000058.1:0-35253 GCA_047620505.1 Verrucomicrobiales bacterium | reverse complement strand
ATCGGCCTCGAAAAATACTCGGATTTCGAACCCCGTCCGACGAGTTGAATCTACATCTTAACTAACACGTTGATCGAAGCTCTGCTCGAACTATATTAAAACGTTGCACTTCAAAATTGAATTCAGGTCCCTTTCCCGTTAAATCCCCAATCCTTATTCTCAACAGGCCCACTAACTGTTGTCGTGACAATTGTGCGGAAAATATCGCCCTTTTCGTAGCGTTTCAGTTGGTCGCTGGACAGCGGTGATCTCTCAGTCGGGCTCGAAAAACATCCTTTTCCAAATAAAAGGAAGCCCATGATGGCCAGCACCGATATTATTATAAGGAGAATCCCGGATACGCGGACGGCAGTTGATTTTGAGTTGGGTTCTAACATTTTGTTTGAAAAGTCTGGCACCTGCCGAGGAGTTTACCAAGTTTTTTTAGCTCTGTAACAGACATCCTACGAGTCTCATTGAAGCCAAAAAGTGGTCGTGGGCCGGTTCTCTGCGGGTTTGGAGTGCGGAAAGACCGAGTCAGTTTTGCAGCTGCATCAGTTTGTCCACGTGGTCCAACGACACGTTTAGTATTTCCATCGATTGTTTGGCTCCGGAAAACGCAATCACGAGATCCTCGGCCATGGCGATACTCAGGCCGGAAAGAAGGACGATGATGGATTGGCTTCGTTTCATGAGTCGATTTCAAGATTCACCTTTGTACGAGGGTTTGCTTTGAACTCTCGACACTGCGACCGATCCTTAAGTGATGAGCCGAATTACCAGCCTTTTCTTTGCCAGCGCTCTCGCCGTTCCTTCGATCATGATTGCGGATGATCGGCCCAACATTCTCTTCATCTCGGTCGACGATCTTAACGACTGGATTGGATGTCTCGGTGGCCATCCGCAAACGATAACGCCGAATCTAGATCGTCTAGCCGAAAGCGGCGTTCTTTTTACCAATGCGCATTGCGCCGCGCCAGCCTGCAATCCATCGCGCAGCGCGATCATGACCGGGCGCTCGCCACATCGATCCGGCCTCTACGAAAACGGCCAAAAGATGCGCGAGATCATGCCAGACGCCGTGCTTCTGCCTCAGCATTTTCGCAATCACGGTTATTGGGCAGGCGGCTCAGGCAAGCTTTTGCATTACTTTATCGATGCTCAATCCTGGGATGAGTATTTTCCTGAAAAGGAGGGCGAAGATCCGTTTCCACGGACGCTGTATCCAGAGGAACGACCCGTGAATCTACCTCGCGGAGGGCCTTGGCAATATGTCGAAACGGACTGGGCATCGCTTGACGCGACTGACGAAGAATTCGGCGGAGACTGGTTGGTTTCGAAGTGGGTTGGTGAGCAGCTGCTGGAGGAACACGAGAAGCCATTTTTCCTGGCTTGCGGAATTTACCGGCCTCATGAGCCGTGGTTCGTGCCGAAAGAATATTTCAAACCGTTTCCGCTGGAAGACATCATTTTGCCGCCGGGTTTCAAGGAGAACGACCTCGACGACCTGCCGCCTTCGGGTAAGCGGCGTGGACCAAATCGATACTTCGAGCACATCGAGGAACACGACCAGTGGAAGCAGGCGCTTCAGGGATATCTGGCGTCAATCCACTTTGCGGACGCGATGCTGGGGCGGGTGCTCGACGCGCTTGAAGCTGGGCCTAACGCCGATAACACGATCGTCGCGCTGTGGAGCGATCACGGCTGGCATCTCGGCGAAAAACAGCACTGGCAAAAGTTCACAGCCTGGCGCGCGTGCAGTCGGGTTCCTTTGATGATCAGCGGGCCTGGAATCGCACCGGGAATTTGCAACCGCCCGGTCAGTCTTCTCGGCTTATTTCCGACGTTGACCGAACTCGCAGGCATTCCGGCAAAAGAGGACAACGACGGCGTCAGTTTCGTGCTGTTGCTCAAGAATCCGGAGGCGGATTGGGATCACGTCGCGGTGACTTTCCTCGGCGAAGCTGGGAGCTTTGGGCTTAGCGCAGAAGATTGGCGCTACATTCATTATGCAAACGGCGACGAGGAGCTCTATGACATCGTCCGCGATCCTTACGAGTGGACGAACCTTGCTGAAAACCCCGAGCACGCACCGAAAATTGCTGAGCTTCGTGCTCTCTCGCCGACTAATTTTGCGCCGAAAGTTGAGGCGAAACTCGAATCACTGCCTGGCCTGAAAATGCGCACTGGCGAGGCTCCTCCTTCCAGGCCGGATGGCGGCACGTTTGATGTGATATTCGTGAACAAGTCCGACACAGATCTGGAACTTTTCTGGATGGATCAGAAAGGAAAACCGAAATCATACGGCCTCATCGCCGTTGGCAAAAGCAAGCGCCAGCAGACTCGTCCTGGCGCGGTTTGGCAGGTGACAAACGCCCAGACCGGTGCCCCGATTGGGCATTTTCAGGTCGGCGACCGGAAGGCCCGGGCCGTGATCAAGAAATCCGAATGACAGAACCACCTGCGAAGCCGGTTGTACTGAGGATGAAGTCCCTTGCTCTGACTCGAACCGCCTTGCTTCTCGTCCTCGCGCCGTTCGCTGCGAACGGCGCTGACTGGCCGACTTACCTCGGAAACAATTCGCGAGTTGGGTCGACTTCGGAATCGCTGGAACTGCCGCTTTCGGTCAGCTGGACGATCACGCCGCCGGACGCGCCGGAGATGGCCTGGCCCGGGCCGGAGGGCCGCGAAATGGAGCGCAAGCATCTGATGCGGCGCAACACGTTCGACGACGCGTTTCACGTCGCGGTCGTAGGCGATCATGTGTTTTACGGCTCGTCAGTCGATCACCAGGTTCGCTGCGTCGACGTTGCGAGCGGTTCGCAGGTCTGGACGTTTTTCACTGAAGGTCCAGTCCGGCTCGCTCCGACGATTCACGACGGCAAGGTCTACATCGGCTCGGACGACGGCTACATTTATTGCCTGAAGGCGGATGACGGTTCGTTAGTCTGGAAAATGCGCCCCGGGCCGAGCGAAGAGCGGATTCTGGGACGACAGCAGATGATTTCGCGCTGGCCGGTTCGGACCGGAATCACGATTCATGAAGACGCCGAGCACGGTGCCGTTGCTTACTTTGGAGCTGGGATTTTTCCGCATGAAAACGTCTACCTCTTCGCAGTCAACGCGGACAACGGCGAAGTGATCTGGAAGATCGACAACATCAGCGCAGAAAGCGCGAGCCGGAACGACCTTTCGCCGCAGGGCTACCTTTTGACCACGGACGAAATTTTGGTGATTCCATCAGGGCGCTCGATGCCGGGCGTGTTTGATCGCCAGACCGGAAAACTGCTTCACAAAGAGCGGCCGTCGTGGCGTTCGGCGGCTGGAGGCGTCGTGGGCGGCACTCAGGCGTTGCTGGCGGACGGACAGATTTATTCCTGGGGTGCGCATCACATTCTGGCGATGGATCAGAAGAGTGGCGATGTCGGTTTCGGCTGGTTTGCCGGGCATCAGATGGTGATTTCGGGCGACGCGGCTTACGTCGCGAATGGAACGGAAATCGCGCGGCTCGATCGTGCGGCTTACGCGAAAAACAGCGCCGTTCGGCACAAGCTGAATATGGATATTTACTCGCTCGGTCGAAAATTACGCGGAGCGAAAGAAGACGAAACCGCGAAGATCAAGAAGGAGGTCAAGGCGAAGGAGGAAGAGCGCGATTCGTTGGCGGATGTTGGGTTTGTCTGGAAAACGGAGTCGCCGCACGAGTCGCGTTTGATTGTCGCGGGCGGGCTGCTGTTCGCTGGTGGCGAAGATGAAGTCGTTGCCTTTGATGTTGAGACGGGAGAGGCAAAGTGGTCCGAAAAGGTCGCGGGCGAAGCGCGCGGGCTCGCAGCAGCTGCTGGCCGGCTTTTCGTGAGCACGGACACCGGAGACGTTACCTGTTTTGCGACCGGCGAAGGCGGCGGCAAACTGATCACGTTCATCGATGGAGCCGATCCGTATCCCGAAGACGCGCTGCGAGATCGCTACGCGGCGGCGGCGGATTCGATTCTGGAAATCGCCGGAGTCGATCGCGGTTTCTGCCTCGTAGCCGGGGCTGAGCAAGGTCTTTTGGCCTTCGAAATCGCCAAACGCAGCCAACTCGAGATTCTCTGCGTTGAGCCGGACGCCGAAAAGGTCGCGACTGCGCGCAAAATGCTCGCTCAGACCGGCTACTACGGAAGCCGGATTTCGTTTCACCACGGCGAGCTCGACGAAATTCCCTACGCGAACTTTTTCGCCAACCTGATCGTCTCCGATACCGCAGTCATGACTGGCAAATTGCCGGCCGGGCTCGATCAGCAGCTGCTGGCTCGCCACGTGAAACCCGTCGGAGGCAAAATCGTCCTCGGTGCCGATTCCCGTGACTGGCTGGCCGGCTCAGGTTTGGAAGAATCGAGCGTTTCCGAGAAAGGTGGCTACGCCGTGCTCGAGCGTGGAACTTTGCCGGGCGCAGGCAGCTGGTCGCACCAATATGGTGAGCCGGGAAACACGGCATGCAGCGACGACTTCCGCGTAAAAGGCGGGCTCGGCGTGCTTTGGTTCGGCGATCCCGGCGAGGGCAAAATGGTCAATCGACACGAGGGCGCAGTCGGCCCGCTTGCGATCAACGGACGGCTGTTTGCGCAAGGCGAAACTCGGATCATGGCCTACGATGCCTACAACGGCTTATTTTTGTGGGAACGCGAGAATCCGGACTCGATCCGAACTGGCGTTTTCCAGAATCAGAATCCCGGCAACCTCGTCGCGAGCCCAGACAGTCTGTTTTTCATGGAGCGCGAACGCTGCGTCCAGCTCGACGCTGCGACTGGTGAGGAATCGGCGATTCATCTCTTGCCGGAAGACGCTCGCGACGGTTCGCGCGAGTGGGGCTTCGTTGCTTATCAAGATGGGATTCTCTACGGCACGGCGACGGTCCGTGAGGAGCTTGAAGACCGCTTGGTTCGGCGCGGCCGAACGACCGAGGACATGACCGACGGTATTTTTGCGATCGACGTCGAAACTGGCAAGCATCTCTGGCACTATCGAGGCCAGAATATCGAGCACCGGACGGTCGCAATTGGCGAGGACTCGGTTTTCTTCATCGACAGCTCGGTGAACGAAGAACAGCGTCAGGCGATTCTTCGCCAGGACAAAACGCAGTTCGAAAACCTGACGCCTGAGGAGCAAAAGAAGGCTGAGGCTGAGCTCAAAAAGCAGGATCTCAGGCTCGCCGTGGCGATCGACAGCCGCAGTGGCGAGAAGCAGTGGGAAAAGGCGGTCGACGTCACCGATTGCAGCGACATCGGAATCGGCGGTGGCAAGCTGACGCTGATTTACCGAAACGGGACGCTCGTTCTCTGCGGCGCGAACGCGAACGGCCACTATTGGACTCAGTTTATGTCGGGCGAGTTTGAAAAACGCCGTTTGGTGGTTCTGTCAGGAAAAGACGGGAACAAGCTCTGGTCGAAAGACGCGAACTACCGACATCGCCCGATCATCGTGGACGACCAGATCATTGCCGAGCCTTGGAGTTATGATCTCTACACCGGCGAGCAGAAAATGCGCCAGAATCCGCTGACCGGCGAGGACGAGCCGTGGTCGATAATGCGATCCGGCCACCACTGCGGAATGGTCGCTGCGGCGCCGAACATGCTAACTTTTCGTTCGGGCTACACGGGTTTCTACGATCTTGAGAAAGACGAGGGCACGAAGCATTTTGCCGGTCACCGGACGGGTTGTTGGATCAACGCGATCCCTGCAAATGGCCTGGTTAGCATTCCGGAATCGAGCGCAGGCTGCGTTTGTTTGTTCTCAATCGCCTCGACGATCGTGATGGAACCACGCGAACGGCGAGAAGATTGGGCGATCATCAGTTCAACCGGCGCGGCGACCCCCGTGAAGAAAATCGCGCTAAATTTCGGTGCCCCCGGAGACCGCCGCGATGAGAACGGCACAATCTGGATTGGAGTCCCCCGCCCTCGGCCTGAACGCGTGACGAGTCTTGATTTGGCATTCGATGTTAAGCCAGCATTCGCGAACGGTGGCGGCTGGGTCAGCCTGAATCCGGATACCGTAAAAGTCGACACCGCCGCGAAGGACGCCGCTCCGAATTGGGTTTACAGCTCTTGGGCGAACGGGCTTTTGATGGCTCGGATCCCGCTTCTCGGCGAGAACGACGCTCCGGCGAAATACACCGTTCGGCTCCATCTCGCGGCCCCGCGAGCTGACCCGAAGTCGGCCAGCGATCGCACGTTCAAGATTCGACTTCAAGGCAAGGCAGTTGTGGAGGAAATGGCCATCAAGTCTGGCGACCCTGCTCCCAAGGTTCTGGAGTTCAAAGGAGTCGAGGTAACAGACGTGCTGAATATCGAACAATGGGCGAGCGACAAGACCGCGCCGGCTCAGCAGCTGCCGGTTTTGAATGGGGTGGAAATTCAGATCGAAAACTAGGATTCGGCCTTCCGCGGGCGGGAAGTTGACGGCTGAAAGTCGCTCTCGTAGCTTCGCGGCATGAAGAAACTCAACCGCCGCCATTTTCTGCGCGCCACCGGTGCCGCTTCCACGCTTGGCGCTCTCAATTTAATGGCTGACGACAAAAAGCCACTGTTTCAGGTCTCCCTCGCGCAGTGGACTTTGGTTCAATCGATCCGGTCCGGCGAGATCGACAATCTCGACTTCGCCAAGGTCGCGGCTGAGCACAAAATCGTCGGCCTCGAATACGTAAACCAGTTCTTCATGGATAAAGCCGAGGACACGGCTTATCTCGGAAAGATGAAGAAGCGCGCAGCGGATGCGGGCGTTCAAAGCCTGATCATCATGTGCGATCGCGAAGGAAATATCGGCGCTCCGAAGGCAGCGGATCGCAAAAAGACGGTGGAGAATCATCGAAAGTGGATCTCCGCGGCGAAGTTCCTTGGCTGTCACTCGATCCGAGTCAACGCGGCGAGCGCAGGCTCCTATGAAGAGCAAGTGAAGCTCGCGGCTGACGGGCTTGCTCAGCTGACTGCGTTTGGCGATGAGGCGGAAATTGACGTGATTGTTGAGAATCACGGCGGTCTTTCAAGCAACGGCGCGTGGTTAGCGGAGGTCATCAAAAAGGTTGATCACGAGCGATGCGGAACGCTGCCGGATTTCGGGAATTTCCGGATCAAGGACGACGAAAGTTACGATTCCTACAAAGGGATTGCCGAGCTGATGCCGTTTGCCAAAGGCGTATCGGTCAAAGACCGCGGTTGGGACGGCGAAGGCAACGCGATCGACATCGATTTTGAGAAAATGCTAACGATCGTGCTCGAATCCGGATTTCGCGGATTCTGTGGAATCGAATACGGCGGTTTTGCTGGCCTGAACCAGTCGCGAGGAGCGCTGGAAGCCGTTCGCGAAAAGCTCGCGAGCAAGTTTAGCTGAATCGCTACTCTTTCAGCTCAGACTCGAGTCGCTCGCTCAGCCACTGCTTGATCATGCTCTGGTAGTTGAGATATCTGGAGCGAGCGATCCGCTTGATTCTCGCCAGCATTCGAGGATCAAACCGCAGCGTGATTGTCGTCGACTCGCGCACGTTTTGATTGTGAACGGCCGTGTTCATCAGCCGCGCTTCAAGAGTGTGTTTACTCCAGAACGCAGCCTCGCTGGCTTCGTCTTCAAATACGGGAATTTCGTCCCAACTCGATAAGGCTTTCATGCTTGTTTTCCGAGTCAGACTACCGCGTTTTTGCGGTCGTAAAAATTCAGTTCAGCGTCCGTCATCTCACGGCTGGAGTGGACCCGAAATTGCTTTCCATTGGTCCAGAAAACGTTAAAAAGAGGGCGATTTCCGAGCGTTTTGCCGAGGCAAAAATAGCGCGATTCCCGCGCTTCATCGCCGAATTCCGGGAGCAAACGGATGGAAAACGGATCTTCAAACGACTCTTCGATATCGCGGTGAGAAATCTTTTCAAACTCAACCTCGTCTAGCCATTCAAAATCCATTCAGTTCGGAGATCCAAAAATTTTAGTTTCATCAAGCGATCAGCATTCACTATCGAGAACGCTGCCCGAAAATCAAGGTGGGAAACACGCGCGTTCCCAGCAGCTGCTCATTTCGAGCCGATTTTGGATCAAAAATTCTGGCTACGCGATCAGCTCCTTGATCACGCCGGTCGAATCCTGGAAATTCTCGCCAACCGGAACTCCGAGGCGATCGACCATCGTGTGCCAGACTCGTGAAAGCGGCGTGTTCTCCGGCAAACGCAAATGCCCTTGATGGGCGAGATTTTTGCGCGCTCCTCCAAAAATACAGGTAGGAAGACGGTCTTTCGAGTGGCCGATTCCCATGCCACTGGAAAATCCAAGCAGCGTGTGGTCGAGCAAGGTCGAGCCGTCGGGCTGCTTGAAGGATTTGAGCCGGTCGATGAAATACGCCCATTGATCCAAGTAAATCCGGTCGACTTTGGCCAACTCGGCGAGGTTTTTTGGATCGTTGCCGTGGTGAGTCAGCTCGTGGAAGCCCTTGGAAACGCCGAATTCCGGGAAAGTGCCGCCGGAGCTCTCCTGACGAACGACATAGGAAATTACGCGGGTCGAATCGGTCTCAAGCGCGAGAGCAATCAGGTCATACATCATTCGAGCGTAACGATCGTAGCTGAACTGACCAGCCGGCATTCGAATCGAATAACTCTCGTCATAACTTTCCATTCCGTTCAAGTCGACTTTTGGCTTAGGTTTGTCCGCCCAGTCTCTGTTGCGCTCCAGCTGAAGTTCGACCTCACGCAGGCTCGTGAAATACTCGTCCAGCTTCGCGCGATCGGCTGCTCCGACCGTCGATTCGAGCGCTTTCGCGTCTTCCAAGACCACATCAAGGATGCTGCCTCGCCGACGAAAGCCAATTTGACGCGCGTCCTTTTCCTCAGGGCCGTCGACTTTGAATAGCCGATTAAAAATCACATGCGGATCGTTCTCAGAAGCGAGCGGAACGCCGTTTCGATTCCAGGAAAGCGTCCGAAGATTGCCTCCGAACCCAGTTCCGCGCTGGATGCACATCTGAAGCGACGGAAAGCGCGTTTCCTTTCCGATATGCTCAGCCGCGACCTGATCCATCGAGACGGAGTTCTTGATTTGGCCGCCGTCCTTCGCTTTTACGCCCGTGGTGAACGTGTAATCGCCGCCATGACCGCCGCCGTGCTCAAGGAAAGTGCCGCTGCAAACGGTGAAATCCTCGCGATGCCGTTCGAGGGTCTTGAGAGTCGGCGAAAGCGTATAATTCTTACCATCGTCGACAGGCTCAAGCTCCCGCATGTTCATCCCGGTGCCGAAGTAAAAAACGCCGAGCCGACCAGGAATCGCGGCAGCAGCTGCTGATTGCGAAGCGAACGCGGCGCGAGGCAGCATGGCTTCGAGGAATGGCAGAGCGACGGTCGCGCCGAGGCCACGAAGTGCGGTTCGGCGGTCGAGTTGGAGATCGCGAGCGATGTGCATAACGGCCTGAATTTGTCACAGCCGAACGGAGATCGCAAGCGCCTCGACGAGCGCTATTTTTGACCGTAGTAGGCGTCCGGACCGTGTTTGCGCTGATAATGTTTTTCGAGAATGTGCGCAGGAAGCTCCGGAGTCGCCGGATTGAGCTGAAACGCGCCTAACACCATTTGGCAGCAAACTTCCAGCGCGATGCTGTTCTTCACGGAGTCCACCGCGCCTTTTCCCCAGGTGAACGGAGCGTGGAAACGCTGGAGCGCGGCCGGCATTTCCATCGGTTTGAGATTTCGGTCGCGAAAGCATTCAACGATTGCGCGGCCGGTGTTGGTTTCGTAGTCCTCGGCGACTTCATCGGGCGTCAACTCGCGGACAACCGGGACTTCGCCGTAAAAGTGATCCGCGTGAGTCGTTCCCTGCGCCGGAAGCGCTTTTCCGGCCTGGCAAAACATCACAGCGTTAACGCTATGCGTGTGGCAAATACCGCCGATTTCTGACCATTCGCGGTAGAGCAGGGCGTGAGTCGGCGTATCGGAAGAAGGGTTGAGATCCCCCTCCACAACGGTGCCGTCGAGATCGCAGACGACCATTTTGTCCGCTGTGAGCTTGCTGTATGGAACTCCGCTCGGTTTGATGACGAAACGACCGGAATCGCGATCAACTCCGCTGACATTTCCCCATGTCAGGCGAACAAGCCCTTCCTTTTCGAGGAGCAAATTGGCTTCCAGAACTTCGTTTCGCAGAGCTTCGAGCATCATGGCCGCTCTTTTCCCACGAACTGCCGCAACGCGCAAGTTACATGTTTTCCGCAGCCAACAACAGCCAGTTGTCGTCCACAGAACAAACTTTTCGGTATTCAACCGAGGCGTCATCCCGCATTTCAGGAATGATCGTCACCTTCGGCGGAATGTGACCGCTAGCGATCGAAAGCAAATGATATAAGAATGGCCGCTTGGGCTGATACTGATGGTTATACCAAAAGAACTGGCGCTCCTGCTCAGCTTTTTTCGCCAGCGCGTTGTCCAGCAATTGCCGTTCGTTTGCATCCGGAAAAGTCACGTGTTCCAGCACGCCACCGCTAAGCGATTTAAGCGGGGTGAAATTCTCGACCCACTCGCGAATTTCGTTCCAGCGGATCCGCGCCGCGTTGTCTTCGAGGTTTTCGGCCGCGATTTCAAGGACGTGGGCGATCAGGTTTTCGTAAAAATCCGGAGCTTTAAATTCCAGAGATTCCCAACCGAAACCATCGAACATATTATGTCCGCCAACGATATTTCCATACCACTGGCTTGGTAGGCCGTGCGGATTTTCCTTCAATCCATAAAACTTGAGCGCTTCGCGTTGTTTTGTGGTGAGATTTTCCAATGCAGGAAAGAAATCATACTTAATTGGCGGGCTAACGAGCAACACCGGCTTAAGCTGGTTCCGCGCAGTGATGATTTCGTGAACCGTGCCTACGCTATAGATATTCGTCGGAACGAAGGTGACTACGAAATCGCTGATGTCGGTCATTCGAAGATCGATGTGAACCGTCTCCCAGAAATTCTGCTCAAATCGGGCGCGAGTCTCGCTGTTCGTCCAGAAATCCAGCTCGTACTGCGCTTTTGCGGGCAAAAGGCCCTCAGCTCCGTATTCGTCGGCGTGACCGAGCACAGGCGGCTTGTTCCACGGATCAAGCACCGTGACCGAAAGCGCTCGGAGGATCGGAGCAAGAATCGCGCGCCAGCCGAGATATTTTTCGACAACGCGGGAACCAACGAAGTCCATTGGGCCAGAAAGATAAGCCCGGGTATTTTTAAGCAGATTGTTTTTCATCCAGTCACAAAATCAGGAATCGAGAAGGTCGATATCGAGCGTCAATTCGTTCGCAATTGCGTCGAGATCAGCGCGAAGGTCGTCAATCGAGGTTGATTCGGGAATTGCAAGTCGCGCGTTGGCTTTGAAGAGCAGTTCGCCGGACATAGGGGCGCTGAGGCACTCGGTTTCGAGTTCCTCAACGTTCACTCCGCGAGCGGCGAGAGCACGGGAGAGATCGCGGACGATTCCCGGGCGATCCGGGCCCATCAGATCGAGCTGAACGCTTCTTCCCTGCGACGCGGAAATCTCGCTCGAACCAGCGACGATCGAAATGCTCAGCCCCGGCAACTGCTGAAGCGCCGCATGAAGGCCCGCTGCCTTTTCCTGCGAAGCCTGAACGCGGACAATCCCGGCAAATTGCCCAGCGAGATGGGCCATCTGGCTTTCGAGCCAGTTTCCATCGTGCTGAGCAATTACGTCAGCAAAAGATTCGACCAAACCCGGCCTGTCGGCACCGAGAACGGTCATTACAAATGAAACTGGATTTGGGTTTCCCATCTTGATCAAATTGGATTGCGCCTGACTGAAACCGGTGTTCAGCGGGTTGTAAAGATCCGCAACTTGCGCTGTTGAGATTCCTGCGTGCAGTTGCCGGGCTCGAAGCTCACTCAATCATTTCCAAATGAAACAAATCGCCTTCATCGGTGCTGGCGACATTTCGCTTTTGCACGCCGAAGCCATCCGAAACTGCCCGAACGCCGAACTCCGGGGCCTGTGGAATTTCACACCCGATCTCGCTGAGGAAAAAGCGGTGAAATTCGGCTGTCGAAACTACGATTCCTGTGAGCAGCTGCTGGCGGATCCCGAGATCGACGGCGTTTTTATCCTTACTAATCTGGAAACCCACTGCGACTACGCATGCCGCGCGATGAACGCCGGAAAAAACGTGCTCATTGAGAAACCAGTCGGCGCATCGATCGATGAACTAGAGAAAATGAAGGCCTGCGCGGCTGAAAACGGCGTAATCCTGATGCCTGGCCACAATTATGTTCACGAAGACGGTCTGAAGCGGACGAAGGAGCTGATAGACCGGGGCAAATTGGGAGATCTGGTTTCGATTTATATATTATATAATATTCAGCACCCTGAAGAGGTCGCGCGTCGTTATCCGGGCGTGATCCGGCATATTCTGACCCATCATTCGTATATTTTAACCTTCCTCGCTGGCGATCCGGAATCGGTCTCGGCGATGAAGTCAGTCGTGCACTACGACGAGTTCCAAGGGGAAGATCTGGCGATGGTGAACCTGAAAATGAAGAACGGATCGATCGCACATTTCTGTGCCAGCTTCGCAGCCGACGACAATGCGGGCGATCCGTGGTCCTTCCTCGTCAAAGTGATCGGCACCGAGGGCGCGACGCGATTCAGCTATCGAGATTGGGTCGAAAATAAGCCCGGCGTCGTCCATCACCACACCTACGCGGCTTACGAATTCCATATCCGCAACGAGGTGGACTTTTTCGTGAATCGCTGCCTCGCGGCTGGCGAATCCCCGCCTTCGACGATCGACGATGCGATCACGGCTCAGCGGATCATTGAAGCTTGCGAGACGTCCGTTCGGGAAGCGCGCCACGTCAAAATCTGAACTTCAGTTCAATGCGTGCAGTGCATCGGAAGCGTTAGCGATTGGTGACGCCGAAACCACAGATATTTCCGCAGCAAAAACGGCGGACGCTCGAATAATTCGGCGTCGCCTTGGACGATCTCCCCTTCCCCGTTTCGTTCGACGACCAAGATTTCGCCGTTTCGACGGTAGACGACTTTAACTCGCCCATCCGTTTCGCTGAGCAGTCGCTGCAATTCAAAATACGGGAAAATGTGGCCGTCATTCGCGAATTGCTGGATCCCGCGCGGGCTGGTTGAAGGCTGAAGCATTTCCCGGGGCGAAATGATCTCGACCATGTCCGCCTGATACGGAAAAAGATCGATGCGGTGCAGGAAAACGTGGTTGCCCGCCGCTTCGCTCCGAAGATTGCTGTACATCGCGAACGAAGTCTGAGTTTTTGCGCCGAACCAAGGATTCAGCCCATTTCCAACGACGAGAATCAGCCCGAGCCAGGCTAAAGTCGGCTTTGCTCGATTGGGAAATTCGCGAGGCAATTTGCGCGCGCGCCAGACCGCAAAAATGTAGCAACTGCCGAGCCAGAGACCCCAGACGAACCACGCCGTGAACCCGACTCGGTTGGCGGTCCAGAACGTTTCGTAGGTTCTTCCCAAGCTAAGATAGAGCGATCCCTGAATCACGAGCGTGGAAATGAAGGCGAAAATCAGGAACCAACGAATCCAACGCCGTCCACGCTCTTCATTCACGCGACCAAGCCACTTCAGCCGCTTGGCCCAGCCATTTTCCAGCTGTCCGGCCACATTTGCCGGCAAGAAAAACATCAGAAGGCCGAAAACGATCGAACTGTAACTGTAAATTCCGGCTGCGGGGTGAATCGAGAGCCAAAGATGAAAACAGACGGCACAGAAAAATCCGAGAAGGCGCAATCGCCGCATCATTAGAAGGATCGGGATGCCGATTTCGAAAATCAACGACCCCCAGATCGCGCAATGCTGAGCCCAGAGTTGGCGGGAAAATTCCGAGAACGGAAAGTAGCCGACGATTTCATTGTGAAGCGTCGCGGCGCAACTCACGGAAGGATTGAGATAATCCCAGTTCATTTTCTGGATCGCGGCCCAGAAATACATCATGACCACAGCGATTCGAATGACCGGGGCGATCGTCGAGAAAAACGCCTCCCCTTGTTCGAGTCGCGGACCTCGAAAAGCCGCCCACCCGAAGGTCACTGCCAGCAAAAGCGTCGTCACGCCTCCGACCGGCCGACTGGCCGGGATGATCTCGAAGTGGAAACAGATTTGTTTGATGACAAGGGCCAAAATAAACGGCCAACAGCGCCTGAGAAAGCCGGACAAAATCGCTCCGAAACTTCCGAAGTCTCCTCGGCGGGCCATTCCCAGAATCCCAAGCAACATCGTGATGTGCAAAATTCCTTCGTAGAGAATGTGGTTCGGCACGAAGGGCATTTTGAAGCCCAGATTCAAGAGCGAGGCGATGATCAACCCGAAAAATCGCCGGAAACAACGCGGATCGAGAATCCCCCCAAACGCCGCAGTGACCAAAACCCAGCCTTGCCAGGTTTCCGTCCAGAACGTGAACGCGAGCTGATGAATCAGAGTCGTTCCTGCCCAAATCAGGGCAAACGCCGCGAAAAATCGAGTTTCACCCGACTGGCTGTTCTGGGGCAACGAATTCGGCATGATTGCGGTCATTCACAATCGCGACGCCGCCTTTTTGCGGGCTGAACGCCGTCGATCGCAGGGAAGGCGGCTCAACCTGTCTGGTCGCCGCCTCGTCCTGACATTAAGCGAAGAAACCTTCTAGTTTCAACTTCTTAATTTCTAAGAAATGCGAATCAAGCCTGTGGTCAGCGCCCGAAAACCCTCGAACGGATCAGCAGCCAGATTTTCTGCCACTTCGGGAGCGAACAGCGCTTCTCCAGCACGCGAAATCCATTCGATCGCATCCGTTTCAGCAACGCGTAGTAAATCGAGTGCATCAGCTGGCTCGTTCGCAGGTTTCGGCGATCAGCCTTGGCCAGCAGCTGCCGGGCACGCGCGTATCTGGATTCAGCGCGCTCGGCCTGGAATTCCATCATTCGCGCGAACGCTTCGGTGTGGTTCGCCTCGCGCAAATCGGCTTCGCTCACGCCAAATCGCTCGAGGTCCTCAAGCGGCAGGTAAATTCGGTCGTCATCCCGAATGTCCTCGCCGACGTCCCTCATAATATTCGTCAACTGGAGTGCATGCCCGAGTTCGACCGCGTATTTTGGCGTCGACGGATCCGTGTAGCCGAAAATTTCGATGCTCACGAGCCCAACCGCGCTGGCGACGCGAAAACAGTAGGCCTCGAGATCGGCGTAGGTCTGATATCGAGCCGTATCCAGATCCATTTCGACTCCACGGATGATTTCGAGCACCATTTCGCGATCGATCGGATAGCGTTTCAGCAAATCAACGAGAGCGCGCTCGGTGGATTTTGAAGCAGGCGTGATTTCCGAAACTAGGTTTTTCCAGCCCAGCAGCTGCTCACGCCGAGTCTCGACCGGCACCGCCGGATCGTCCGCGATGTCGTCAACAATTCGGCAAAACGCATAAAAAGTCGTCATGTCCGTCCGCTGCTGCTTCGGAAGGCAGGCGAAAGCAAAGGCGAGATTCGAACGACTCGAGCGAGTAATTTCCTCCGGATCGTCCTCAGTTTCAGCGACTTGGGAAGGGAGGTCAGTCGTAGTGCTGGCAGAAGGCTCGTCCATGACTCGATCTCAGGAAAAAACGCAGAAACCGCTTGTTATTATAATTTCCATAATTACCATATTCACTCAATCGGGCAATATTCGCATCGACCTTACTGAGGTCTTTGCCTACACCGCCGCTGATTCTTCCGCCAACACTTTCATCCACCTCGCCCCAAGATCTTCACCATTTTTAGACACAACAACCGAATGAATCGAGGCCAAATCTCAGAATAATTTTCCGATACGAATCTATGAATTTCCTTGGCACACAGAAGGGATAAAGGCCAGTTCGATGCAACAAAAGGACGCCATCGCCTTGGGCAAGGAGTCGGTGTTCTGCTTCGAACTGGTCATCCCTTAAGTTAAGCCATTTCCGTTTAAGACTTGAGCAAAGTCAATTGAGTTAGTCAGTAGTCCGGCATGGCGAGTTCGCCCAACGACCCACGCACCCATTTCGAGCCGCTCCGACATCGGAGACGGCTCGTTTTGGTTTAGTGAAACCTCTTTTACGGCCCACCAGGAATCTGGTAATCTCGCGTCTCGACCGACAGGATTTCTCCGGCCTCATCCAGGCTGACTACCACGAGAAAACCGGTCCGCCAATCTGGGGTTGGGCCGGCCTGATCGAAGACGAGATTTCCCATCGAATAGAAGACGGGTCTGCTGAGAACCTGGTCGCCTTTCTGAGGAACATGCGGGCCGGCACCGGCGATGAAATCAGCGCCGGCTTCGATCAGTTGCTGTGCGAAATTTCGCTGAGAATTCTGGATCTCGCGGCTGTGTTCGACTCCCCAGTGCGGAATCACGGCGACGAAATCCGCTTCGGCGGCCGCTTTGCGAACGATTTCGAGGCTGTCATCGGGCTCGAGACCAACGATCGCGATTTTAACGCCGTTAATCTCTTGGAACAGAATTTGATCGGCACCGAATCCCGCAATTTTTGCTTCCGTGAGGTTTTTTCTGGTTTCGAGCAGCCCAGCCTCCCCGCCATCCAGAGAATGATTGTTCGCTAACGAGACCGCGTCGATTCCAGCCTTGGTCATCGCTTCAGCAGCTGCTGGAGGAGCGAGAAACACGAAAGGCCGATCTCCGACCTGCTTTTCTACATTTGTGAGTGCGCATTCCAGATTTACGATCGCGAAATCGGCCTGCCGAAGCTCCTTCGCTACGTGCGCGAACGGATCAAAGTGCGGTTCGGCCAGAATTCGCTCTCCAATCGTTCTCGCGAGCATCACGTCGCCGCCAAAGACAAGATTCACGGCAGGCTCCGGCGATCGGAGCCGAAGAAAGCGCGGTTCGCGGCGATTCTTCGAAAGCTCAGCCAAGGTAAGGACTTCAGGCAGGCCTTCGAGTTGATGGACGAAGCGGTCATCCGAATTAAACTCGCCCAAAGGCGGCTGATCATCCCAAAGCACGCCGAGATGCGATCCGAAGCTAACGAAAATCCCATTATCTTCGGCACCGGGCTCGAATGAATCGATCGTTCGGCAAAGACGCTCGAATTGCGGCGGAGTTCGCCAGGGTAGTGGCCGGTGCTGGCCGCGGCGAAGCGCGTAGATCGCGAGATTTGCGCAATCGCCGCCCTCCGCGCGATCCGGACCACCCGCAAGCAAACTTGAGCCGAGGACGTAGGGCAGGTTGAAACATTCTTCGATCGCGCCGCGAAATCCGGTCGACTCCGAGAGCCGCAATTTCAGGATGTTCGAGGCGACTCCGTCGATTCGCGCCCGTATCCGAATCGTTCCCGGGATTTTTGTTAGGTCGCTCTGATCGATCCAGTCTCGCTTCGCAGAAATCGGCTTCGGAATCAGGCGCTGAATCCACGGTGCGCCCGCTGCAAACGGCGTGTCCGGGCCCATCAGATTGTAAACTTCGTGCTCGAATTCAAGCCTGACCCATTCGATTTCATGAGCGGTTTCACGCGGACGAATCCGGAACTCGTCGCCCATTTTGATCCGAATGCAGCCGTCCGCATCGGGCGAGTGGCCGGAAACGAAAATCTCCGGTGTTGGCGGGATCAGAGCCGAATCAAAAGACGGAATCGGCTTGCCTGATCGAAGCAATTCCCGGGCGCGGCGCGAGCGGTCCGGTCCAATCGAGGCATCCGGATCAAACTCGACTCGAGCATTCGTGATTCGGTTCGATTCTTCGAGAAACCGGGTAACCAGTTCAGATGCCTGCATTTTCGACTTAAGATAAGGGGTAGAAATCGACGCTGTGATGGCTCTGAGGTCAGGCAGATTCAAAATGGTCTCCCATACTTCGTCAAATTCGTCCAGCCCACCCTCGGCAAAGTAGTCGAGATCGAGACTCACGATTACCGGATGGCGAGGAGTCTTCGATTTCAGTTCAGCGAGCGAAGCGACGGTGAATTTCGGCGTCAACGGCTCGCCGGAACGCGGTGCGACGATTTCATGGGCGTTGATTTCGCGATCAATCTCGGCCAGCAGCTGCTGACGGCGTTCGGGAGAAATCTCACCGGGCGGAATCCAAATCACCTCAGCCAACGGAGCTGGCATCAGCGGTTCAATCCAATTGAAACACTGAATCGCGCCCGTTTCGCGCCAACTCGAAGTCAGAGCCCGCAATTCGTCCATGTTTCGTGGTTCACGCAGCGCAGACCGAAC
The DNA here is from genome assembly GCA_047620505.1 of Verrucomicrobiales bacterium. Taxonomy (GTDB): domain Bacteria; phylum Verrucomicrobiota; class Verrucomicrobiia; order Verrucomicrobiales; family DEV007; genus JBLHKS01. The sequence goes on along the minus strand of JBLHKS010000058.1, from coordinate 17,087 downwards.
CGTATCCGAGTCAAAAACCTCAGATGAATCGCTGTGCGCATCAAAAAGGACCAGCGTGTGCGGTTGATCGAGCGGGATGCTTTCAGCGATCCAGTAAAAGCTGCCAGCGTGCGAATCCTCGAGAAAAATCGGGAGTTCGACCTGACCGGCCATCAGATCGCCAGCGAACAAGGAAACGCAAATCGCTGGGACTCGGAACGGGTTGATCACGCGGCCAGAGTAGTTCAAAATTCGATTCGTCGCGATTCCATTTGCGCCTGGCCAGACTCAAGCGACCTCTTCGAGCTTTTTCGATATAGAACGATGGAATTGATCGACACTCACGCCCACCTCGCCAGTCACAAGCTGAAAGGAGAGACCGCTGAACTCGTTAAACGCGCGCAGGACGCAGGCGTTGGGCGGATCGTGACCATCGGGACGGACGTCGAAGATAGCGCGGAAAATGTCCGGTTAGCGGCCGAGTTTTCCGGGGTTTACGCGGCGGTTGGTGTGCATCCGACTTCGATTCACGAGGTTCCTCAGGAAACCTGGCTCGACGAGATCCGCGCTCTTGCGGCTAAGCCAAAAGTTCAGGCGATCGGCGAAATCGGCTTGGATTTTTACCACCCGCCGCAGGACGGGAGCGAGGTCTCCGATTGGCGATCTCGGCAGGCTGATTTTTTCACGAAACAGCTCGATTTGGCAGTCGAACTCGACCTGCCCGTCGTCGTTCATCAGCGATCTTGCTCGGCCGAGGTCCTCGAAATCATCAAACCCTACTCAGGCAAAGTCCGCGCCGTTTTTCACTGTTTCGTCGACAGTGCCGAACTGGGGAACGAGCTGATCGATCTCGGTTTCCACGTTTCGTTCACCGGGGTCGCGACTTACAAAAGCGCCCCTGAAGTCGCCGACTGCGCTGCGGCGTTGCCGTTGGATCGAATCATGGTTGAGACTGATTCGCCTTACCTGGCTCCTGTGCCGAATCGCGGAAAACGCAACGAACCGGCTTTCACGCGGAACACAGCCGAGTTCATCGCGGCACGGCGAGGGATTTCGCTGGACGAATTCGCCGAAGCGACAACAGCGACTGCTGTGGAGTTTTTCGGCCTGAATCGACCTAATTAGCCAGCAGCTGCTGTCATCCCGAGCCTGCCGAGGGCGTGACCGACGCCGTTGATTTACAATTTCGGGTGGCGTCGGCAAATCGAAGCCCAACTTGTCGGCTACGACTCGATCGATCGGCCTAAACCTCCTCGTCAAGCGCTCGCCGGATTCTCGACTCGCGCTCTTCGACGCTTTCGCAAACTTTCATCTGAACTCGGGCTCGATCCAGATTGTGAAGGTCGTGATTCGCTTTGAAATAGACGTTTCCAGCGAGGAAGTCGGTGTAAAAACGAAGGCCGAGCTCAAACGTGATCAGCCGTATCGAGTCGAAGAGGTATTTCCGGTCGGCTGCGGTCAAAAACGGATTTGCTTCTTTGAGGTAGCCGCGAACGAGCCCCCCCAAAAGGTCAAGATCGAGGCAAACTTCATCGAGGTCCGTTGTTTCTTCGCCGGCCGGGTTGCAGACGCTTCGAACCGCGTCCCCAAAATCGTAGTGCACGAGCCCGGGCTTGACGGTGTCGAGATCGATGATGGCCGTGCCTTTCTCAGAGAAATCGTCGATCATGATGTTCGAGATTTTCGGGTCGCCGTGGATTGGCCGGAGCTGCAACTCGCCGCGTTCGAGCGCGTCCTCAAGCACGCTGGCAAAATCCCGTCGTTCCTCGATTAACTTCGTGATCCGCTTGGTTTCCGAGCTTGATTCGGCACGTTTCCGACCTTCGTCGGTCGCCAAAACACGATCGTAATTCGCGAGGTAGCGCGGCGTGATGTGAAAGCCGGGAAGCGTGTCTTCGAGTAGAGAAACCGGGAAATCCGCGATCAATCTCTGAAAATGCCCGAGAACTTCGCCCGCCTCCACAGCATGCTCGATCGAGTTGACGCGTTCGTAGGATTTCGCCGACGCGATCAAGCTCAGTCCTCGCCAGAATTCGCCGTTTTGCTGGACGTAATCGCGACCGTCGATCGCCTCGATCACTCGCGGAAGTTGCCAGATTCGATCCGCATCGCCTGCTTCGTCCTCGATTTTCTTGTGAGCGTGATTCGTGATCGCCGTGATGTTCGCCATCACCATTTCCGGATCCGGAAAAACGGCCTGATTGATCCGCTGAAGAATGATCTGCTTCTCATCGAACGTTGTTCGGAAAATCGCCCGGTAAGTGTCGTTGACGTTTCCGCCGCCAAGAACCTCTACAGTGACAAGCCAGCCTTCGACCTTGAACAGCTTTGCAATTTCTGTGGGCGTCATGGAAATTATAAATATCGTGGAAATTTTAATTCCAGCAAGCAGCAGCTGCTGATTCTGATCAAAGCGCGGAAATCGACAGCGCCCCCCGATTGCTCGGCTCAGCTGGAGGCTGACATAGTGCTCGTGGAAATCCGAGCGAAAAATCTGAGCTTCGTAGTCCACTGAAAGTGTCCAATGATCACGTTTTCCGAAATCGTAAGCGACGAGGCTGACTCCAAGCTGGAGATAGTCGTCCTGGGGCGTCGGAATGTGGGCTTTCCCCGAAACATCCGGCCCGCGACCTACGATTTGGCCATCGACGAGGCTGACGAACGGGCTCGTTTCGAAGTCGAATTCGATATTCGATTCGTTGCGGATGTGCTCGTGTGACCAACCGGCTCTGAGCTGGATCCAGCCATCGAACCACTCCGTATCGAGCGGAGCGCCCAGGCTCCAACCCAGCTCGCTGATCAGGCTGGCGTGAGCGTGATCGCCGTATTCGAGATTGAAAATTCCGGCGTTTCGCTCGGAGAATCCGTCCTGGCGGCCTGAAAAATACTTCATTCCGAGGAGCGGGCCGTGAACGAACGACGTTTCGCCCAGTTTCAGCTCCCGATTCTGGCCGGCCTTCCACTCGACGACCGTTTGAGACGCTTCGGTGCTTCCGACAGCCGCAAAACCGGGAAAAGCGTTGCGCCGATAGTCAATATCGAGCCAGCCAACGCCCGCACGCAGGCTGGACCAGAGCGAATCGCGTTGCCAGAGCGCGTAGGCATCGACGATCACGCCGTCGACATCCGCGCTGCCGAGATTTCCGCCGCCTTCGACATTTTTTCGACCGCCGGTGACTGCAAACCCGATCAGCAGCTGCTCGTTGAGTTTCCGATCGACGCCTACCGATCCTAGGTGGGAATCCGAAGAGAAACCGGGGTGAAATCCGATCACGTCCTGGTCCTGACTTTCAAAACCGCCTTGAGTCCAGAACGTCCACCGCGGCTCAATTTGCTCGGCCTCGATCGGAAACATCGCCGCGCCTGCAAGCGGATGAACGACGCCTGCCCAGCGATCCTCGAGCCATCCGACCTGAGGTTCGACGCCGGAATGCTGATGCCGAAACGGCTGTCCCTTTATAATAATGCTGCGCAGGTGGGCATCGAGCCCCGGCGTGAAAAACCTCTGCGAACCAATCGAGCCGATGAAACCGCTGGCCTGGGACGAGAGGATCGGATCGAGTAGCAAAATCGTGATTGGATCGGAAGGCCGAATCGATGTCGGAATCGACCCGGGCACGCTCGTCGTTGAAACTGGATTCGTCGGCGTGGCTGGAACCGTTACAACGGCCCGTGGCACGACAGTGAACGTCAGCGAATCGATAATCAGAGAGCTGAAAGAGCTCCTGTGTTTGTGAGAACGGCGCTGATCAGGCCGCTCAGACCGACCGGTAGCGCAAAAAAAGTGAGCGCGCCGCCAGCTCCATTCGTTGGGGCGACGAGCGGCGCGACGAACGTTCCTCCTCCGCTCAGATTGCCAGTGATCGAAATCGTATCGCCAGCCCCCGCTGAAGTTCCGGTGCGAAAACTGTCGAACGAAAAAACTCGTCCTCCCGCATCGATCGTGATCGTTGGAGCGACTTCGGTGATGAACAGAAAATCTCCGCTGCTGTTGGGATCTTCGAGATTTCCGGAAAAATCGGAAGGCCCGCTGGTGTCGTCTCCAAAAAACGTGATTCCCGCGTTGCTGGGCGTGAAAGTGATCCCCGATTCGGTGTAAGTCGTGATTCCGAGGGAAGGAAATCCAGGCGGTGCCAACGGCGGCGTGTCCCAGGCGATCGTTCCATCAGCAGGCGCGCCTGCTCCTTCGAACTCGACGGTTACGGTCTGAGCGCAGGCAAGCGCGGCTGAGAAAAGTCCAAGCGCAACCTGAATACTAACATTGCCAAAATTGATCCGGCAGTTTGCTCGGAAACTGCGGCCAGTCAATTCGAATCAACGCCAGCGGCCGAGCTTTCGAGAAAACGCAAAACGGCGAGCCCGAGCTGCCGCCCGACCGTCTCGTAGCCGTCGGGGTTGCTCGCCTTCGTGTCCCAGGGAGTTTCCAGAGTCACGGCGACCACGTGATCTCTCGTGTGAGTCGCGACCCAGTTTTTGCTGATCTTCGTCCACGCTTTCGGGTCGTAGCTCGGTCCCGACTCGATCGTTTTCCCACTGAAACGGAGCGGACCGACCATTTTCTCCCGAACCGCTGCTAAGAACGCCTGCATCGATTCGTGACCAGCCGGTTTGAGGTGGCCTGCTGGCGGAACGAAGAAATACGGATGCTGTTCGCCCGGTCCAGGGTTGTGGAGATCGACAAACAGCGCGAGCCGCCCGTCTTTATCAGCTTCGAGGAGATGTTTTTGAGCCGCAGCGACCGCGTTCCAGTGCGGCTCGTCGCTCCAATCCCGATTGTGATCCTGAGGGTGCTGATTTTTCCCGCCAGCGCCTCGATGCACGTTGTCGATGTCCATGATCGGCACGACGACGATTTCCGCTTGTTCAAGCAGAGCTGCTGCTGCCGGATCGTCGGACGCGAGCCAGTCGATCAGGCCTTTCGCGACCCAACTCGAGCCGGATTCCCAGGCGTGTTGGCGCGCTTGAAACCAGATCAACGTTCGACCCTTCCCGCCGCCGAATTTCACGGCAGGAGTCGCCAGTTTGCCTCGAGTATCGCAAAGGTTGAACGCCGTAGCGGCCGGATTTTCCCCGTCGATCCGATCGACCAGCGCTTGCGCGTGCGAAGGCACAAAAGGCGGGCCCCAGGCGACCCAGATTTCGGTCGTGTCGCCTTCAAGGCTGAGTTTGTAGGAAATTCGTTTCCCTTCGCGCTCGCCAGGCTCAGTCTGAGTCCAGATCTTGTTATCGAGACTGAAATGAGCCCGAACTGGAGTCGCCCACGGTGCATCGCCGACGTCGAGGGTAACCGGAATGCCGGGCTGAATCCCGGTGATCTTAAAATACCACCAGCAGCGCCAGCCAGTCTCGGGATAATCGCTTGGATTGACGACAATTCGCTGAGCGGCGGAGTCGATCTCGCTGACCGCAGCTGAGCCGCCCGGAAAATCAAAATCGACGACGAGTTCCGCGTTGGCGGACGCTTGGCAAAGCGCCAAGATCAAAAATCCGCGCCAAATCCCCCGCCCCGCGCTCAAATCAGCTCCCTGATTGGCTTCGCATTCTCGTCAACCAGCGGATGCGGCCGACCTTGAACGTCCATCACCGTCGTTGCGGCTGCGTCGATCCCGAGATTATGATAAAGCGTCGCGAAAACCTCCGGAAACGTCACCGGCCGTTCGATCGCCTCGCCACCGAGCCGATCCGTCGCGCCGATCACCTGGCCCATCGGCATTCCGCCGCCAGCCATCAGCGCCATCGCCACTCGCGGCCAGTGATCGCGTCCAACTTGCGAGTTGATCTTCGGCGTTCGGCCGAATTCGCCCCAGACGAGCACCGTGGTGTCCTTGTCCATTCCGCGATCGTGCAAATCGTCGATCAACGCCGTTATCGCGGTGTCCAGAACCGGGAAATCCTCCTTCTCGCGTTTGAAAATCTCGTTTCCTTTGCCGCCGTGCCAGTCCCACTTCGAATAGTTAACCGTGACGACCCGTGCGCCAGCTTCAACCAGCCTCCGAGCGGTCAGGAAACTCTGCGGAACTCGCGGCGCGCCGTTTCCATCGATCCGCTTGACCTCATCGCCGAGACCGCCGTAGCGCTCGACGACTTTCGGATCTTCCTTCGATAAATCGAGCGCATCGCCGAGCCGAGACGAAGTCAAAATCCCCATCGCCTGCTCAGAAAACGCGTCGAGTCCCTCCATCATTCCGCTCGAATCCGCAGACCGCCGAAATCCGTCGAAACTCGTCAGCAGCTGCTTGCGGTCGCCAAGCCGATCGAGCGTGATTCCGTTCAATTTCATGTCGCCACGCGTCGGTCCAACCGGCCGGAAAGACGACTTCGCGACGCCGAGCATCCCCGGCCCCGGCTCATTGTAAGGGCCATGCGTGCACTCGTAGCACATGCTGATAAAAGGCGGCGTGGTTTTGTCGACGGGGCCCTGAAGCTCGCCGACGACGCTGCCAAACGGGGCCCAACCACCACGCGGAGCGTTCTTGTCTTTCGGCTTGCGCCCGGTGTAACACTGAAACGCGTCGTGGCCGGTTTGCGCACCGACGAGCGAGCGAATGATCGTGAATTTGTCCATCCGCTTGGCCATCTCCGGGAAAAGATCGCAGATCTGGATTCCAGGCACGTTCGTCCCGGTCGGTCGCATCGGACCGGCGATCCCGGAAGGCGCATCCGGCTTCAAATCGAACATGTCCTGGTGAGGCGGCCCGCCAACCAGATAAATCATGATGACCGATTTCTTCGAGCTGCCAACTCCACCTTTGGCCTCCGCAGCGAGCAATTCAGGAAGCGAAAGTCCGGCAGCACCGAGGCCTCCGATTTTCAGGAAATTTCGACGGTTGATTCCGTCGCAGAATTGGGTGTTTCGGGCGCGTGGAGCGAAGACTTTGAGCATTGAGTTAGCGGGATTTCCAAATACACGGGTCGGAATGAGCGAATTGTTCACAGCAGTACCAGATTCGAAAGACAGTTGGCCGGGCTGCCGTGATTCCGCTGTGATTTTCCGCCAGGCAACCCTCTTTTTCACCGCCCTTTTTGTTTCGTCGCTTTCGGCCGAGGAAGCCGTCGATTTCAACCGCGATATCCGGCCGATTCTCTCTGACAAATGCTTTGCTTGCCACGGCCAGGACGCGGAAGCGCGGGACGCCGATCTGCGGCTCGATGTCGAGGCGGAGGCGAAGAAGGATCTGGGCGGCTACGCGGCGATCGTCCCGAAAAATCCGGAAAAAAGCGAAGCCTGGCTGCGGATCGATCTTTCGCATGACGACGACGATGTGATGCCGCCAGCGAAGTCGAAAAAGCGGCTGACGAGCGAAGAAAAAGCGACGCTGAAGCGCTGGATCGAGCAGGGCGCTGAGTACGCGGCGCACTGGGCTTACGAGAAACCGGTCAGGTCAGAAATTCCGGATTCGAACGGCCGAAATCCGATCGACGCGTTCGTGCAGCTGCAGATCCAGAAAGCCGGCCTTGAGCCTTCGCCTGAGGCGGCTCCGAACCAGCTGATCCGGCGTGCGTCTCTCGATCTGATCGGCTTGCCGCCTTCGCCGGACGAGGTTCGGGCTTTCGAAGCGGCGTGGGCGGGAAATCCGGAATCAGCCTGGCAGCAGCTGCTGGATCGGCTGTTCGATTCTCCGCGATTTGGCGAAAAGTGGGCGCAATCCTGGCTTGACCTCGCGCGTTACGCCGATTCGAACGGCTTCCAGGCCGATCAGCTCCGCGACAGCTGGGCTTATCGAGATTGGGTGATCGACGCCTTCAATCGGAACCTGCCGTTTGACCGTTTCACGATCGAGCAACTCGCTGGCGATCTTTTGCCGAACGCGACGCTCGAAAACAAGATCGCGACCGGATTTCACCGCACCGTGACCTGCAACGTCGAAGCTGGCGTCCATCCGGAAGCCAATCGAGTGAACCAGGTTTTCGACCGCGTCAACACGACCGGAACCGTCTGGCTGGGGACGTCTTTAGAGTGCTCGCAGTGCCACGATCACAAGTACGATCCGATCACACAGGAAGATTATTATTCGATCTTCGCTTATTTCAATCAGACACCCGTCGAAGTGCAGAATCCGGGCGGAAAAGGCGTCAGTTTCAATTTTTACGGCCCGAAAATCGATCTGCCGATGTCGGCCGACAAAGATCAGGAGCGTCAGCTGCTGCTGACTCAAGTCGAGGAACTCGAAGCCCAGCGCGAGCCGTTGGCGGAGTCGGCGAAAGGCGCGCGAAAGGCTTGGGAGCTGGCTCTGGCCGCTCAAATTGGGAATGAGCCGGTTTGGGAAACTCTCGAGATCGCTTCGTTCGAAGGAAGCCAGGGCGAGGCCTGCGACGATCTCGATGACGGCTCGATTCTGGTCACTGGCAAGGTCCCTGACAAAACCACCTACACGCTGACGGTGAAGGGCGATCTTGGCGAAGTCGGCGCGATCCGTTTGGAGACGCTGACTCACGATTCGCTGCCCGCGAAAGGCCCGGCGCGGGGAAATGGAAAGAACCCCAATAGCATCGTTAACGAATTTCGGGTTTACGATTCCGAAGGAACCGAAATCGCGCTTTCGGGTGCCGTCGCCGATTTCAATCAGACCGGTTTCACGCCGAATCTCGCGATCGACGGAGACACCACCGCTAAAAGCGGATGGGCGATTAATCCGCAATTCGGCAAACCGCATTGGATCGCGTTCAAGACCGAAAAGCAGCTCGACGCTCGCGAAGGTTTGCGGGTCGAGATCGATCAAACCTACGGTGGCCAGCGAGTCGTTGGCCGGCTGAGGGTGTCGGTCATTCAAGGCGAGCCAGCGGCGATTTCCGTGCCCGCAGAGATCGCTAAAATCGTTCCAAAAGCCGCCAAAGACCGATCGGCGAAGGAAAAGAAGGCGCTCGATGCCTATTTTGCTGAGCAGAATCCGGAGTTGAAGAAACTCGAGGCCGAAATCGCGAAAGTCCGCAAGAAACTTGCCGCGGTCGCGCCGGACACGACCTTGGTCATGATCGAGCAGGAGGAGCCGCGCGAAACGTTCGTGATGATGCGCGGAAACTACCTCAGTCCTGGAGAAAAGGTCGAACCCCGGACGCCGCCGACGCTGCATGCGTTCGATCCGAAACTGCCGAAAAACCGTCTCGGATTCGCTCAGTGGCTGATGTCGGAGGAAAACCCGCTGGTCGCTCGCGTGACGGTGAATCGCTGGTGGCAGGAAATCATGGGCCAGGGCATCGTCGCGACGATCGAGGATTTCGGCGCGCAGTCCGAGCCGCCGACGCATCCGAAAGTGCTCGATTTTCTCGCAGTCGAATTCATGGAATCGGGCTGGGACATGAAAAAGGTGATGCGGCTGATCGTCGACAGCTCAACTTACCGTCAGAGCTCGCGAACGACCCAGCAACTGCTCGACGCAGACCCCAAAAACTTCCTTCTCGCTCGCGCGCCGCGTTTTCGGATGAGCGCCGAAATGATCCGCGACAACGCGCTCGCAGTCAGCGGCTTACTTTCGACGAAAATGGAAGGCAAGCCGATCATGCCTCACCAACCGACCGGGATGTGGCGTCAGGTCGGGCGTAACGAGCCAAAATGGGTCGACGCGATGAACGAAGATCGGTTTCGACGCGGAATTTACATCGTTTATCGCCGTGCTGCCCCGTATCCGAGTTTCGTGAATTTCGACGCGACCGATCGCAGCGCCTGCGTCGTCAAACGCGGCCGAACCAACACGCCGCTTCAGGCCCTGACGCTGTTGAACGACCCTGCGTACGTAGAAATGGCGCTCGGGTTGGCCGATCGAGTTTTGCGGGAAAAGGCGGACGAGGCATTCGAGAAGAAGCTGGTTCACGCTTTCAATTTGGTCTTGCAGCGCGATCCGAAGTCGGTCGAAATCGAACATCTGCGCCAGACTTTTGATGAGCGACTGGCCGGAATGACCGAGGTGAACGCAAAGATGATTATCGATGGTGCCTCGACGGCCGTGAAGCCCAAATCCGCAGCCGAAAACCTCGAACTCGCAGCTTGGTTTTATATCGCGAACATCCTTTTGAATTTGGACGAGACGATTTCGAAAGGCTGAACGCGCCGATCACTCGATAACGATTTCCCGAATCTCGATGCCCTCGTCGAATTCGATTTCGAACTCGGCAGCTGCGTTCTCGAATTCTAACTCTCCAATCTCAGTCGTCGCCCACTCGGAAGCGACGGAAACGGCTTCGACCAGTAAGGAATCGCCGGCGCGGAGGCTGACCTGGCTCGCCCCAGCAGCTGCTGAGCGATAAACGATCGAAACCGTCCGCTTTCCCCTGCTCAAAACTTCGATTGGCCACGCGAGCGCGCCGGATTCTGACTTCGGAGCCACTTCGGCGAGTAGCCGGACCGTTTCCCAATCTTCGCGGCCGATTTCGGTCGGGAGCGGATCAAATCCGTGCGTGGTGACTCGGCGATACCACTGGATGAAGTCGGATTTCAGGCGACCGAGGACAGCTGGATAAAAATCGGCGAGATCATAGGTTTGGTGCGGGTCGGCGAGCAAATCGTAGAGCTCCCAAGTCTCGTCATCCTCGCCAACTGGCTTCCGACGCCAGTCCGGATCTTTCACCGCTCGCCAGCGAGAAACGCGAACCGTCGTGCGCATTTCGTCAAAATTTCTGCCGGTCACCGCGACTGCGTTCAGATTTCGGTTAGGCCATCGATTGACATTTCCGTAGAGCAGCAACGGCGTTATGCTCATTCCCTGAAGCCAGCGGACTCTGGTGGGCTCGAGCGTCTGGTGCAGATCGCCGCCTGCGATTTCAACCGCGGTGATGTGAAGATCCATCACGTGGCAGATCTCTTTGATCACCGTGCCGGGCTCGATCGCCCCTTTCCAACGCACAAAACACGGAGCGCGCATGCCGCCTTCGTGAACGCTGCCATTTGCTCCGTGCATCCCGCCGTTGAAGCGTCCATCGAGCTTGCTCGGACCGTTGTCCGAAAGGAAAAAAACGACCGTGTTCTCATCGATCCCGAGATCGGCCAGATGATCGACGATCGCTCCGACTTCCCGGTCCAGACCTCCAACAGCGGCGTAGATTCTTGCGAGTTCCGAGCTGCAGCCTGCTTTCCTATATTTTTCCTCAAGATCTGCCTCCGATGAGGTTGCGAAAAACGGAGAGGGGTGATTCAAAATGCACAAAAACGGCTGATCGACGTTTTTCTCGATGAAATCCCGAACCGAATCCGCCAGCAGCTGCTCAGGTCGCGCGCTTTCCAGATTTCGCCGCTCAGCGCCAAATTCGATGATCGCTGGGCCAGATTCAACCCATTGATCCCGGCAAATCCCGACGAACGTTTCAAAACCCTGGTCGTCAGGCCGCTGAGGACGATTCGCTCCGTGCCGCCATGCCCCGAAATAGCCGCTTTGATAACCGAGCGGCTCGAGTTTTTCGGCGAGCGTGAGCATTTCCCCGTGCAGATCCTGACCGCCCGCAGAATCAGAGCAAACACCGGCCAGGAGCGGATGAAGTCCGGTCAGGATCGCGGCGCTGGTCGGAGCTGACTCGGCACTCACGAAAAGGCGCTCAAAACGCGCTCCCGACGCCGCGAATTCATCAATCCTTGGCGTTTCGCAGATCGGGGAGCCGTTGATCCCGAGATCGCCCCACCCGAGATCATCCGCGACGATGAAAATCAGATTCGGCTGGTCAGTCGCTGTCCGAGGCGGCTCAGCCCCTGCCGAAAATGCGGAAAGTCCGAGAAAAAACGCTGAAATCGGGACTCGCATTTAGAGAGGCGATTGTCTCAGATCTCAACGGCGATGCAACGCGATTCGAAGGCCAAGATTTTCCGGTAGCCAAAATTGCGCGCTTCCAGTACCATCGATTTTCCTACAAACAGGATTGGATGGCTCAAATCGCGCACACCCCTCAAAACAGTGACCCTTCCTCAAAACGACATGTTCTTCTCATCGATGACGAAGCTAGTTTTACTAGCCTTGTCAAAGATGCCCTGGAAGCGACCGGTCGTTATGAAGTTTCGTGCTTGCATGATGCCTCGCTGGCGGAAGAACAGGCTCGCGAGCTGCGGCCGGACGTCGTTTTGGTCGACATCATCATGCCTTCCAGGGACGGGGCCGAAGTGATGGCTGCGTTCGAGAATGACCCTGAGTTGTCTCGAATTCCGATGATTGTGATGTCGGCTTTCCTCAACAATCGAGTCTTTCCGAACAGTCCGGTCGATTTTGGCGATCACCAAGTCTTGGAAAAGCCGATGGATCTGGGCGAATTGGATCAACTTGTGGAAAAAATCGAGGCAGAATTGGCTCGTCTGGGGAACGCGGAGTGACTTGAGCAACTGCTGGCGAAAACGTTGAAATTCGTGCTTGCAATTTCGACGCTTTAAAGTTAAATGCGCGTCCGCTCTCGCCGGTCTGTTTCAGCCCGGCTTTGATCTTCCTGGACAGGTAGCTCAGTTGGTAGAGCAGTTGGCTTTTAACCAATTGGTCCTGGGTTCGAGTCCCAGTCTGTCCACTTTTTCTCTCAGGAAGTCATCGATCGAGGCGGGCATCACCGCAACAGCTGCGGCACCGCATTCGCGGTCGGGCGGATTTCACGCGGCATTACAATTCCGCGGACGATTTGTAATCGCTGGATACCATTGAAGCTGGAAGTATCCCCAAGTCGGAAAATGAAGCCAAATCGAGCCGGGTGAATTCCCAATTGATCGGCTTCGTCTCACCCCCCGATTCACCATATCCTCCAAAACAACATCAGAAAACGACCATATGAAGCAGTCTAGTTTGTATAAATTCGGCGCATTTTTCAGCGCAATCGCCCTTCTCGCCGGTTCGGCGTCCGCTCAGAAAGAGGAAACCCTCGATTCGATCAAATACCTCGAGCGACCCGACGGAAGCGGTGAGCTCCTCACCGGAATTTCCACGTTCACGAACGAAAACGGCCAGCAAGTCGATCTGGTTGGCGTGATTCACATCGGAGACGAAGGCTATTACAATAAAATGAATAGTGTGCTCGGCCAATACGACGTCGTGCTTTACGAAATGGTCGGAGGTCCGGTCGAAGAACGCGATTCTTCGGAATCCAGCGAGCTCCAAGTCGTTCAAATGATCCAACGACTCGTTCAATCGCTCCTCGGCCTGCGTTACCAGCTTGATGTGATCGATTATTCGCCCGACCACTTCGTTCATGCCGATGCAACCTGGAAGCAGTGGGAAGAATTGAACGAAGCGCGGAACGAAAGCTTGCTGACCTTGTTCGCCAAAGCAATGGCGGCTCAGCGCGAGATGGAAACTTCGCTTGAAGACATCAATCCCGAACAGCTCATGACCCAACTGGGCGAATCGATCATGGAATTCAATCCTGAGAAATTCAAACGCTCGGTCGGGCCGCTTCTCGCTGAAGCAGAGTCGCTGGTTCAAGCGCTTGAAGGTCCTCGTGGCTCGGTCATCATCGGAGAGCGCAACAAAATCGTGATGAAGGCGCTTGCTGAGCAAATTGAGGCCGGCCATCAGAAAATCGGCGTGTTTTATGGCGCGGGCCACAACCCGGATTTCGCTCAGCGCCTCGCTGCTGAGGGCTACACTCGCGGAGATACCAAGTGGATGACTGCTTGGGATATTTCGAACAGCAATGACCCTCTCAGCGGTATGGAAGTCGTCGAAAATCTTCTCAAAGACGACTACGTTGTTGAAGGAATCTTTCAGCTGCTCCGCGGTTTGATGGAAGAGTAGAAAATCATCCCCTCCCCCCAAAAGCCGCGAGATTTAAAAGTCTCGCGGCTTTTTTTTGCTTCTTGCCAATCAAATTGCGGCCTTCAGAGTGTCGCCGATATGAATTGGCGAAGCGTTTCGAATCTTTTTCTCATCAGCATCTGCTGGGCCGGAATCGCGTTCGGCCAGGAAACTGAAACACGGCCCAAATTGGCAGGGCTGACAACTGCCTATTATCATAACTCTCACGCTGACCTCATTCTCAGTCGGTTCCCTCAGACTGATACGCTTGATTTCAAGGGTCCGAAGCAGCCAGCCGATCTTGTATCGCTCTACGTTGATCAATTTCCGGAAAATGACACGAGCAGAGAGATCTCAGAAGAATACGGGATTCCGATTCACGCAGATATCAAATCGGCGCTGACTCTGGGAACCGGCGAGCTGGCTGTCGATGGCGTTTTGTTGATTGCGGAACATGGCCGTTATGATAAAAGCGAAACAGGTCAAACAATCTATCCAAAACGCCGATTTTTCGCGGAAGTGATCAAAGTTTTCGAGGAAAGCGGGCGCGTGGTTCCGGTTTTCATCGATAAACACCTGGCCGACAACTGGACGGACGCGAAATGGATCTACGATGAAGCCCGTAGGCTTAAAATTCCGTTGATGGCTGGCTCTTCGATCCCGGTTCTCTGGCGATATCCGGAAACTGACACGAAGCGAGATGGGAAGCTAAAGGAAATCCTCGCGGTTTCGTACCACACGCTGGACGCCTACGGATTTCACGCGCTGGAAGCCGTTCAGGCACTGGCCGAACGCCGTGAAGGCGGCGAAACTGGGTTGAAATCCGTCCAGACCTTCGTAGGCGATGCGGTCTGGCAGGCGGGTGAAAACGGCGTGTGGAGTCAGCAGCTGCTGGACGCCGCAGTGGCGAAATTTAAAGTCCGCCCGATTCCGACCGACCAGACGGTCCGCAGCCTGATGGATAAGAGTAAAAAGGAACCGGTTCTCTTCTCGATCGAGTACGAAGACGGGCTCCGAGCGAATCTTCTCACGCTCAACGGAGCCGTGGCCGAGTGGTCAGCCGCTTGGAAATACGCAGGGGACGATTCGATCGACTCCACGCTTTTCTGGACCCAGGAAGCCCGACCTTTCGCGCACTTCAGCGCTTTGTTGGGCGAGGTGAATTCAATGATGCTGACCGGCGATCCCGCCTACCCCGTTGAACGAACTTTGATGACGAGCGGGGTGCTCGATGCCTGTTTGATTTCGATGAAAAACGACGGCAAGCGGCTTGAAACTCCGTGGCTCCGCGAAATCGAATATAATAGCGATTGGAACTGGAAACAGCCTCCCCCGCCTCCGCCCGATCGGCCGATGAACGGGCAGTGAAAGGTTGCACGCCGGGTTTTCGACGATCATCCTGAGCGCATGAGGGATTCAAATCGGCGAATATTTCTGAAAAACTCGTCAGCAGCTGCTGTCGCGGCGGCGAGCTTCCCAAGCGGGGTTCACGCGCAGGGAAACGATGAATTGAAGGTCGCTCTGATCGGCTGCGGCGGGCGCGGAACCGGGGCGGCGAATCAGGCTTTGCGCGCCGACGACCGCACGAAACTCTGGGCGATGGCCGATATCGATGAGGGCTCGCTCGACCGAAGTCGTGAGACGCTGGAGAAGGCAGGCAGGAAGGTCGAAGTCGATCCCGAACGGCGATTGATCGGTCTTGACGCTTTCAAAAAGGTGATGGCAATGGACGAAATCGACGTCGTGATTTTGACAACGCCACCCGGATTCCGACCCGCGCATTTTGCGGCTGCCGTCGAAGCTGGGAAGCACGTTTTTATGGAGAAACCGGTCGCTGTCGATGCTCATGGCGTTCGTCAGGTGCTCGAAGCGGCGCGCGCGGCGAAGGCGAAAAACCTTAAGGTGGGAGTTGGACTGAATCGCCGCCATAGCCCGATTCATCAGGACTGCATCAAGCGGATTCACGACGGTGTGATCGGTGAATTGCCGCTGATTCGGCTCTACAACGTTAGAGGCGGGGTGAACAAGCGCCAGGTCAGGCAGACGGGGATGAGCGAGCTGGAGTGGCAGGTTCGAAATTGGTATTATTTTGCCTGGCTGAGCGGTGACTTCCCGGTCGAGCAAAGCGTGCACGAGTACGATGTCGTTCGCTGGATCAAAGGCGACGAAAATCCGATTTCCTGCCAGGGTCAGGGCGGTCGGCTGAATCGAACGGGCCCGGAGAACGGAAATATCTGGGATCACTTTACGATGGAATATGAGTTTGCGGACGGATCGCTTGTGATCGCGCAGCATCGTCATTTACGCGGATGTTGGACTTTTTTCGGCGAGAAAATCTCAGGAACAAAAGGAAGCGCCGAGCTGGCGTTCAAACAGCGTGCTCAGATCCAGCTCAAGGGCGAAGAGCGACCGTCCTGGCGAGCTCAAGAGGAAGAAGATTCTTACCAAATCGAGCATGATCAGCTCTTCAAAGCAATTCGCGACGATCTTCCGCACAACGAAGCGGAACGCGGCGCGAACTCGACGCTGATGGCGATCATGGGTCGAAACGCGGGCTACTCGGGGCAGCTCATCACTTGGGAAGAGGCGCTGAACTCGGACGAAAACCTCGTTCCGAACATCGATTCCTGGGATGACGAGCCGCCTGTCCAGCCAGACTCAAAAGGCGCTTACGCCTATCCTCTTCCGCCTACTTAGTTGGCAGGTTCCCGATTTCCAACGACGACTCCCCCGTCTCGCGCGGCCAGGATCCAGACTCGGACGAAGTCGAGCCGCAGCGCGATCGAATGAGGCTGCTTGGCAAGCTCGTTATATAATTCCTGCGGCTCACGGCCGCGAAGATCTTCCGGAACTCGCACTCCAGCCCGCTCAAGCAGGATTCCATGGTGGAAGCCGATTCCCTTAAACTTGTAGAGCCGAATTCGGTCCTGGATCTCTCGATAGCGCGCTTCATTCCAGCCCAATTCGGCGCGATCCAGCTTCAGCAGCTGCCGAGGCCGCTCAATTCCAGCAGATTCCAGCTGAAGCAGTTCCTCGGCCTCCAAATCGAGGTGCCTTAGCTCAAGCTGTATCGATCCGATGCTCGTCGGCGTGCCGAATTCTACGACAAAGGCGCAGAACGCGAGTTGCACCAGAATCGAGATCCAAAACCAGAATCCCGAGATCGGCGGACGCGTCTTAAGAGTATAACTCAGGTCTTCACTTTTCTCCCAACTTCGATTCCCGAGGAAAATCGACGCAAACAGGGCAAAGCCGGCAGTCGCGTCGAGCGCGAGCGCCGGAAATCCGAGAAATCCAAGCATTGGCATCTCGAAAAGTTTGAAACTCTCGAGTCCACGAACGGTGTAGATCCATTTCTGCGGCGCGAAGAAGTTCAGACTTTCCCAAACGACTCCGCAGATCAGTCCGGCGGTTAAAAGA
>JBLHKS010000057.1:0-35330 GCA_047620505.1 Verrucomicrobiales bacterium | reverse complement strand
GAAGGTGACGTTTTCCTTATTTTTCGAGTAGAAAAACGATCTGTAATGTCGAGAACTGATCCCGGTCAGGCCGGATTCCAACACATTGCGATTCCCTAACGAAACAATTTGAAGTCGGCCCTTCAAGCTCGTCGAACCCGCGTTCAGAGCATCCGCGGTAAATTCTGAGTAATCTCGGCAGCACCACTTCTTAGATCGTTCGTAAGCGCTCGAGTGAATCACGATCATCACTGCGGAAGAACGCACGGCGCTCAGCACCTGATCGGAGATCGATTCGTCTCCGCGAACGTCGTTAACGTCGAAGAAGATCTTCGGCGAATCCAGTTCATTCAGCCCAGCTTTGAGACGAGTTTCCAGCTTGTCCCGAAAATCAGAAATCAACCCCGAGACGTCGTTGTCGGCCGAGGCGTAGCTGATGAAAACATCGTAGAGATATCTGGGAACGTAGGCCATGACCAACGACGTGAGTCTTTTTCAGCATGACGGCGGGTCCCGGCCCCCTGTCAAGTCTGCTCAGCCTCGGTTCAAGCGAGGATCGACGTCAACGTTTCGGTGCTGTCCGCAAAACGATCGTGGTTAGCTCCAAGCGCGTGAAGTTGGGTCAGCCAGAGATTGGCGAGCGGCGTTCCGCGTTCACAGTGGATGTGTTTGCCCAGTTTGAGCCTGCCGCCACCGCCGCCGGCGACGATCACAGGTAAATCGTTGTACTGGTGAGTCGCTCCGTCGCCAAGCCCAGCGCCGAGCGTGAAAATCGTGTTGTCGAGCAGAGTCGTGCCGTCCGATTCTACGATCGAATCCATCTTTTCGGCCATCCGAGCGAAGGCGCTGACGTGGAAGCTGTCCAGCTTCAAAAGGTCGTCGACAAATTTTCCCTGGTTGTGCGTCATGCCATGATGACTTCGCGGTTCATCTAGAATTCCCTCGTATTTGTTCGTCGTCGTCCAGCGCTCGGCCGCGATCATCAGGGTGCTCACGTTGGTTAAGCCGGATTGAAGCGCCGTGATCATCAGATCGCCCATCAGGTGGATGTACTCGTTGCGAGGAAAAAAATCGCGCGGTCGTTCCGGCGCATATTCCTGAATCTCTGATTTCAACTCGTCCATCCGATCCATCCGATTTTCGATTGAGCGGATCGCCTCAAAATATTCGCCAAATTTGTCTTTGTCCTCAGCGCCGAGCTTCTTTTGAAGACTGTTAGCGTTGCCAAGAACGAGATCAGTGATGTTTCGATAGCGAGCGTTCGAGTCTGTGCTGAAAAGCCGATCGTAAATCTTGCGCGGGTTGCGCATCGACGGCGCAACGTGGCCCGGGCCGTACCACGACATGTTATCGAAGTAGATCGACTCGATGTTGTCCTTCGCGTCGTTACAGCTTAGCTCGAGAGTCTGAAAAGGCGTCGCTTGGCCGATCGAATCCGCCGCGACGTGATCGAGCGTTCGGCTCAGCGGATAGACCGAGTTAGGAACCTCGTAAGGGGCCGCGTTGGTCAGGTAGCACGATGCCGCCTGAGCGTGCGAGTCGGTCCCGTTCTGGAACGTCCGGTCCATCCCGGTGATCAGCGCGATTTTCTCCCGCATTTTGTGCAGAGAAGCCAGAGTTGGTGTGAATGTCAGGTTGTGACTTCCGACGGGGGCCGTCTTGTTTTCAAAACGCCAGACGTTGTTCTGGTTAGCGAATTTCGGAAGTTCGGCGTCGGACTCTCCAGGGAAAAATCCGCGTCGGATAAGTCCATTTGGCAGGTAGAAAAAAGCGAGTCGCGTTGCGGGCTTGTCGTCAGCAGCTGCTGCGGAGAGGCTTTCAAACCAGGGCAGACTTAGAGCCGCGCCGCTCATGCCGGTGAGGAACTTTCGGCGGGAAGTGGGATCGCTTTGAATCATCATCAGGAGATCAGTTGTTTTGTAGGAAAGGATCGCTCAGCGCGACCATTTTGAGAATCGTTCGAAGCCCGTCGTCGCCGGCCATTGCTTTCCGGGTGATCTCGTCCAGTGCTGGCGAGTCGGATGGAGTCAATTCACGGCTGAGGGCAAAAGAAAGGAGGTGCGCCGAAAATCCGCGAATGAAGCGGCGTTTTTCCTTCAGAAGCACCTCTCGAAACTCGAGCGCGGTTTCAAATTTGTGGCCGAAGATTTCCCCGCTTGGATCGATCTCCCGGCCGTTTTCGTATTTCTCTCGCCAGACTCCAGTCGGGTCGAAATTCTCGAGCGCGAAACCGAGCGGATCGATCTGGCGATGACAACCCGCGCAGTCTTCGCGGCTGCGATGCGCTTCGAATCGTTCGCGCATTGTTAGTTTCGCCAGTTCTTCTTCGTTTGCCTCGGGCAACGGCGGGACGTCGGCCGGTGGCGGCTCGGGAGGGTCGTTGAAAATCACGGTGTTTACCCAAGCTCCTCGAGTGATCGGTGTGGTCCGTTCTGAGCCGGAAGTCATCGTCAACACCGCCGCCGAAGTGATCACTCCGCCGCGTTTCGGGTCTGTCACGAGAACACGGTTAAACGTGATCACTTTGACTTCGCCGTTGCTGATTTTCCCCTCGTAAGCACCGTCGAGCGCCTTGCTACGCCACGTGAAATCTGGAGCGAGCAGGTCGGTTATCGAACGATTCTCGATCAGCACCGTTTCAAATAGCAGAAGCGGTTCGAGCATCATGTGCATGCTCACGCGATACGAAGTGTTATGGTAAAAATGCGAAAAATTCTCCTGATTCGGCAACGATGAAATCAGGCGGTCGAGCTGCATCCATTGGCCTGGAAAACTGTCGCAGAATCGTGAAATTCGATCGTCGTTCAGCATTCGGTCGATCTGTTCGCCCAACACCTTGGGATCGCGCAACTTTCCCGTTTCAGCGAGGTCCAACAACTCGTCATCCGGCACGCTTCCCCAAAAGAAAAACGAAAGTCGTGAGGCCAGATCGAAGTCGCTCGTCTCGCCGCCATCGTAGAGGTAAAGAAATTCCGGCGAGGCAAAAACGGCACCCACGAGCGTTTTCATCACTTCGGTAAAATCCGCTCCCGCTGCGATTTGAGTTTCCGCAAACGCCATGAATCTTTCGAGCGTATCCTCATCGACTGGACTACGAAACGCGCGTCTCAGGAACGGCGTCATGCGCTCTCGGATCGCCAGCAGCTGCTGACCTGCAGCCAGTTCCTTCGGCGGTACGAAGAACTGATTCCAACTCCTGCATTCCTGCGAATTCAAGTCGCTGCTCTCTACGATCGTGTGGCTTAGCTTCAAGAATGACTCCATCAACAATGGTGAAAGCGTCAGGTGATCGGCTCGATTGTCGAAACCGTGTTCCGCTCTCAGATCTTGAGGAAATGCGCCAACTCCCATGAATCCTTCGGCGCGCGCGTTGTCGACGTCTTTCATCATCGGACGACTCGCAACCTTCACCGAAGCTGGCATGACGTTCGTCTCAGGATGGAAGTAATCCGAGTAGCGCCGCATCAGCTTTTCCGGCAGGGTGAAAATGTCGCGATCGAGCTCTAACAAATCCACAACCGCGTTGTTGAACTGGAATCGATTCATTCGTCGAATTGGCGTCGGCGCAAAACCTTGAGCCGCCACCGCTTCATCAAAGAAATGTATTAATTCAATGATCGTCCATTCGCGGAGTTCGTTTTTTAGCTCAGGTTCGTCGTCAGGCGGCATCTCGTGATCTTTCAGCACCGCGATCAGTTTTTCGATCAACTCGGGCTGACCTTGAAGCTCGACTCCGGATTTGAACTCGCGTAGATTCACCTTCCCTTTGACCTTTCCGTCCTTGCCGTGGCACTTGACGCAGTGGGCCTCGAACACCTCAAAAAGATCGTCCGCCAGAACCGGAGAAAGCGGATTTGCTAAAGCGATCGCAATTGCGGCGGCTGTGATTCGAACGAAAGGAAGGATGTTCATCGAGAGGGATTTCACTTCAACGGGGTTGCCGGGAGAATCCGACAGCAAAATGAAGAAGCGCGCAAGGCTCGATGTGCAACCGGCCTTAGTCAGCAGCTGCTGAGCAGAAAATTCGGCTGAACTTCATCTTCAATTCACAACAAGCGGCAATCGTCCAACCCATGAAGAAGCCCATTTTCATCTACGTTGTTGTCTGGCTGATCGCCGCGGTTCTCCGCGTTCTCTTTTTCCATGAGATCAATTCCAGTCTCTGGATGCTGTCCACGTTGGTCGACTGGGGGATGATCCTGGCCGGAGTCTGCTTAGCGATCGGGCTGCTTTTTCTGAAGCGTCCGCTGCCGATCGCAACGGCGATCGCGATTGGCGGAATCGTCTGGCTTAGCTGGTTCACCTCCGTAGGCTGGCTCACCGGGGCTCACTTCCGCGTGTGGCGGATGGAATCCAGCTACGAAGCGGAAGTCGCTCGGATTTTGGCGATGAGCGATGAGGAACTGAAGGCCTACAAAGGCTCGGTCGAAGTTGAGGCGGGGCCTCCGCGCAGAGTCGCTTTCAGCTGGGGCGGGATCATCGATAATTGGATTGGCGTCGTTTACGATCCCTCAGGCCAGGTTTTGAACGTGGACCAGGCCGAGGTGAGATCGCTTTTCGGTGGTGATCTTCAGGCTGCTTATCATTTGTGGGGGCCCTGGTATTATTGTGTCTTCACTTGATCCGCAGCGGACGAATTCCCATTTGATTCCGCCTCAAATTCATCTCCGTTCCGTCATGAAAATTCCTGGACTCAGAGCGGCGGATGAATTGGTGGGCGGGCTCGCTCATTTTGCACGAATGTTAGACAAAATTCGGCTCCGCCACGCCGGAACCCTGCCAGATTCCTATTTTCTCGGCGACGAAGATCCAGGCTGGTGGGACGCCCGCTGTTGTCGGTTTTTGAGGGTCAACTATGATGATCTGGCCAGCTACGTTCGGACAGGAATCGATGACGCCGCAGCGATGGAGTGGTGTTTTGAGAAGGGCAGAAAACCTGAGGCCGAGGAGATCCAAATCTGGACGGCGTTCATTACCAAACGCGGCTGGCGCGATGAAAGCACGTCGGAAATGCAGGCCGAAAAAGAGGCCAGTGGCCTCGGAGACAGAGCCGATATCGTGACCTGGGTGGAGTTGTTTAAGGCAGAGGAAAGTTGATCCCAATAATTTCACCCCGCGCTTCGAACTTTTTCCTCTACAATCCGATTCAATGAAAACCATTCATCTTCTCACTTCCTCAATTTTTCTCGCCTTCAGCGCCCAGCTGTTCGCTGAACCGATCGACGTTTACTTCGGAACCGGCGGTCGTGAATCGAAAGGCATCTATCGCGCTACCTTCGATCCTGAAAACGGCAAGCTCACGTCCGCTTCGCTCGCTGCTGAAATCAAAGGGCCAGGATTCCTCGCTTCGCATCCTGACGGAACCAAAATCTATGCCGTAGCGGCAATCGAAGGTGGGCCGGGAGTCGCTGGGTTTCACGTGAAAGACGATGGCCAGCTTGAGCAGTTCACGACCAGCTTGATCGGCGATGGCGGCGCTGCGCACGTCGCCATTCACCCTTCGGGCAAGTTTCTCATGACCGCTCAGTACGGTGGCGGTTCAGCTGGGTTCTTCCCGATCGACGCTGATGGAAAACTTGGTGATGCCGTCGTTCACGAGCACGAAGGAGGATCGAAGGTAGTCGAAAATCGCCAGGACTCGCCTCACCCGCATTGGTGCGGATTTTCTCCGGATGGGAAATTCGCTTTCGTGCCCGATCTCGGCACGGACAACATCCACATTTATAAAGTCGACGTCGAGAAGCCGGCAATCGCCAAACATGGCCTCGCCCAGAGTATTCCAGGTGGCGGACCGCGTCACATGCGCTTTTCGGTCGACGGCAAATTCATCTATCTGCTCAACGAACTCACCCTTTCAGTTTCGACCTTCGCCTACAACGCCGAGGAAGGCAGCGCAAAGCTCCTGACGACAACACCAGCCCTGAGCGAAGAGGTGAAAGCGAAGGAAGGCTTCAACTCTTCAGCGGAGATTCTAGTCCATCCGAATGGCAAGTTCGTCTGGTCCTCAAATCGCGGAAATGACAGCATCACCTGTTACCGGGCCGATCCGAAAACCGGGAAGCTGACCGTGACCGAAGTCGAGCCGATTCGGGGAGCCTGGCCGCGAAATATCAACATCGATCCGACCTCCCAATGGGTTCTGGCCGCTGGAGCGAATTCCAGCACTGTCTCCGTTCACAAGATCGACCAGGAAACCGGCGAGCTGAGTTACCTGACCCGTGGAATTATCAATGTTCCGGGACCGATCTGCATCCTGTTCGCCAAATGAAAATTCTGGTTCTGTTAGTCTCGTTTCTTCCGCTTCTCGGATTCGCTCAGCAACCAGTCCAGAAAACTTGGAAGGTCGGAGGTGTTGAGCCGGAGGCCCTGATTTTCTTGCCGACGGAAAAGACCGAGGGCGGCGCGCCAGTTGTCTTTGGATTTCACGGTCACGGCGGCTCGTCTCGGAACGCGGCGCGGAGTTTTCGATTTCATTTGGAATGGCCTGAAGCGCTCGTGATTTACATGCAGGGAATTCCAACGCCCGGTGCCCTGACAGATCCAGAAGGAAAACGCACCGGTTGGCAGTCCGCGGCTGGCGATCACGACGATCGTGATCTGAAGTTTTTCGACGCCGTGCTCGCGACGGCGAAGGAAAAGCACAAGGTCGATCCGAAACGCGTCTACGCCTCGGGCCATTCCAACGGCGGAGGGTTTACCTATTTGCTGTGGGCCGAGCGGTCGGATGTTTTCGCTGCCTTCGCCCCCTCAGCAGCTGCTGGCCGCAAGAGCGCTAAAAAGCTAACGCCTAAACCTGCGATGCATTTGGCCGCGGAAAACGACAGGCTCGTGAAATACGAATGGCAATCGGCGATGATTGAAGTCGTCAAAAAAGTTAACGAGTGTAGCGGCTCAGGCGAATCGTGGGACGACGGCTGCACGATTTTTGAATCAGAAAATGGCTCGCCGTTGGTCGTGTTCCTTCACGATGGCGGGCACAAATATCCGCGAGCGGGCCCGGCGCTCATCGTGAAGTTTTTCAAAGAGCACGCGTTGGCCGAGGAGCCGAAATAGTCGTTTTGTCAGGGTTTGTCCCCCCTGAATTGAAACCCGAACATCTCAGCAGCTGCTAACTCGACTTTCAGGCTGATCGGATCCGACAAACCGACTGGAAGCCCCGATTTTCCCTGCCAGGTCACCGCGTGGCGGATCGAATCGTCTTCGAAGGGATCGCAGTCAGCCAGCGTGAATCCCGGTATCGGTTTTCCGTTCGCGCTAAGCAGCTCAACCCGGATTGAGCCTCCCTCACGGCAACTCGCGTTGATCTCAAGCCGATCTCCGACGATTTGCATCGGCTTGGTCGTGAACTCGCCCGGGTCGTCGTTTGCTCCGAGCGATGCGAAGCCGTCCAAGCGCAAAGTTGCCAGGCCAACACCGAGAGAATGATACGGCTTCGTTGTCGGGAGCACTCGAGTGCAGTGACCCATGTTCGCGCCGAGATAGTACAACAAGATTTGATCATCAACGACGAGCATCGTGTTGCCGCCGTAGACCATGCCGGAGTCCCACTCGCCAAACTGGCCGATCGACAACGCGCGATTCGGAAAGTCGACATCGGTCCAGGTTTTCATGTCGCGGCTGATCTTCATCGGCATGTCGAGCGGGCCTTCGGCGCTGCCGTGAACTGGCCAGAGATCGTAGAGCGCAACGACAACTCCTTCGTAAGGGATCGCGGTTACCGAGTAGATTTCGCTATGGAAATCGGTTAGCCGAATCGTGTCCTTGATGAGGCTGCCGTAGGCTCGGCTGGTGCCGTCAGCGACGAGCGCGTCGTCGCGATGGCCCGCTAGAAACGGAAAATTCGCGGTGAACGGCGAGTCTACCTTTTCGATCGTCGTCGCGGCGAAACTGCGTCGGACAAAGCCGTCGTGCTCGCGCTTGAACTTCGGGAAAAACAGAAAGTTCTCGGTCGCCGGATTCCAGATCAGCGAGACGACATCGCCGTGCGCCTGGCGGACGGACTCAGGCTGATTCCAGTTAATTCCGTCTGCAGATCGGCTTACGGCAAAGTCCTGCGTTGGCGGCTGGTAAAACAGCGAAAGGAAGCGGTCGTCGCCAGCAGCTGCTGGGAAAAACTGAATGTTGTTTCCCGGCTTCTTCCACGTTTCGATCACTCCCTCGAATCCAGTCAGGTTGTGATTCTCAAATTCCTGCCAGTCGCTTTTAGCAATGTCAGGACGCTGCCAGTGGATCCCATCGGTCGAAACTGCATAGGCCTTGAGCGAGTGGCGCGGCCCGCAGCGGTACCACATCTTAAAACAGCGCTCCTCAGAGTCGTAGAGCACGGTCGACATGAACGGATCGGCCCAACCCTCTTCCCAAGGAACCTGAGCCTGAAATACGGGATTGCGGGCGTGTTTTTCGAACGCGTGAAGCTGGCGGGTCAGGCCAGATTGTTCGGCGATGACAAAATCGTCGATCAGCAGTTGCTTGTCGGAACCGGCTTGGACGACGCCGTCGATCAGTTCAGTTGGCTTGCGAAAAACCGGCGTGGGCTGGTGCGCTGTTCGATCGGAGGCTGCCTGTTTCCACGCTTCGAGGTCGATGAGAACTCCGCTTGGTTCTTCTGTCAGGACGCCAAAAGCAGTTTCGGCTGCGATGCGAACTCCGGCGTCCGGATCTTTTCGCAGCTCGGAAATCGGAGCGATCGCTTCGGCGGCGCCGATTCGGTTGAGCGCGTCGCAGGCCTTTTCGCGGACGTTTGGATCGTCATGGCTGAGTGCAGTGGTCAGGGCTGTGATCGCCGCGTGTTGAGTCTCAGCTTCATCGGGATTCGACGGCTCGGTCGGCCGCAGAGCAAGAATGTCGAACCCCTTGGGATGCTTGGCGATCGGCTTAAGTTCAGCGACATGCGCCGTAGATCGAAGAGCGAAGACAGCCGCTGTGCGGACGGCTGGGTGCTCGCTTTGGAGTGCCTCTTCGAGCAGCGTCACGCAGGGCGCAGTCCGGATTTGCCCGAGCAGCCCGCACAGCCCGAGTTGCGCTTGTTCGTTACCCTTGCTTGGAACCTCGGCAAGAAGGCTGATGTCGATTTTTTCCTTCGCGCGGAACAGAATCAGTGCGGCGCGGACGCGCTGGGACGGCGTGCCAGTTTCCACGCGCGCCCGGAGCTGGTCGCGGGTGTTTCCCACGTCAATCAGACGTTCCAGCGCCATCGCGGAGGAGCCGGAAATGACAAGGTCTTCACTTTCTAGCACAGCCGCCATGTGGGCAATGTTGAGGTCGCGGGCGAGGCCCCCGATCCAGTCTGGATGCTGACGAATTACTTCAGCCGCCGTCAGTAAATTCATCGCGTCCTGGCTTGCGAGCGCGTTTTCGAGAACGGGGCCAGCAAACGGGGGCTCCAGCTTTTCGATGAACGATTTGCGAACGAGTTGATCGGGATCGTTTAGCACCTCAGTCAGACGATTGGCGAAATGGTTCAGAGCGTCGCTCGACGCTGCGAGGCCGCTAACGATCGACTTTCGAATGCGCGGATCGTCGTGTTTCAAGTAGCGCCCGATCAAATCGATCCGTTGCTCCTTGCTCAACGCGCCGAGGTCGATTCTTAGCAAGCCACGAAGCTCAGCTTTGGCGTTTCCTGAGTTGATGTCCTTGAGACACCCGTCGCGAAACACGCTGACTGGATCGCCGCTAACCACCTTTGCATCGGCCAATTCGCCGCCATCGAGACGACATTGGAGAAGGTAAAAATCGTCTCCGCCGTCGTTGCCGGTGTAAACGCCTACCCACGCAGTTTTGCCGTCCTTCGAGAGCGCGAGACTCGGCCTACCCGCGTTGCTGGAGGCGAGTTCGTGGGTCTCACCGCCAATCACGCTCAGCATCGTTGCTCCGACAGTTCCGCCGTAGTCCTTGGGCGTCGCTTGCGGGCCATTTCCACGTTCCCAAACGACCACAGCCCTGCCAGCAGCTGCTGAGACGTCCGTTCGCGTCGCGTGTTGATTTTCGTCGACTTCAGCGATCGTTTCCGAGCGCCACTCGCCGTCGAAAACGGCGTAGTTCACTTCCCGCCGATTCGAAACGAAAGAGACGTGAATCCGGCCTTCGTCATCGCCGACAGCTGCGATCATTTCTGAACTCGCGGCATCCGAAATCAACTCCTTCGACCAAGTTCCATCGTTATCGCGAGTCGCGCAGATCGGCCCGCCTTTTCCTGGGCACAGCAGGACTCGCAGCGTCCCGTCCTCGCTCACAACGAGATCAAAATGGCCACCGACAACATTGCTCAATTCGGGAGGCCGCGTTGCCAACCATTCGCCGCCGGCGCTCCGCTCCCAAACCGCGAGCTGAGTTCGATTTCGATCAAGGCAGACCACAAACGGACCGCTGGGAAGAATTCCTAGCGAAACGACATTTCCGCCGAAAGTGACGTCCGCGCCGAACGAATCCAGCTTGCCGTCTCGCCAGAAGTCGACTCCGTACGGTTGCCCATGATGACGGGTAGCCACGAGGAGCTCGCCGGATTCGTCTAAGGCGAGGTCGAACGGAAATCCGAACGTCCCCCAGCCATCCACGTTCCAAGTCGATTCGCTGTCGACCGCCGTCAGCTCGATCTCGCCATTCGGACGGATGATTCCGAGCGGCTTGCAGGAAAAATCGCCAGCTGTCAGGGTGTAGCTGAAATGAAGATCACCGTTAGGCGCGCGAACGATTCGGCTACGTTCTCCGGCGATCGGGTGTTCGCCATCGACGTGGATGTCGACGCGTTGAGTTTCGATTTCCGCGTTGGCAGAAAGGATGGTGAGCAGGATGGGAAGAGAGAAAAAGAAGCGCATGGATTTCGATAGGTTAGGATGCATGCTTGCATGAACAATCGGCTATGACTATATCCTCGCATGCCCACGCGAAAGAGTAAAACCGCGACCGAATTGATCCCTGAAAAGATCGCGCCTCTTGTCATGAGCATTCGTCATGAGAAAGTTCTTCTCGACTCGGATCTGGCTGAACTCTACGGCGTGACGACAAGCGCGCTCAATCAGGCGGTGAAACGCAATCTCAGTCGATTTCCGGATGATTTCATGTTTCAGCTCACCGAAAAAGAGTCTGAAACGACGACCTCTTTAAGATCACAAATTGTGATCTTAAACGGAGACGATGAAGATAAGCCCGTCTCGAAACGTGGCCGACACCGCAAATATCTGCCAAACGCGTTCACCGAACAGGGCGTCGCGATGCTTTCGAGCGTGCTCCGTTCAGAGCGCGCCGTCGAAGTCAACATCGCGATCATGCGGACGTTTGTTCAGTTGCGACGTTTGATGGATTCAAACCGCGATCTGTCCCGCAAGATCGAAAACCTTGAGGAAAAATATTCCGAACACGACCATCAGTTTGAAGTTGTTTTCGACGCGATAAAAACCCTGATTCAGGCGGACGAAACGGCGAAGAAAAAAACCAAACGCCGGATTGGGTTTCATTCTGACTGATCCATGATCACTGGACTGGTATCAGATAGATTTTCGCGACGTCCCAAGTGATTGACCTATGCGGAAATCAATTACGATCGCTCTTAGTCTTATGTTCGGCGCAGCCAGTTTCACAGCTCACGCGGAAGAACCGCTCGTTTTCGTATCCGCTTTCGCGAGCGGTGAGAAGGGCGCGATTCACGCTTTTTCACTTGATGTGGACACCGGTAAGCTTAAGCCGATCGCTCAGACGACCGATGTTGAGAATCCGTTTTTCATGGCGCTGTCGCCCGACAATCGGTTTCTGTATTCGATTCACGCCAAGGCGTTCGGCGGTGATGAAAACGAAGAAGTCGCGGCTTACGCGCTCGATGGACGGAGCGGCCGACTCAAGTTTTTGAATCGCGACTCGGCGAAGGGCTCGGCGTCCTGTTTTCTTAGTGTCGATGCGACCGGTAAGACCGTCCTTGTCTCGAACTACACGACGGGCGACGTCGCCTCGCTTTCCGTCAGCGAAGATGGGTCGTTAGTCGGGCCGGTCTCGTATTTCAAGCACGAAGGCGAAGCTCCCAAGGCCCATTGTTTCGTGATTAGCCCGGATAACCGATTCGCGTTCGCCGCTGATCTCGGGATCGACAAGGTCATGAGTTACCGGCTCGATGCGGTCACCGCGACCCTGACACCGAACGATCCGGCCTTCGCAGAGTCGCCTCCCGGAAGCGGCCCGCGTCACCTGACATTTCATCCGAGCGGGAAATTCGTTTACGTGATCAACGAGAAGGGAAATACGATTTCGGTTTTCGATTACGCTGCGGAAACCGGCTCGCTCTCGAATCATCAGACGATCTCGACGCTGCCGGAGGATTTCGAAGGGCGCACGAACACGGCCGATTTGAAAATCACGCCTGACGGCAAATTTCTCTACGGCACGAATCGCGGCCACGACAGCATCGCGGCTTACTCGATTGGAGAAGACGGAAAACTCACGCTGATCGAAATTATTCCGAGCTTAGGCAAGGGCCCGCAGAATCTCGCGATCTCGCCAGGCGGCCAGCAGCTGCTGTGCGCGAACATGCCCGGAAACAACGTCGTCGTTTTCAAAATCGACTCAAAAACCGGCAAGCTCGCCGCGATCGGTGAGCCGGTCGAAATTCCGATGCCTTCCTGCATTATGATCGCTCCTTGATGCGATTTTCACTGCGTCGCGGCTGCGATTTCCGCGCTTGTTCTCGGAGAAATCGCCTCTTAAGGTTCGGGCCCCGTGAGTTCCGCAAATTCATCAACCGACGCTGAAATCACGGTTTTCTGACATGCAGGGATGGTTCGAATTTACGATTAACGGAGAAACTCGGCGCGTCGAAAGTAGCGCCTGTTCGTCCAGCCTTTTCGAATACCTGCGCAATCGCGGATTCGACAGCGTTCTCGCTCCGCGCGGGGTCGAGAACCCGGGATCCGACGCGGTTCTCGTGCTCGACACGAACGGGGCCGGTCGCCCTGCCTATCGCTTGATCCTCAGCACATTGCTGTCTCTTCCGCAGGCTGCCGGACGCTCGTTCATTACTCTTGAAGGCCTCCTCGACGCCGACCCGCCTCACCCAATTGTTGAGCTTGCTCGGCGCCACGTGCCTCGCCTTCCGCACGAAGCGCGGGGCGCGATTCACCTCGCGTTGCTCGAAGCCTGGTATCGCTACGATCTTCTTTCGCCGGCTCAAGTCGCCGAAAGTTATGCCGGATTCTGCTTTCGAGCGGGTGGCTTTCGCCGGCTTCGAGACGCAGCTGAAGAGCTGGTCGCGCGCGTGAACGAAATTCGTGCCGAAGCCAATCCAGACTTCGCAGGTGGAACTCCTGAAGCGTTAGTCGAGCTTCGGCGCCGAGGCTCGCATGGCGGCGCTGATCCGTTTCAAGATGCGTTCTCCAAGCCGCTCGCCGAGGACGCTGCGATCCCGGAGCCAGTCCACTATGTCGATCCCGATGGCGCGCGATTTTACCGGCCTGAAACGATCTCCGAGGTTCAAAAACTCCGGATCGAGTACCCGGAAGCGGTCCTGGCTCACAGCGGCCTGACTTTGATGCGAAGCCCAATCGACGATCTGCCTCCGCGAGCTGTGATCAGCACCTCAGGCATCGCCGAACTCGCTGTAATTCTGGAGCACGAAGATCATTTTGAGATCGGTGCTGAAACGCCGTTGACTCTTTTAGCTGAGACGTTTCACGGAGTCATGAACCCGCTTGTCGAGGCAATTAAATTGATCGAATGCCGCGCGGTTCGCAATCAGATGACGCTCGCTGAGCACCTCCTCGATCCCGGGCGCAGTCCAGTTCTCGCGCTACCGCTTTACCTCGGCCAAGCCGAATTCCGAACGCTCTCGAGCGATGGCGAGCACCACGTTTCGATTCCAGGTTTCTTCAAAACTCGCGCGACGCGGGACAGTCGGCCTCAGCAGCTGCTGAGAAGCGTTCTTCTACCGAAAAAGGCAGGGGTTAGCCGACCTGGGCATTTTTGCCGAACGTATGTTTTTGGAGTTGGAGCTGCGAATCCACAGATTCTGGCTTCGGCCGGATTCGCCGTCGAGGTTGACGAAAGTGGAACGATCGAAAGCGCCCGCGCCGCCTTTACCGGGCTCGATTCGAAGGTGGCCTTGAAGCGTTCCAGCCAAATTGAAGAAGCGCTGAAAGGTAGGTCCTGGAACGTGGAAACGATCGATCGCGCGAAGGCGGCCTTGGCTCAAGAGGACGCCGAATCGTTTGGCGACGCTGTTGGTTCAGCCGAATCCCGCCAGCAGCTGCCAACCGCGGCACTGCATCGGTTTTTTGCGGACCATCGACCAGTGGACACGGCTGAGCAAAAGTCGCCAGAGGAGCAGGTTGAGAAAAAGCCGGTTAACGATATTCTGCAGCCCGTGATTTCCGACGAATCGGAGAAGAAGCCGGATGCCTTTGAGCCCTCTTCAAAAGAGGAGGAGACCACGACCGAACCTGTGCCAGAGCGCCTGCCCTTGTACACTCCCTCGAGCGTCGCAAACATTGGACCTAAGCCAAAGCCTCGCAAATCTCGGGCAAAGACAGAACCGGATGACGCTGACGCCGATGATCAGCTGCCCCTTTCATTTGAATGATGATCGAAGGAATTCAAGCCAGGCCTCAGGCCACTTCAGAAATCGCGCTCCAAGCCGTCGTCGTTCCTTCGCCCTATGCGCGCGCATCGATCGCCACTCGATCTGCTTCCGCTGCTCTGGAGATTGAAGGCGTCCGCGATGTGCTTTTCGCGAGTCACGTGCCCGGAGACAACATCTGGAAAGGAGAGTCGCCTCTGCTCGCGGTCGATGAAGTCGAGTATGCGGGGCAGGCGGTGGCAGTGGTTATCGGCGAAACTCTGGCCGCGTGTCGCGCTGCCGTGGATCGGCTCGAAATTGAATACCATCCGTTACCCGGAGTGCTGGATCTGGAACACGCCGAAGTGATGAAGGCTTACCACGGTGAGCCACGCCGTTTGGAGGGCGGAGACGTCGCTGCGGCCCTCGCTGGTGCGGCTCGAACGGTCGAAGGCGTCGTCCTGACAGGCGCACAAGATCATCTGACTCCAGTTCCTGCGGCTGCCTTCGCGGCTCCGCGTCAGGGTGGCGGTGTTGATCTCTGGCTGGAGACCGAAGAACCAGATGGAGTCCGTTCGACGGTTGCCGCGAACCTCGGAATTGTCGAAAACGGCGTTCTGATCAACAACCTCGCCCGTGGTTCGAATCTCCAAGGTAAACAAATTGATTCGCGCCTTTGGGCCACGCTCGCCGCGGTTGCAGCCTGTCGATTGGAGGCTCCGGTTCGCTTGCAGTTTTCCCATGCCGAGGATCTAGCGTGGAGCGGAAAACGGCGTCCGGTTGAGGCCAAATTCATCGCCGGTTTCGATGCTGACGGCCGAGTTGAGGCGCTTCGGATCAACTTGTTGGTCGATGGCGGAGCTTGGGATCTCGATGCGCGCGAGCGACTCGGCCAAATTCTTCTTCACCTCGACAACGCCTATCAAATTCCAAATTTCGAGTTCGTCGGTCGCGCCTATCGGACGAACTTTCCGCCAGCATCGCCAGTTCTGGGCGGAGGCGCGGCTGAGGGGATCGCGATCGTCGAAGAAATTATGAGCCGGGTCGCAGTCGAGACCAAACTTCCGGCTGAGCGCGTTCGGCGCCGCAATTTCTATCGCTTCGAGGGTTCCGAACCCAAGACTCCGTGCGGCCAGGCAGCGCCGGCGCGCATGCTCGATCGAGTCTGGCTGAGGATCGTTGAAAACGCTCGAATCGAGCTTAGGCGGGAAGAAATCGCCGCCGAGAACGAGAAAGCTGGTTACCTTCGGAAAGGTCTTGGAGTCGTCCCGGTCAAATACGGCGTAGGGCAGTTGGAGGGCGGCTCAGCTCAGGTAACCGCGTTGTTGAACGTCTGCGGAGACGGTTCGGTTCAGATTCACGTTCCTGGCGGGATGGTCGACGTCACGACCGAAATTCGTGTGCGAGAAACGATCAGCACGCGGCTTGGAGTCGCTTCCGACAGCATCGCAATTCATTCGGCTTCGCAGGCCGGGCTAACCAACGCGATGCCGAATGTTGCGGCCGCCGAAAGCGGTTTACACGTTCGCGCGACGCTCGCTGCGTGCCGAAATCTTGAGGAACAGCTCAAGCCGCTCTGCCTGCAGTTGCTGGCTGAACGCGGTGCCGGACCGGGCTCAGCCGATGACCTCGCCTTTGCCGGGTTTCGCGTGTTTTTACGGCACAACGAAGAAATTTCAGTCTCGTTTATCGAACTCGTCGCGAAGGCTCACGAACTTGGTTCGCCGCTTTCTGCGATCGGCTACGCCCGCGTGCCTGGCCGTTTCTGGAACACCGAAACCCTGAAAGGTCAGCCGTTTGAGCGCTTCGTTGTGGCCGCCTGTTCGGCTGAGGTCGAGGTCGATACGCTA
The DNA here is from genome assembly GCA_047620505.1 of Verrucomicrobiales bacterium. Lineage (GTDB taxonomy): Bacteria > Verrucomicrobiota > Verrucomicrobiia > Verrucomicrobiales > DEV007 > JBLHKS01. The sequence goes on along the minus strand of JBLHKS010000057.1, from coordinate 18,968 downwards.
ACCGGTGGAGTTCGGCTTATAAAGCTAAGCATCGTTCAAGATCGCGCTGGTCGCGACTCGTTCGAATTGGATGAAGACCTGATCGAAAGCGGCTTTCGTTTTGGATTCGGTTGGCTGATCCGAGAACGCTTGAACTGGGACGAATCCGGCGCGCTGAATCCGGACGGCTACGCGATTCCGACGATCGGTGACTTGCCTGCGGATTTCGAAATTTCTTCGGTCGAGCTCGACGACAGCCCCAGCCAGTTCCTTTTGGGCTCGCCTTTTTTCCAGAGCTCAGTCCCGCTCGCCCTGGCTGTGCGCGAAGCGATTAAAGATGCTTTGGCGGGTGCTGGCTTCCTGGATCAATCCGAAAGCGTTCCGTTCCCGATTGGCGCTGACGGAATTTTGAGTGTTCTTCGCGCTACCTGAGCCAGGCGCGAAGTCGCCTGCTTTCCATTCTCATCTGAATGCTCTCTCCATCCAGCAGCTGCTGAAGATGGCTCTGGGTTGAGCCTTCCGCTCCGGGAAAAATCGTGCGGTCTCCGGGATCCCCGAGTAGCCAATCGCGCCAGGCGGCGAATTCCGGAGTTAGAACGTGTTCCTTCAGCGAAGGCCCGATTCGTTCCAAGTTGCCGGCTTCGTCCATTTTCCAACCGCTGAATTGCTCGGCGAATTCGAGGAAAGCTGGATCGATCGGTTCAGGTTTTCGCGGCATGTCAGGGAGCCGGAACCAGCGGAGCGCTCCGGATTCACAACCGATCGCGACGACTTCTCCGCGATAGTCGGTCGCAAGCGAGCTAACGATCTCGCCAGTCTGAAACGGAGGACTTTCCGGTAGGCCCGTTTCCGTATCGAAGAGCCGAATGATCCCCCGGGTTGTGCTGGCGATGACGCGCTTTCCGTCCCCGCTGATTTTGATCGCGCCGACCGCGTGCGGCATGGGGCGGCTCCACGCGAGCGAGTTGGATTTCAGGTTCCACGCGCGCAAATTTCCGTTCTTGGAGGCTGCGATCAGCATTTGGCCATCCGGCGCGAAAACAATATGTTGAATCGGCAACCGATTCTGAATTCGTGGGCCAAAATCGCCGGTTCGAGCGTCGTAAAAAAGTAGTTCATTCGGGCTGACGGCGATTGCGAGAACTGGTTCGATCGGACTCCATGCTAAGCCGGATACTTCGGTTTCAGGCGGAAGCTCAATCAGCTTTCCCGTCTGCGTGCGAAAATCGCCAATGAAGAGCAGCCCTTCAATTGTTGATCCAGCGACTGAGCCGTCGGCTGGCCGGATCGCCGCATGTCGGAGGGATCCATCGGTGAGCTGCCAGGGCTCGGACGAATCGTCGCCAAGGAACCAGCAGGTTCCGTTTCGAGTGATCGCGTAATCCTGGCTCATGACGATCGGGTTTGAATCCAGCTCAAGCTTTGATTCGGCTGTGGGTTCGCCAGAAAGCGAGATTCTTTCGATCGTATTCCGGTCGCTTGGAGCCAGCAGCTGCTCGCCGGCCGGATCGAGACTGAGATCGCGAATTGGAAACCTCGCGTTCGTGTCGAGAAGGATGGAACCGACTCCGCCCGTCCTGACATGCCAACTAACGATCTCGCTCCTCGAAGGGTTAACGCCGAAAAGCCGCGTGCCGCGTTTGTTCATAGTCAGGTTCAGAGTTCGACCACCAAAGCCGAGTGCTGTCGTTCGCAAATTCGTCAGCTGACCGATTTTAATCAGGCCGCCACGGCTGCCGACGACGGCCTGACCGGTCGGAGAAAGGTTGATGAAAGTCACCGCTTCATCCATTGGCGTGTCCTGGACGACCAGGCGATTCGAGCGCAATTCCCAGACTCGTCGTGAGCCATCCGCACAGCCGGTGATGAGTCTGGATTCATCAGGGCTGATCAAGACTTTGGTTACGCCAAGCGGGTGATGCACAGGCGGGCTGAGGGGACGTTTTCTTTGGAGATTCCAGGCTTGCGCAACTTTTTCCAGGCTGCCGAGAGCGACTAATCCGCCATCAAAGTTCAGCGAGATTTCGTCAACGGAATGTTTCCAGTTCAATCGGAAAATCTCGTCTCCAGTTACGGTGTCCCAGGCAAGAACCAGGCCTTTGCGCGTGCCCACGGCGATCACGCTGCCATCGTCGCTGACTGCAGTCGCCGAGACGATTCCTTCCGGGTCGAGCTGAACGAATTCTTCTGAAGAACTCAGGCTACGAATCTCGATCAGACCTCCAGAGCGTAGTGCGATTCGTTCCGAATCAGAAAGTACCTGAATCCAGAGAACCGCCTCTTTGCTGGACTGGAAAGTTGTCGCCGCTGCCAAATCCGCCTCCGATTCGACGCCCGTGAGACCGAAAACATCGATTTGCCCATCTTCCCAGCCTGCTGCGAACCAATCTCCATTTGGAGCCAGGCTTAGCCCGCCTAACGCGACTCCGGGCCGAGGAGCCCAGCAGCGATCACCGGACTGAACGAACCAATCCTCGTTCTCTCCTTTTCCTGCCCAAATTAACTCGGTTCCTTCTGCGTCGGTTTCGAGATGCTCGACTCGCTTGATCTTAGAATCGATGGGCAAGTGCTTCCTTGATTCGCGGAAAAACGAACCTCTGCTCAGCGTGTTGAGCAAGTGCGCTCGCGCGATCAAATTGTCGGGATCGGTTCGTAGCGCCCGACTTAGAATCGCGACGGCCTGGCTGCTCTGTCCTCGCGCAGCCATCTGGTCCGCCGCCGTCAAATCTGAGCGGCTGTAGCTGGACCTGAGCTCTTCGAGAGCCCTCGCTTCGGCCTGACGTGCACCCTCAGCCTTGAAATACATCAGCGCTGTGCCTGCGAGACCTGCGACGATCACAGCAACCAGGACAGCTGTGAAAATCGCGGTCACGCGGTGCCGACGGATGAGTTTGCCTATGCGGTAGAAATTTCCTGGAGGGCAGGCGAGAACTGGTTCGAAATCGAGATGACGGCGAAGGTCATCGGCTAACGCACGCGCTGACTCGTAACGGCGTTCCGGATCCTTTTCGAGCGCTTTGAGCGTGATCCAATCCAGATCGCCGCGCGTCTCGCGGATCCAGGCTCGGCGAGGTCCGTGAGCCACTTTCTCAAGGCGTTGGGAAGGCCGATCGGGCTCGTCTTCGCGAATTCGCTGAAGCCAATGTTCGAGCACGCTGTCGTCTTTCGATCTCGGAAACGGAACCGTGCCGGTCAGCAATTCGTAAAGAATTACGCCTAACGCATAAATGTCGCTCCGGGTGTCGACTTCCGCCGCGCGCAGGTTGTCAGTCTGCTCTGGACTCATGTAAGCTGGCGTGCCCATGACCTGATGAAGTTGGGTAACGACCGTTTGATTCGTAAACGGCTCGTCGAGTGCTTTGGCGATTCCAAAATCGATCACGCGTGGAGCGGCTTCGCCAGATTCGTCACGCGCAACGAGGATGTTTGACGGCTTTAAATCGCGGTGAATCACTCCTTTTTGATGAGCATGCTGAACCGCATCACAGATGGTGATGAACAACTCGAGTCGCTCGCGAATTTTCCATTCTTCACGATCGCAGAACGTCGTCACCGGAGGGCCTTTGACGAGCTCCATCGTTACAAATGGACGCTTGTCCGCTGTCTCACCAGCGTCGTAAACGGTGGCGATGTTAGGATGATCCATCAAGGCCAGCGCCTGACGTTCGGCATCGAATCGCCTCATCACCTGGCGGGAATTCATCCCGCGCTTCAGGATTTTCATCGCGACCATGCGTCGGATCGGTCGAATTTGTTCTGCCGAGTAGACCTCGCCGAACCCTCCCGTCCCCAGCAGCTGCTGGACCTGAAAATCGGGAACTGTGGGAACTTCCGGGAAATCCAGCGTGTCATCGTTGCGCTCCTCTTCGGCCATAAAATCGTCGGGTGCCGAAAGCACGGCCTCCAGCAGACAAGGCGGGCAGAGTTCGCGTGGCGCGTCGGTGGGAAGAGGTTTTCCGCAGCGAGCGCAGACGCCTTGATTGGATTTCATGGATGAAGAGGAGAGACGAGAACGCGTGAAGATGGATTCCATTTCGATTGGCGAGGTGCAACGATTGATCGAGCCGATTGCTGGTTTCTGAACGGCCTGGTCGTTCAGGTTACGGACTTTTCGGCAATCGTTGGAATCACCAGCCTTGGAACGGAGACGATCGCGAAGGTCGGGTTAACCTTTCGGTTCTAGCTCGGCGACGAAGATCTCGATGCCACTTAAAATGGGAGAGCCTGATTTCGGCTCAAGCTCGATGGTTAGCTCGTCGATCGCAGAAACGCCTTGGATTTCACGAACGACCGCAGTTCGGCGACCAGCAGCAGCTGAGACGACATCGAAATTGGCGAGCGCCGTTTTCCCTTGAACGCGCACATCGAAAACTCGATCGCCGGGCGCGAGATCGTCAAACTCCGCGAAATGCAGCCGGACGGTGTAGTTTCGTGGCGGAGTTTCCGGTGGTTTGCCAAGCCCGAGCGGCGCGAAGTGTTCGCAGCGCACGCGACCTTGAAATCCGAGATACTGAAGCGCCTCGCCGATGTTGTGGCGGCGGTTGATCTGGAAATTGACGCCGAGCGTTTCGCGGTTCACGCCAGCAGCTGCTAGCACGGCCCACGGAATCGCGGACTCGGTCACGAATGCGTTTTCATCCGCGACCACAGCGTGACGCCACTCTGGATTCCAGCGCGAATTCTCGGCGGCATCGTAGGCCCCGCCGGAAGCCGAGAGGCCGAAGTGGAGCACGGTTTCGCTGCCCGCGTTGCTGAGAAAAATTTCCCAGGAATCGTCGTTCCAAACCGGTCGATCGTGCGGGCCTTCTCGCTGAACCCATGGCGATCGGGCGCCCTTGCGATCGATGGTCGCTGGGCGCGAGGAGGCGATGTAGAGGTTCGTGTCGTCGTGATGGATGAAGACTTTTGTCTGGCTGTCAGGGAGGATGAACAGCGGTTCGGCGAAATCGAGCACGCCATCGATTTTCGGCGGAGCTGGCGCGGGTTGCGAAATCAGCTGGGTCTGGAAATCCAGTTTCAACGTGGCTTTTCGGATGCCGCGAATTACGGAGGCGTAGATCCAAGGACGATCGGTGTTGGCGATCGGGATGCGGTCCGCGTTGACGCGGTAGGGGCCGGATTCGGGCGCTTCGTCCGTCTCAATCGTCAAAGGAACCTGGATTGCGACGGGCATTTTCTGCTGAGGAATTCCAGGAATGTTCAGCCACGAATTGGAGCCCGGAATCTTCGGCATGATCGTCTCTTCGATCCCCGGCCGCGGCGCGCCGATCCAGAGCTGACTATTTTCGTCACGCCGATCGCCGGGCGCTCCCAGATTCAGGTGCGCTTGCCGCACGATCGAGTCGACTCGCCAGTCGTAGAACACGGCCCAATCTTCATTCAGGCGTCTGCTGGCTGGCGCGAAAGCTAAGCTGGTTTGATAGCTGTAGCTGCACTCGCAGGCGCTGCTGCCTTCGTTCACGATCCAAAGGCCTAACGCGGCGATCGTGCTCTGCCCGCAACTCGGTCGCAGCCCGCCGAAATTGCGCATCCCGCTGTCGTCTTCAAAGTCGTAAATGCTGACCGTGCCGGAGCGCGTGAAAAGACTCGTCGCCGATGTGGAGACGCCCGAGCAGCCGAACGTTTTGATCCAGACCTTGGGCATTTTCGCGCCGGTCAGCGGATGAATTCGCGGCGCGGTTGTGACCGCAGGATCGATCCGCGGGCGCGGCCATTTTGTGTATTCGTCAGGAATTTTCTCGCCTTTGATTTCAGCGCCCGATGCAGCGTCGAGGACGATTCCGCCATCTTCCAGAGTCGCGTAAACGTGGTCGGCGTCTGCGTTCAGCGCGGCGATGCCGGAAATCTCCCGCGTCCAGAGTTCAGTCCCGTTGTAGGCGTCGACCGCGAGCAAATCGTGTTCGCCTTTTACGAAGTACCGGCCGTTTGCGAAGGCCAAAGTCGGACTGCGGTGTTTGCGGCTTAGCATCTTTGCCGGGCCCGGTCCTCCGAACCAGATCGGACGTAGCGGCCAACGGACGAGTTCGTCCCCTTTGGATTCCGAATTCCAGTCCAGCGCGCCCGGTAGCTGCTGGCGGACGACGACCTCGCCGCTCGACTTGATCCAGCGGCCGCCGCACGGACGAAGGACGCGAAACGTCTCTTCGGCGAACTCCTCGCCACCGACGATCAGGTTTGCGAAGTAGGAAGGGAACGGCAGCTGCTGGCCGGCCGCGATCGCCAGAACGTGGACTCGAGAGCCATACCAATCTGAGTTGGCGATCAATTCAGCGCGGATCGATTCTGCGGCCTCGCTAACGAGAACAACCTGGAGTTGGCCCTCCTGAGCGATTGCCTTTGCGCGATCGACATCGCCAAAAACGAGGGCGTAGCCGCGGCTGTTCGGGGTCGTCGCAGGGCGAGGTTCGATCGTTATCGGTTTGCGTCCCGTTGCGGTCGCGAAGCATGAAATTTCGCCGGTGCTCGTCGAAACAAACAGTCGACCTTCGGCGATCGCGAACTCCCGCGCCTGACCGCTGACCTCAGCTTCCCAATCGCCCGCTCGGACTCGGCCAGCGTCGCCGATGATCCGGGTTTCGCCTGCCAACGCGAGTCCGTAAGCGGCCTCCGCGTGCATCGTGCCGCCGCTCATGACGAAACAGGTTTTGCCGTCGTAAACCGAATACGATTTTTCGCGAATGAAGGTCGAATGCTGAGGCACGCTGTGTCGGACATCGGCGACCATCGCACCGGTGGCGAGGTCCAACGCGCGCACCCCAAGTGGGCTGTAAAAATTCTTAGAATAAGCGTAAACTCGGTCATTCTCAATCGTAAGCCGCGAACCGCCGAACCCGTTGTTGTGATGGCCGGGATCGAAGAAGAGGAACTTGCCAGACCGCTTGTCGAAGCCCGCGGGGCTGGTCCGGCCAGTCGGCACGAGGAGCACGTCGTCGCTAGCCAAGAGGTTGCCCTGCGGATTCACACCGGTTAACGAAAAGGTCTGGTGCGCGCCCATCAACGGCAGCGTGCCGCAGGTGTCGTTGCACCAGATTTCCGCGCCCGTTTCGGCATCGAGCGCGTAGATGAAAACGCCTTCGGCTGACCAAAGCCCGGCAGTCGCGAAAACAACGCCGTTCTCGACGAGCACGCCGGTGCGGACCGGCCAACGCGAAATCATTCGGCCGTTTCCTAACACGAGTTCAGGACTCGGCGCTGCGTCGAAAATCCAAACGGGCTCGCCTGTGGCTGAGTTGAGGCGGTAGACCTTGCCGTCGTCCGATCCAAAGAAAACGCCGTTGCCCTCGATCTGCGGCCCGAACCGAACCGGGCCCCCGGTGGTGAAACTCCATTTCAAATCGCCCGTCTCAGCATCGAGAGCACGCACGGTGTCGTCCGCGGACGATCCGTAAACGACCAGCCCGCCTGCGACCGCGAGTTGCGGCGCGTAGTCGAAATCGAGGCGGTTGAGATTCTTGACTGGCTCCGGCCAGGCGGGCTGCGGCGTTTGATCGACGCTTCGCGCCCAGGCTCGTTCGAGCGGGAATTCCAGACTGTCGGAACTGACGTGGCTGCGCCGCGCGTCCTTGCCATGCATCGGCCAATCGTCGGCAAGGGCTGCGGTTGCAAAGACCGCGAGGAGGGAGACGAGGGTTTTCATGTCATCGGGAACCTGCGAGCCGGGCCTCGCAATCGCAAAGCTAAAGATCTCGATGTCTCGCGCTGAGTTTGAACAATGAAGGGCATCAAGGCTCATCTCACCGCCGCGGCTCTGATCGCGCTCGCCTCAGCAGCTGCGCGGCGATCCTGACAGTGCACTCGGCGAGTCCAAACGCGCCAGCAGCTGCTGAGGCGGTTCCGGCGTGAGCTCGGCATCAGCGTAGCGAATTCTACCAGAGTCGGGAACGAACACCAAACGCCGCGAATGACGCAGAATGTCATTTTGGTGCCCGAAAAAAATGGAAAGTTTTGGGCACGAAAATGACATTTTGTCATTTTAAGAACGCATCGAATGGAATTAGATAATCGAAATAATCGGATTTCTCGATCTCCGAATCCAAGGTGCCTTCGTAAATAAGCCCGGTTCGGATAGCCAGCGAACGCGATGGACTCAAGTTGTCCACTTTCCGTTGAACATCGCCGATGACCGACTTCTGAATTCGCTTCCGAAACTTGATTTCAAAGATGTAGAGCGATTGTCGTGAACGAAGCATGAGGTCGATCTGGCAACCTTTTTTTCGCTTGGTCGCGGCTTGATAGAAAGGCCCGGCATTGAGCATTGGAGTTTTATCCAAACCGGCGATAGCCAGCATTGCGGGGAGGTTTTCCAAGATGAGATTCTCGAACTGAAGCCCCATGATCGTGTCCCAGGCGCGGAAGGTTTCGACTGGCGCTTGTTGATAAAGACCGCTTTCGATCTGGCTGCGGACCGGCTCGATGTATCTCAGATAGAATCGAAGGTAGTTGTCGCTCAGTCGGTAGCGCACCGCGCGTGGCCGTGGTTTTGCGGTCTCAGGATCGAAGGAAACGTCTTTACGAATGAAGCCGGATTGTTCGAGCTCGGTCAGCGCGGAGCTGAGCGTGCCGCCGCGAATGCGCTTCAGCGACTTGCTCAGTTTTGAGACGGAACCGCGCCCGGTGACGAGAGCGCGAACGATCTCGCGGTAGGCTGGCGCTTTGCGATTGAAGATATCGTGAAAAATCTGATTAAACTCGTTAAACAGCAGGCCGCTGGAGTTGAAGCAGAGTTTCTCAATATTCTGCTCCGCGCTGAGTTTGGGGTCGATTTCTTCCAGGTAACGCGGAACTCCGCCGGTAACCGCGAGCATGCGCAACTTCTCCGCCGAACTGACGCGGGACTTTCGGCGTCCCCAGAATTCGTGACATTTTGGTAATGGCAGGGGGGCGAGTTTGAATTGCCAAGTGCAGCGGCCGACAAAGCCGGTGTTGTTGAGCACGTTCTTTTCGATCCATGACGAAACCGATCCGCAGAGCACGAGCATGAGCCGGCTGTGATGCGAAAAGAGTGTGTCCCATGCGGTTTTGAGATGCCCCGAGAAATCCGGATCGCCGATCGCCAGCCAGGAAATCTCATCGAGTAGAATCACGATTTTGCCTTTGCCGGGAAGCTGGCTATCGAGGAGACGGAACGCCGTGTACCACGAGTCCAGCGGCACCCGAGGCGCTTTGGTTTGATCGGCGATCTGTTCGGAAAATGCGTCCAGCTGACTTTGTTTGGTGATTCCCTCCCGTGGTGGAAGGCCCATGAATGCGTAAAAATGGTCGGCCTTTTTTGCGCAGGTATGAATGAAACGGCTCTTGCCGATACGCCGTCTTCCCTGGCAGGTAACCAGAGTTGCGTCCGTTCGATCCAGCAGCTGCTGGAACTCATGACTCTCTCGTTCGCGACCGAGGAATGGCTTCTTCATGGTGAAATGTCATTTTCGTGCCCAAAAAATTCTTTCTTTTTCGGGCACGAAAATGACATTACGTCAAATTGATGCCCAAACAATTAGAAATTTTTCGGGCACGAAAATGACATTTTGCGTTGTCGACGGCTCGGAATGCCAATTGAATGGGGCGCGACGATTCCAATTCTTATGAAAATCCAAGACATCCGATTGCTGCCTTTGCGCGGCGCGACTCCCGATGGAGGCTGGGCGGCGGACAACGATTTCGTCGACGACGCCAACAACATGCACACGCTGATTGAGGTGATCACCGACGAGGGCGTGACCGGCCTCGGAAGCGTGTTCACGTCGGCGAAACTGGTCGAAGGCGCGATCGACGTGTTCCGGCCCTTCATCATCGGCGCGTCCGCGTTGGACCCGGCGGCGGTGAGCGAAAATCTGCATCAACAGACTTTCTGGCAGGGCAGGGGAGGCTCGGTGACGCATGCGATTTCGGGGATCGACATCGCGCTCTGGGATATTTTCGGCAAGGTGACTGGCCAGCCGATTAGTCGTTTGTTAGGCGGGCGGCATCGGGAACGAATCAAGCCATACGGGTCACTGCTGATGGACGAGCCGGACAAACTCCGCGCGAAGCTTGAGGACGGGATGGCGCGTGGGTTTCGCGCGTTCAAAATGGGTTGGGGACCGTTCGGGCGCGTCGATGCGAAGACCGACGAACTGATCGTGAAGACCGCGCGCGAGACGCTCGGCCCTGACAATGAACTCATGGTCGATGCCGGTGGTTCGGACGCGTTCTGGCCGCACGGCTACAAATGGGCGATGGAGCGGGCGAAGATGCTGGCTGACTACGACGTCGTCTGGTTTGAGGAGCCGCTCCGCCCGGATGACTTCGACGGTTATGTCAAGCTAACCGAAAACGCGCCTTTGCCGATTACGGGTCTGGAAACGTTCACGCGGCGGCAATCGTTTATCCCGTGGCTCGAGGCGCGCGCGATCGACTACGTCCAGCCTGACGTTACCAAAGTCGGCGGCCTGACTGAGGAGTTCAGGATCGCTCAGTGCGCCGACGACCACTCAATTCTCTTCGTGCCGCACGGTTGGAACACGGCGGTGGGGCTCGCGGCGGATCTCCAGCTCGTAGCAGCTGCTGGCAATGCGCGTTGGGTCGAATACATCACCCCAGCGCCTTACGTCGAGGATTTGCTGGCCGAGCGGATCGAAATGGATGCGGATGGGATGATCGCGATTCCGGATGGGCCCGGCTTGGGGATGAAATGGGATCCTGACGGAATCGCCAAGTTCACCGGCGGACCAACACTGACGCCGCAGCCGTGAAATCTGGCTCAGGAGAAATCGAAAACCCGAGCCGAGTCGAGCAGCTTCCCTTCTTCGTCAAACTCCACGCCTTCTTCCTGCAGCAATCGCCGTTTTTTCGTGATCTCCGGGCCACCGAGTTCGCCAGCGAAACCACCGAGACTCAGATCCGCGCGGATCACGCGATGACAAGGAATGTCGGGTGCCCAGGGATTGCGCTTGAGCGCCTGGCCGACCGCTTGGCTCGATCCGCACTCGACGGCTTTCGCCAGCAGCTTGTAGGTCGTGACCCGGCCCTTTGGGACGTCGCAAAGGGTGTCGTAAACTCGACGCTGAAATGCGGTCGGCATCTACAAGGGCTTCGATTTTTCAAACAACCTGGTTTGCGAAAAACTTAACGAAGAGAAATTGAAAGCCGTTTTCGACGACCATGAACATCAGGCCGGTTACCACCGCGACTGGCCATTCCGTTCGGAGGATGAATTTCACCAGCGCTGCGCCAATTGCCCAGAGGAGCAGATTCAGGCCGACCCAGTTTACGGTGGTGTATCCGATTATTCCCATCAGCTTTCCTAGCCCGATGCAGGCAAGGAAAAGCGCGATCGAAAGCACTGCCGGTTTCCAGATCGCAAAGTTGTCGTCGTCTCGAGCCGAGAAGCCAAGGCCGAGACCAAAAATGAGCGAAGCGATGATTTCTGGCAACATGAGGAAACTTGTGCCGAAGAATTGGCCTCGAATCAAATCGATTCGCGATGAATCCGGTCGAGCACGCCGTTGACGAATTTCCCGGATTGATCTCCGCCGAACGATTTTGCGATCTCGATCGCTTCGTTGATCACGACCGGCGCGGGCGCTTCGTCCGAGTAAAGCAGCTCGTAAACCGCGACGCGCAGCAGATTCCGATCGACCGCGGCGATCCGGTTGAATTCGTAGTTTTCAACAGCGACGACTAGTTTTTCGTCGATCGCCTCGAGCTGTCCGAGCACGCCGTTGACCAATTTCTCGGCGAATTCGCGGCCTTCAGGCTTCGCGGTGCAGAGATTCCAGAATTCCTCGCGATTCTGACCCTTGGCCAGCTCGTTTTCCATGTCGCTCGCGTAAAGCAGCTGCAAAGCCGCCTCGCGTCCCCTCCGCCTGCGTCGGCTCATGACGATTCGGTCTGAGATTCTTCGACTTCTTCGTCGATCGCGGCGTAAGCGGATTCGATCTGGCTGAAGAGGTCCGCCATGCCAGCAGCTGCTCGTGCGGCTTCGACTCCACGGTTCATTTCTTCGCCGGAAACTCGCTCGGCTGCCTGCTCGATTGTGTCGACGAGAAGGACCTCGTGAATGACCGGAATGGCGTGCCTGACGGAGATTTCCTGAAGCGTCCGCGTGATCGAAGCTGCGATGAGATCGGCGTGCGCCGTTTCGCCTCGAACGATCACGCCCAGCGCGATGATGGCGCTGAACTGGCCTTTCCGGCAGAGATTTTCGATCGTGACCGGGATTTCGAATGCGCCTGGCACGCGGAAAACCGGGAACGTCGCGTTGGGCGCGATTGCTTGAAGCTCGCTATGCGCGGAGTCGGTCAGCGCATCGGTCAGCTCACGATTGTAGAGGCTGGCGACGATGGCGATTGAGCGATCTGCTTCGGTGAAATCGGGTGCTGGAGGCGGTGTTTTCAGGAAACGTTCTGGTATAAAATGAGCGGGTTTTTGGGCGGGGTAGTGAGTGGCGTCGAAATGCCCGATCTGCAAACTGAAACTGCTTGTTACGGCGGTTCAAGCGATCTTGAAGCGTGGGCGCGGCTCTCTTCGACGAGTGGGGGAGCATCCGATTGAGGATGAACGGCTTACGGCTTGCTCTTGATCGGAGAAACCACAGGCGTGGTCGTCACTCCGCCGGGATTGGGGCGTCTGCGCGAAGTTTTCCGAGTGAGGACGAGCAGCGCGGCGAGCAAAACCAGACCTCCGTAGGCCAGAACGCGATAATCGACTCCGGCGTTCAGCCAGGCAGGTGGCGCTTCGCGGTTAGCGGCGAGCCCCCAGCGATTTGCGAGGTACGAGGCGTGCCCGGTTTGCTGGGTAGCGAGGACGCCGTCGGCGAGGCTGGCGGCGTTTGGCGCGAGGGCCAGGGAGATTCCGGATTCGTGAACGATGCCGGGCAGAGCGTGGAGATTTTTGAAACCGCCGTCCAGCAGCTGCTGATTTGCGGTGGCCGGATCGCAGATGGTGGCGTCGGCCTCGCCGCGATCGACGATTTTGAAAGCGGCGGGCCAGGAGTCGGTGTCGACGGTTTTCCAGCCGCGGGTTTTGGCGTAGCGGTGCGCGGCTGAGCCCAGCGGGGCAGCGATCGAAGCGTGGGGGAGGTCGTCGGAATCGCGGAGCAGCGCATCCGAATTTGCGTAGCCGACGAGCTGCTCCGTCCGATAATTTGCGCTCAAAATCGCGGTTTCGGGCAGCGACGAAGCTCGATCAAAGGAAACTCCGGAGACGGCGTCGACCTCTCCTGCGTTGAGGCTGGCGAGCGCGTCTGCGGTCGAGTCGGACGGGATAAAAATGATCGAATGCGCCGAAATTTGGGCGCTGGCCTTGATCAGGTCGATGTCGAATCCAGCGGCTTCAGAGCCTTCGACCGTCGAGTAGGGACCGGCGTTGGCAGGAATCGCGATGCGCCAGGGAGCTGAGTCGAGATTTTCAGCAGCTGCTGGGAAAGTCAAGGTGAAGGCGAGGGCCGCCGTCGCTCCGAAAATCAGCGAAAAATTGGGGAAAGGATTGAAAGTGTTCATGTCTGGTAAATCCCGAGGACATGAAAAATATATCAATTATGGAAATTATGGCAATGATTAATTTATCTTAAGTTTCCTCCATGGAATTACCGAAATCTGAGCACGAATTTCCAAACCTAGCCCCCAATGTTCGGATTGCCGACCCCCGGGCTCGACTCAGTTTTCCATAGCGTCGGCGAGCAGCTCCATCGTGTGGCGGATGTCCAAATCCAGACCGCGCTGCTCAGCGTGGAGTTTCATCTGGGTAATGCAGCCGATATTTCCGGAAACCACCGTGCTCGCCCCGGTTTCCGCGATCGCGTCGATTTTCTGCTTTCCAAGCGAAGCCGCGATCTCCGGCTGATCAATATTGTAGGTCCCTGCCGAACCACAGCACTGAGCCGCGTCGGCGGTTTCGACGAGTTCCAGGTTCTCGACCTGACCCAGCAGCTGCCGGGGCTCGACGTGGACGCCTTGCGCGTTGCGGAGGTGACAAGCGTCCTGGTAGGCGACTTTCGTGGGCTCAGCGAGACGCGGCGGATTCGCGAATCCCACCTCGTTGAGAACCTGGCTGACATCCCGAACTCGCTTGGCAAACGCGGATCCTCGCTCGTGGTCCTCGGTTCCTTCGAGGATCAGCCCGTACTCGTGCAGACCCGACCCGCAGCCAGCCGCGTTGGTCACGATCCAGTCCACGTCGTCCGGAAACGCATCCAGATTCGACTGCGCAAACTGCTTCGCCGATTTCAAATCCCCGACATGCCAGCTCAGCGCGCCACAGCATTTTTGGGCAGGTGGAATCACGACTTCGACCCCGTTCTTCGTCAGCACCTCGACAGTCGCCGCGTTGATCCCGGGTTCGAGCACGCTCTGCGCGCAGCCCGTCAACAACGCGACCCGTGCCTTGCGTTCGCCGACTGCCGGAGTGACCTCAGCCAGCGGTTGCTTCGCTGGAATCTTGCCAGGGACGAGATCGAGCATCGCCCGCATTTTCTTCGGCGCGAGCTTGCGGAACGGCTTCGCAAATTTCGCCAGCCGAGCCATGACCGCGAACCGTTTCGGATACGGCAAAGTCGCCGAAACCGACCAGCGCCGCAGCCGATCGAAAATCCCGCGTTTCCGCGTTTCCTCGGCCCGCGCGCGGAACGGGCTGATCAAATCGCGATACGGAACCCCCGATGGACAAGCCGGCTCGCAGGCGAGACAACCAAGGCAAGCGTCGAGATGAGGAAGGACTTGCTCGACCGGCGTTTTCCCTTCAAGCGCGTCCTTCATCAAAATGATCCGCCCACGTGGCGAGTCCATTTCCTGGCCAAGTTCTTTATAGGTCGGACAGGCCGGCAAGCAGAATCCGCAATGAACGCAGGTCTGAATTGCCTTGGCCATCGTCTGGCCGTGAGGGCCTACTTTATCAACTGGGACTTCGTGGAGCATCTGGGTTGAGACCGAGTAATCGTGCGCGAGCCGCACGTCAATATTCCGAGTCGATCAAGGTGGTGTTTCGACTCAGTCGAATTTCTCCAATTGAGCCGAAATCCATCTTCGAATCTCCTTCGGCCGTTCCCGATTTTTCAGCGCCGCGAATCGCCGGATCTGCTGGCTGGCGTTGGCTGCGGACTTCAGATTCAGCCTCTCCGCAATCCAACCCTGCGAAACTCCGGCGGTTTGAGTCCAGATCATCCACGCAATCGCCAACCGCCGCAGATCTCCGCGCACAGGGCGCTCGATTTGCTCCTGCCTCAAACCCAGCGCCGTCATCCCGCCCGCCAGCAGCTGCTCAGCCGCCCTGAGACCGTGATCCCAGATTTGTTGACTGCTGCGCGCGTTGCGATTCCTCTTCGCCGTCTGGCGATTGCCCGCCACCGGAAAGCGATCGATCAACGCCTCGCGAAACGTTTGACTTCCCCAATACCAGCCCCGCCGCAGCGTGCTTTGAAGCGACTGGCCTTCCAACTCCGGAGCGCCAATGCGTTCGGCGACTTCACCTCGGGCCCGGTCCTGAACCCGCTCCACAAATCGGCGTCGGCCAGCCGTCGTATTGCGATAGCCGAACAGCTCCATCCCTTCGTCGACGGCCATCCACTTCTCCTGTTTCGAGGGCGCAACCGCATACGCACTGGCGAGGCTCGACCATGGAAAATCCAGCACACTGCCATCGATCCGCACGCCATTCGCCTTCAGAGTCGTGCGGAGCAACCCGGCCCGGGCGGGATTGAGATGAATGTAATCGATCAGCGTCATCAGATAGTCGCCGCGGCAGCTGCTGGCGGCCATCAGGTCCGACTCCGCCTCAACCAACACCGCCTTGTAACGCCCGCCGAACAGATGGCCCCACAAACCATTCTTCGTGTTCATTCTCCGTGTGAACGTGTTCTGCAGCCAGCTCATGCCCACGACCAGGTTGGGCTGCGGGGTTTGCAAGGCGATGTGATAGTGGTTATTCATGAGCACCCAGGCGTAGATCCGCCAACCCGTGCGCTGAGCAACCTCTCCGAGAGTGTGCAGAAAGAGCTTTCGATCTGAGTCGTCGAAAACAATGTCCTGCCGGTGATTACCCCGAGCCATCACATGATAGATGGCGTTCTCGTATTCGATCCGGGGTGCTCTGGGCATGCCGAAGATTGGATGCAATCGGGCTGAAAGTCAAAAAATGTTGACTGACCCCTATTTCCTGACTGACCCCTATTTCCTATGTTCCAATCAATATAATCAATCAGTTACCCTTCGCCGGCATGAGGGGCAAGACGATGTGAGAAGAATGTTTGCTGTTGTGGTAGATTGTATTTACCGCGGTGATCATCCTCCGGTTGTTGTTGGGCGGTTCGCCGCTATTCGAGTTGACATCGAATCGCGGGAAATTGCTGCTCGAAATAT
This sequence comes from Verrucomicrobiales bacterium, assembly GCA_047620505.1. Taxonomy (GTDB): domain Bacteria; phylum Verrucomicrobiota; class Verrucomicrobiia; order Verrucomicrobiales; family DEV007; genus JBLHKS01. Next base: position 2,664 of record JBLHKS010000057.1, on the reverse strand, counting down.
CCACACGGATGCGGTGGCCTTTCTTAAATACGTTGCTGCACGGATCGAGTTTAATAGTGAACTCGTAGATTTCGCCCGGCGTCATCATTTTCTCTTCCTTGTCGGAATCGCGGAACCGGGCTCTGATAATCCCGTCGCCCATGATCAGATCAAACCCGGCGGGAAAATCCTGACTCGGTGGGTAGACGTCGATCAGCTTGGCCGTGAAGTCGGTATCCACGGCGGATGACGAAGCCCAAAGTTTGACCGAAATCGGCCCGATGATTTCGGTATCCTCCTCCAGCGGCGGGGTCATGAAAACGACGATGTCGTTGCGCACCGAGAGCGGGAGCGGAGCTGGCGAGTTCCAGACATGGTCGCCGCCCCATTGGTTCCATGCCCCGGAAACCGAGCCAACGGTGCACCCGCCAATGGTCGGCACGGGGTTTTTCGGATCGAATTCAAAAGTAGTGGACGAGGTTTCCTGAGCGGGTGGTTTTGTGGCCAGTTCGCCATCGTGGTGGAGGTAGTATTTCGTCGCCAGGGCATCTGGCGGAGGATAGTCCGGTTCGTCACGCCAGTAACCGCCGTGAGAAAGTTTGCCATCCTCGGTTTTGTGTCCGTCGCCGGTACCCATCACGAAGATCCGTGCCGGGGTCCGGAATGGCGCCTGACGACCGAAATCACCATCGGCATCTCTCAGCCATCGGTCGAGCCAGGCCCGGTGAACGGCTTGCAGGTCGACAGTCGCTTCGGGACCGAAATCTACCTGACCGTGCGAGCGCTCGCCGGGAGCGTGAGGCCACGGTCCCATGAGCAGGTGGACCGGAGCCTTCGAAGTCCGTTTCAGAGCCATGTAGGTTTCGGTGGTGCTGCTGCTGAACAGATCGCACCAGCCGCCGATCATGAGAACGGGCAGGTCTTTGTGCTCGTCGACGTGATCGATGATGTTGTTGAACCGCCAGAACTCGCCGTTGCGCCGGTGTTCCATCATCTCGATCAGCGCGTTTTCATACTCCGGCGCCAACCGTAAAGGAGTAAGCCCTCGTCGAAGGGGAAGATTGTCGAAGTATAGTGGCCAGTTTTCCGCCTGTTCGGCCAGGATCGCTCGCACGGCGGGATCCTTTGCCTGCCGACTGCCCCTGGCGGAATTGCTGAGAAACCATTTCAGGATGCGCAAACGGAAGGCGCCCCCGTAGATAATTCCTCCGATGCCGTGATTGATGGAGGGGTTGGATGGAACGATGGTCGTCAGGTGAGGGGGCTGAGCCATCGCCGCCAAATGCTGGGTGGCGCCGTTATAGGAACCGCCCACCATGCCGATCTTTCCATTCGACCAGGGTTGGGCGGCGATCCATTCGATCGCGTCGTAGCCGTCCTGCCGATCGTCGCTCATCCACCGCCAGGTTCCTTCCGATCCCCCGCGGCCCCGTGTGTTCTGGAGGACGACCACGTAGCCGGACGGCACGTAGGCTTTGGCAACTACGACGGACTTTCCGTAGGGCGAGCGGCTCAGCACGACTGGGAAGCGGCCCTCGAACGCCGTCCCGTTTCTGGCCGGGATGTAGACATCAGTATCCAGCCGGACACCGTCGCGCATCGGCATCATCACATTCTCGCGTTTGCCGAGTTCGAACGCGATTTCCTGTCCGAATACCGCGCCTGCGGAAAACACCAACACAACTGGGGCCATCCACAAGAGCATGGCCGTTCGACAGAAACTGGACTCGATTCTCATTGTAGTTACTATTGAGGTGCGGGGAAATCGCTTTTGCAACCCCGCCGGTCCGTTTCCGCGATCGCCAGGGGATGGAGGGATAACACATCCGTGATCCCCTGAAGGAAAGAGGGTCAGTCAAAGGTCTGACCCCTTTCTTTCCGCAGTGTTAGTAAATTCCGCCCCGCGGCCCGACGTTGGTCACGTAAATCAGCAGAGAAGTTTCGTCGTCGCCAATCAATTTAAAGATGACTCGATATTCGCCGACTCGCAGCCGGTATTGGCCTTTCCAATTACCAATCATCGCTTTTACCTGCCGATGTGTGGTTGGATCCGGCGTGTTGGCCAATTCTCGAACAGCTTCGAGAATCTGCCGCCGTCGGTCGGTAGGAAGGCGTTTCAGCGCCTTTTCCGCGTTGCGATGAAACTCTACGCGGTGCATTCGGCATCCAACTCTGCTTCCAGTTTTTCCAAGCTCACAAAGGCGTCTTTGGTACCGGATTCAATGTCGGCCTCGGCCTCGAGGATCTCAGCCTTTTCGTCCTCGCTGAGATCGAGTCCATGGATTTCGATGAAGTCGACGAACTCCTGGTAAGGAATGATGACTTCCAGCGGGTCGCCCTGTTCGTTGACGACCAGTTTTCTGGTGAGGGATGCGGGGATGGCGCTCATGCGATTCGATTCAAGTTATCGGTCATCCTGTTTTCGGCAACCGCGCGCGTGGCCTTTCTCTCAGTAATCTTCACCACGCAAACTGGCCAGAACGCTCTTCATCCAGGTTTCCAGTTTCGTCTTCATCGCCGCAACTCGCTCACCTTCACTTTCGGCAAGGTCTTTGGTCTCACTCGGATCTTTAGCGAGGTTGGAAAAAAGGGGGTCTTGGGTCTTGGGTCTTGGGTCTTGGGTCTTGGGTCTTGGGTCTTGGGTCTTGGGTCTTGGGTCTTGGGTCTTGGGTCTTGGGTCTTGGG
>JBLHKS010000056.1:0-36057 GCA_047620505.1 Verrucomicrobiales bacterium | reverse complement strand
AGATTTTCTGGCCGGGGATCACCATCTGAAGGCTTTCCTGAACGGCCCGGTGGACGCTCTTTGGCGTGATTCCGTGCTCTTCGTTATGTTCGAGCTGCCTGAGCCGCCGATACTCCGTGATGTCGAGCAGGCGCTGGATACTTTTCGTGATGTTGTCGGCGAAAAGCGCGACTTCGCCGTTGATGTGGCGGGCTGCGCGTCCGGCGGTCTGAATGAGCGAGGTTTCGCTTCGAAGGTAGCCTTCTTTGTCGGCGTCGAGGATGCAAACGAGGCTGACTTCGGGCAAGTCGAGGCCTTCTCGGAGGAGGTTGATTCCAACGAGGATGTCGAATTCCGCAGCCCGCAATGCGCGTAGGATTTCGACGCGTTCGATCGCGTCGATCTCGCTATGCAGATAACGAACGTTCAGTCCTACATTCTTTAGATAATCGGACAGGTCTTCGGCGTTGCGCTTGGTCAAGGTCGTGATCAAGACGCGTTCGTTGCGTTCGACTCGCTGGCGGCAAAGCTCGATCGTTTCGTCGATCTGGCCTTTGAGTGGGTGAAGGCTGATGACCGGGTCGAGCAAGCCGGTTGGGCGGATGATCTGCTCGACGATCAGGTCTTTGCCGGGAGTCGAAACGTCGAACTTATCGATCGGTTGCGCGTTGCCCGAGATCCTCGGAAGGCGCTCCGGCACGGTTTCCTGCTCGCCGATTTTTTTGCGTACGTGAGGGATGAATTCTTCGGCACCGGCGATGCTGTTCTGGATTTCGAACTTCGCGGGCGTGGCGCTGACGTAGACGTGTTGTTCAGTTTGATCCATGAACTCGTCGAATCGCAGAGGCCGATTGTCCAATGCGCTGGGCAGGCGAAAACCGAATCCTACTAGATTTGATTTTCGCGATTTGTCGCCTTCGTACATCCCGCCGATCTGCGGGATCGTGGCGTGAGATTCATCGAGGATCGTGAGGAAACCTTTAGGGAAGAAATCGATCAAGGTGTAAGGCCGCGAGCCAGGAGGACGGCCGGTGAGGTGCCTTGAGTAGTTCTCGATTCCCTGACAGAACCCCATTTCCTGCATCATTTCGATGTCGTAGTCGGTCCGCATTTTGATCCGCTGGGCCTCAAGGTACTTGCCTTCGGCTTCAAACTTGTCGACGCACTCTTTTAGCTCATCGCGGATCGCGTAGATCGCTTTGCGCATCTTTTCTTTCGCGGTAACGAACTGCTTTGCTGGCCAGAAAGTGAAGCGATCGATCTCTGATTTGGCGTTGCCGGTGAGCGGATCGATAATCGAAATACGATCGATTTCGTCGCCGAAGAACTCCACGCGAACGGCTTCGTTTTCGAGCATGGCTGGGTGAACTTCGACGACGTCTCCGCGGACTCGGAATTTGCCTCGACCGAAGGCGATGTCGTTTCGCTCGAACAAAATATCGACCAAACCGCGGATGAGCGCATCGCGATCCATTTCGTGGCCGGTCACGACGGTTACCATCATGCCTTCGAAGTCTTCAGGCGATCCTAAGCCGTAAATGCAGGAGACGCTGGCGACAACCAGCACGTCGTCCCGAGTCAGGAGCGAGCCCATAGTCGAGAGCCGAAGCCGCTCGATTTCTTCGTTCACGGACGAGTCTTTTTCGATGTAGGTGTCGGTACGCGGGATGTAGGCCTCGGGCTGGTAGTAATCGAAGTAGCTGACGAAGTACTCGACCGCGTTGTCTGGGAAGAAATTCTTGAATTCCGAATAGAGCTGAGCCGCGAGAGTTTTGTTGTGGCTCATCACGAGCGTCGGACGGCCGACATTGGCAACGACGTTCGCCATCGTAAACGTCTTACCAGATCCAGTTACCCCAAGAAGCGTTTGACGGCGATTTCCGGCCTCGATTGACTTCGTTAGTTTGGTAATGGCTTGAGCCTGGTCACCACGAGGTTCGTAGTCACTTTTGAGCTGAAAGTTGGCAGGCATGTGGATGAAAGGTATTTAGGATAAATTCTTAATGTTCGAACTTGGCAATCCAGATTGAACAGGCCAAGGTCTTTGTGGGAACTCCGACCCTCAGTGCTTTCAGCCCAGTTTTCCCAAGGTTCCCTCCGAAAATTCTCAGGTATTTCGTTTACCGCAACATTCAGGTTCAGTGAAATGAATCTGTTCAGAAAAATACTAGACCTCTTGAACAGGAGGTTCATGGTTTTCACTTCGCCCAAACGAAACCAACCTGATGATACAAGACAACGCCGAATTATACGGCATCGGAAAATGGGGACGCGATTACTTCGATATCAATGATGATGGGGAAGTACGCGTTCTAAATCCGAATCTCCCGGAGGAATCCGAAGGCCGAAAGGGGCCAACTCTAACGGAGATTCTACGTAAAGCGGCTTGTGACAATGTTCACGCGCCGGTGCTGCTGCGCTTCCCACATTTGGTGGCGCACCGCGTATCGAAATTGAATCGATCTTTCGCGGATGCGATCGAGCGTCGTGGTTATCCGAAACCATATCGAGGGGTTTTCCCGATCAAGGTCAACCAGCAGCGGCCGATGGTTGAGGCGATTCTGACTGAAGGAAGGCAGTTTCATCACGGATTGGAGGCTGGTAGCAAATCTGAGCTCGCAGCAAGCCTATCGTTACTTCAGGATCGCGAGGCTTATCTCATTTGTAATGGCAAGAAGGATGCCGCTTACGTTGATCTCGCCCTCGCCGGGATGCGAATCGGATTGAAGGTGATTCTGGTGATCGAATCCCCGCTGGAGGTCACGACGATCGCCGAGCGAGCCAAAGCGATCGGCGTAGCGCCGCGTCTCGGAGTTCGCGCGCGCCTGCGGACGCGGGTGCCTGGAAACGAGGCCAAGAGCAAGGGTGAGCAGACTTTTTTCGGGCTCGATGCCTCCGAGTTGATGCGGGTTGTCAGGGCTTTGGATGATCAGCAGCTGCTGGGATGTCTGGAGGTCCTTCATTTTCATCAGACTTCCCAAATACCCGAGTTGGAAGCGATTCGGGCTTCGGTGCGAGAAGCTTGTCGATTTTACGCCGAACTCGTCAGGTTAAAGGCCCCGATGGTTGCTCTGGACGTCGGAGGTGGCCTCGCGGTTAACTACGATGCAAGTCGTTCGGCCGAGTTTTCCAGCAAAGACTACTCGATGGATGACTACGCCGACTCAATTGTGCGTGAAGTCGCTGGCGTCATGGCTGAGGAAAAAATCGAGCCGCCGATTCTGATCTCGGAATCCGGACGCGCCGTGGTTGCGGCCGGTGGAGCGCTTGTTTTTCCAGTGATGGAATCTGAACCGGTCATCCCGATTGCGCCGGTTGGTGACTGCCGGCATCTTTCTGCCTCACTTGCTGAGATGATGGAATTGCTGGATGAGATCGCTCCCGAAAATCTCGCTCGCACGCTGAACACCGCACGGGCGAGGCTTGAGCACGCCCGAAATGATTTTTCGTTCGGCCGACTTTCGCTGGACCATTTGACGGAAGCCGAAGCCTGTTTTGGCGCGATCGCGCGAGAGGCGCTCGCCATCTCGAAGGAGCACTGCAAAACTCCGCCGCCTGAAGTGGAGCGAGTCAGATGCTTTGCGGTCGATTTCTATTTTGGGAGCTTCAGCGTTTTCCAGTCCGTGCCCGATCTCTGGGGGATCAAGCAGATTTTTCCGGTCATGCCGATCCATCGACTCGCTGAAAAGCCCGAGCATTCCGGCGTCCTGGTCGACCTCACCTGCGACCCGGATGGATGCATCGAGAGCTTTGGAGGCACTGCCGAGTCGGCCGATACGCTTGCGCTGCACGATTTGAAACCGGATGAACCGTACTACATCGGCGTTTTTCTCCTCGGTGCTTACCAGGAGGTCCTCGGAGACCGCCACAATCTTTACGGAGGACCTCATGTCGTCGATGTTCACTTGAAAGATGATGGCGGTTATGAACTGAAGATCCGTCCGGGCGAAGACACCCTGAGCGTGCTCTCTTTTGCTGGTTACCAACGGTATGATTTGATGAGAGGATTTGAGCGATCGGTCTTAGCAGCTGCTGGGCAGGATCCGGCGGAAAATCCGGATGCGCCTTCTCCCTCGAAAGTCTACGAGCAAGCGCTCGCGGACTACACTTATTATAACGTCTACCCAAAACCCGCCAGCCCATGAATCGCCTTGGCGCGTGCGAATCGAGCGGCGTTCGCGGTTGACGGAGGCCGGTTTCCTGATTACGGCGCAGGCCGAACGAAATGAGCAAGAAACCCGGCCGCCTAAAACGCTTTCGCTACTTCCTCGAGTGGGCGCTGCTCGCTGGCGCGTTTTGGCTGATTCCGAAATGCCCGCGCTGGATTCTGCTCAAGTTGGCGAAGTTTCTCGGAACCCTCGGCTTTTACTTCGATGGCCGCGGTCGGCGAACCGCGTTCACGAATCTGGGGGCTGCGTTTCCAGGGCGATGGACCGATACCGAGCGTGAAGACGTGGTTCATCGCTGCTATCAAAGCTGGGCGCGGACCTACCTCGATCAATTCTGGACCCGCAACGTCAATCAGGACAACTTTCATGAATTCCTAACCTATGAGATCGTTGATCCGGAAGGTTGGAACGAAGTAGTTGAGCGCGGTGCGCCTTGCCAGACGCCACACTACGGAAACTTCGAGTGGGGCTCAGCCGGACTCGCCTTCATGGGGGTCCGCTACACGGCCATCGCGCAGGATTTCAAGAACGAGCGCCTGACGAAAATTTTCCAGACAAATCGCGAGCTCTGGGGACACACGATGATTCCTCAGGAAAAGGCCTTCCTCAAATTCATGCGAGCGCTGAAGCGGGGCCAGCACGTTGGGTTTCTCCCGGATCTGACCGTTCCGCCGGACCAGGCGGCAACCATGATCCGATTTTTTGGATTAAAGGTCAGCGTGACCCTGCTTGGACCGGTCCTCATCAAGCGGCTCCGCATGCCGATGATGGCGGCCATCACGCTGCCGTGTGAAGACGGGACTTACGTTTATCGAATCCTCGAGCCGCTGATTTTCGATGAAGACGCCACCGAACAGGAAATCGCTCAAGCGAGCTGGGACGTTTTCGAGCCGATCATCGCCGAGCGACCGGAGCACTGGCTTTGGATGTATAAATTCTTCCGCTTCCGCCCGGCTGACGACGAAGGCCGGAGTTACCCGGACTACGCCAATCGATCAAAGAAGTTCGACAAACTCGAGCGCGAAGTCTCCGCAAAAGCAGCCTCCAAGTAGCGAGTCAGGATCCGAAAAACGCCTTCATCCGATCCAGCAGCTGCCCGGCGAGGCTTCGCGAATCCGGTAGGCGCGCGGCCTGATCTTCCTGAGCCAGTTTCAACCGAAGTCTCCGCTCCGCGATGATCCTCGACATGATCCCGAGCAACTCGGGGCGTTTGTGAAGGAGCGCGCGAAAACTCTCTTTCGAAATCTCCTCAGTCACCGTCGTCGTCAAAGCCCGAATCGTCGCCGTGCGCGCAGCACCGGTCAGCAACGACATCTCGCCGAAAAACTCGCCCGGCTGCAGCTTCGCCACCGCAACTTCCTCATCCGATTTCTCGCTGCCGACCCACACTTCAACGTAACCCTTTCGGACGATAAACATTGAGGTTCCCTGGTCGCCGCGCTCAATCAAAGTCTGGCCCGGAGAATACGCCCGCTGTGTGGACGCCGTTAACAGACCTTCAATTTCTTCCCTACTTAATTCTTCGAAGAAATCTTGATTGGCCACGATTCGCGCCAGCCCATCCGTGTCCATCGGCGACAAATCTCGGGCCTCAAGGTTCGTTTCAGATTCTGCCTTGCCGCCCTCGCGCTCAATCAAAGCCTCCAAGGCAGATTCGAGCAGTTTCGCCACTTCCAAGTGTCCGCTAGCCGCTTTCGCACGATTCAGCAGCTGCTCATCAATTGTTGTAATGATTTCCACAACCAAATCATTGCACGCAACTTGGCCCGAGGACAAGTCCAGACAAAGCGAGTTCCAAAATCGCCGATTTGCTGGTTTTTATGAAAACTTTCGCAAATTCAATTCGCAAGGTCGCAAAAATGTGATAACTATCGGGGTCATTCGACCAAATTTTCCGACTTCGCCCAAACCAAGGCCAACTCACATGCAACTGAAACTGACCCTCACACTCTCCTCAATTCTGGGGATTTTCGCCCTGACTGGATGCGTTTACCAGGAAGGCTACGGCTATTACGGCTCTCAAGATTCGATCTGGGCCGAAAACAGCCCACGCTACGGCCGAGCCGAGCAACCAGCTCAAGCTGAACGCTATGAGCGCTCCGAGCCGACCGAAGCGCCGGCTCGCGCTTCGAACAATTCTCCGTATCGGACTTACACCGGTCCTAACCGCTACGGCGCATCTCAGGACCGCCGATTCAGCCAACAGTACGCCCCTGGCGCTCCTGCCCGGCTCAGCGGAACTACCGAAACCTCGCGGCCGCCCCAAAATCCGACACCTCCTCGAAATTCCGACCGCGACGCGGACGATCGCCCTTCACAGCCCGGTGGTTTCAACCGCGCAACGACTGAGCCGCGTAACGAAAATCTCGCCTCCGTCCCGCCGCCAGCGCCCGCACCTGCTCCCGAAAAAAAGCCGGCACCGCCTTCCGATCAATTCAGCCACTTGCCCTTCGCCGTTCCGGTTCCTGGAAAAGCTGGCTACGTCAAACTTCCGGGCCATGCCGGGCTTCCTGAGATCGACGTTCGCGGAATGGCCCCTGGCACTCCGGTTGAAATTCCCAACCCGGCTCAACCGGGCAAAACGATTCAATTTCGCGTTCCTTGAACGAAAAGTTGGAAAGCTTGGCGGATTGGCTAGAATCCCGGCTTGCCATCTGGAAAGCCAAATTTGAATCTGCGTAAAATCGCCGTCGTCGGGCCCGGGCTCCTCGGCGGCTCTGTCGCTCTCGCGATCCGCCGATTTCTGCCGGAAATCTCCGCTTCGATCTGGGCTCGACGGGAAAGCGCCGTTGCCGATCTGAAAGAACGCGGATTCGACGCGACTGACGATTTGAGCGTGGCTTGTCAGGGGGCGAACCTCGTCGTCCTCGCCACGCCGATCGGGGTCATGGCCGATCTCGTTCGCGCAATCGGCGCTGAAGCGACTTTGGCTGAAAGCGCGATCGTCACCGATGTCGGCAGCGTAAAAAGCTGCGTTGTCGATCAGCTAAGCCCGATTTGTGCCGAATTCGGCGCGCGTTTCCTCGGCTCGCATCCGATGGCTGGTTCTGAGAAAACCGGGCTCGACCACGCAACCGCTGATCTCTTTTCTGGTGCCCGCTGCGTCCTCACGCCAACGGATGAAACCGACCCTGACACGATCCGAATCGTCGGCGAGTTCTGGACCGCGCTCGGTGCCCGAACCTGCATCCTCGACCCGCTCGCTCACGACCGCGCAGTCGCCAGAATCAGCCACCTTCCGCACGCAGCAGCTGCTGCCGTGGTTCGCGCCGCGCTAGACTCGGATGAATCGGCGTTAGGCCTGAGTGGAGGCGGTTTTCGCGACACCACCCGGATCGCTGGCGGTGCCCCCGAAATGTGGGCCGAAATCCTGCTCGAAAACCGCTCCGAAGTCGCAGCCGCGCTCGGTGACCTTCGATCGAATCTCGACGATCTGCTCGCGCTCCTTGAAGATCGGGATCAAGCCGGCCTGACCGAATTTCTCAGCCAGGCCAAAGCCAAACGCGATCGCTTGGGCGACTGAAGCCGGCTCAAGACGCTGGAAAATACGCTTCGCGAAACGGCAGACTGTTGGCGATCTCAAAAAACAGATCGCGCCAGGTTCCGTCCGTTTCGTTGAGCTTCTGAGCAATCGCGTCAACCGCATGCCGATCGAACGGCTCAAGTTTTCGGCAGAGCGCGTAGGCCAGAGTCTGCTCGACCGCGTTTCGAATGATCGCCTCCCGCTGCGAAGTCAGCAGAATCGATTTCAGCTCGGCGAAGTCGGCGAACGCCTCGCCACTGGGGAGTTTTCCAGCGGTGTCGATTTTCGGCGAAGGCTTGAAGGCTGCCTTCCCGTCATAAGCCTGAAGCGAAAAGCCAAGCGGATCAATTTTGTCGTGACAGAGCGCGCAAGACGGGTTGGAGCGATGCAGCTCGAATTTTTCCCGAAAACTAAGCCCCTTCTGCGTCACTGCCTGGATCGGCGGCACGTCCGCCGGCGGCTCCCCGAGATCCTCGCCCAAAATCTTGCGCAGAATCCACGTTCCTCGGATGATCGGCCCTCGATTCATCACGAGAACTCCCGGCGTTGTGAGAATCCCACCGTATTCTGGTGTGTTCGTCAGGGTGATCTGCTGATTCGGAAAAATCATTCGCTCGATCCCGCGCGGTTTAACGTATTTCTTCAGATTCTTCCTTTCCTTCGGGTAACGCCCGAACGCCGAATCGTTGGCGAAAGTCGTCCTTGAATCGATCAACTCAATCACCGGCCGATTCTCAGTAAAGAGGTAATTCAGGAAGTCGATCGGCTCGCTCTTCAGCGCGAAATTCGCGATCGGATCCGACGTGAAATCGTCGATGTCGTCCAGACCCAGCCATTGAACGCCGAAGCTCTCCGCGAGGCTCCGCGCCCTGGGCGAAACGAGCATCCGATCGATTTGCGCGGCGAAAATTTCTGGTTCCGTCAGGGTTCCATCCGCGGCAACGGCGCTCAGCTCGGCGTCCGGCATGTCTGCCCAGAGAAAGTAGGAAAGCCGCTCCGCCAATTCAAAATCATCCACCGGCAGCTGCTGGCCTGGCTCGCCCTCGACGAGAAAGCCGCGATACAGAAATTGCGGCGACATCAGAATCGTTTTCAGCTCAGCTTCGAGGTCAGCAACCTCAATTGGGCTCTCCGCGAGCGGCCTCCGAAACGCACGCGCCTGGAAATCCCGAACGACCTCCTCCGCAGCCGCGTCCGCCGGCAATTCATCCAGAAATCGCGACAACGCCGCTTCGGCCAAAAACGAATACTGATCCCACAGCACTGTCGAGATCGGCGCGCCGTGAGTGTCGTTAACGAACCCGCTCGCGCCCGGCGGATCGGTCGGCAGCAGCTTCATCACGAGCGACTTCTCAACCACCGTCTGCTCGGCCTTGATGATCGCCACTTCCAGATCAAAACCGACGAGCGAACGTAGCGTGTTTCGATATTCCTCCGCCGAAAGCCGCCTCGTCCGGAACGTCCCCGCGCGCGCTTCGATGTCGATGAATTCCGCTCGATACCAATCGAAAAACGCCGTTCGCTCCTCCGCTGTCGGCTGCTTTTCATCCTCCGGCGGCATCTCTTCGTGCTCGAGCACGTCCGCCACTTTTTCCCACAGCTCGGAGTTCGCGCCGAGGTCCGCTTTCGTAAAATCGACCTTCCCTTTCACCTTCTCGCCGCCATGACAGCGGATGCAGTTCTGGTCCAGAAATGCCTGCGGAATCTCGCCAGCAGCTGCTGAAGCGAGAAGCCCGAGAAAAACGGCTGAAGTGCGGAAATTCATAAAATCGAACCCCAATCACGGCCTCACCTCGCGGTTTCCTTCGCGCCGAAAGCATTTACTATTTCGGTATGAAATCGCTTGTTCTCATCCTCGTCGGCTTAGCCTTCAGTGGCCTCGCCCACGCCGTCGACTACGAAAAAGACATCATGCCGATCTTCGTCGAGAAGTGCGCCGACTGTCACAGCAAGGATTCCGAGAAAGTGAAAGGCGGACTCCGGCTCGACGACCCCGCAGCGATGCAGCGGCGGTTTGGAAAGAACAGTCTTGTCATCCCAGGCGACTGGGACGCGAGCTACCTCTTCATCACGGTCTTCCGCCCTGAAGACGACGAGGATGCGATGCCGCCCAAGGGAAAAGGCGACCGCCTGACCGTCGACGAGGTCAAGTTAGTCATGGATTGGATCACCGAAGGCGCGCCGATCAACGGCGAACGCGGAGATCGCGGCGAGGAGATCGAGCTGGACGAAGCGATGTTCGCGCACTTGCCCAAAGGCAAGTCGAACGCCCCTGACAAACCCGCAACCGCACCCCAGGTCGAACGTGATTGGACCAACCGCAAAGGCCAGTCGATCCGCGCGACGCTGGTCCGGGTTGAGGGCGAAGTCGCCCTGCTGCGCATCGCAAACGGAACGGTTCATCGATACCCGATCGAGCAGCTCTCGGACGAAAGTAGAAAGCAGTTGGAACCCACGCCTAAGCCGTGACTCGCGATCGGCCAGCCAATCTCGTCAGGCAAGGATCTCGTTGATCACCTTGCCGGCCACGTCCGTCAGCCGGAAATCGCGGCCGTTGAAGCGGTAGGTCAGTTTCTCGTGATTGAGCCCGAAGAGATGGAGAACGGTCGCGTGGATGTCGTGAACGCTGGTGCGATTCTCGACGGCTTTGTAGCCGAATTCGTCGGAAGCGCCGTAGTGCGCGCCGCCCTTGATTCCGCCGCCAGCCATCCAGGTTGTGTAAGCGTGAGGATTGTGATCGCGGCCCTTGCCGCCCTGCGAATCGGATGTCCGGCCGAACTCGCCGCCCCAGATCACCAGCGTGGAATCAAGCAGACCACGCGTCTTCAAATCATCGAGAAGAGCGCCGACCGGCTGATCCATGCTCGCAGCGCAGGCGCTGTGATTGGCGACGATATCGCTGTGGCCATCCCACGGAACGTCGCCCACGCCACCGCCTGGCGTGCTGGTCGAATGCGCGAAAACCTGGACGAAACGTACGCCGCTTTCGACTAACCGGCGTGCGACGAGGCACTGCTTGCCGTAGTCCTTCGACGCCGGCTTATCAAGGCCGTACATCTTTTGAACGGTCTCCGATTCGGTCGAGACATCGAAAACTTCCGGGGCCGCGGTCTGCATCCGGTAGGCCAGCTCGAACGACTCCAACCGAGCCGACAGATCGCGATCAAACGGGCGTTCATCCGCGTGCCGCTGGTTCGTCTGGCGCAGTGCGTCGAGCAACGAACGCTGTTGGCCGTCCGTGAAATTCGCGTGTCGGTCGAGATTGTCGATCGGCTTTGGCTTGCGAGGATCGAGCGCCGTCGCCTGGTAAACGGAGGGCAAAAATCCGGACGACCAAACGGGATCGCCGCCGCGCGGTTTCGTGCCGTGCATCACAACGTAAGCCGGCAGATTTCCGTTGTCGCTTCCCAGCCCATAAGTCAGCCAGCTGCCCATGCTCGGGTGCCCCTGTCGGATCATTCCGGAGTTGGACTCGAGCATCGCTGGCGTGTGGTTGTTCGACTGCGAGTAGCACGAATAAATGAAGGCCATGTCGTCGACATGCCGCGCCATGTTCGGTAAAACGTCGGAGACCCAGGTTCCAGATTCGCCATGCTGCTTGAACTCGAACTGCGGCCCGAGACAATTGCCGGTGGTCGTGAAAAACCCAGTCTTCGGATCAGCACCCGCGAGTTTTTCTCCGTTTCGCTTCTTCAGCTCCGGTTTGTAATCGAAGGTGTCGACCTGCGACGGGCTCCCTGTTTGGAAAAGCCAAATGACCGCCTTCGCCTTTGGCGCAAACTCCGGCGCCGCGCTTGCGAGCGGGTTTTGCGGCTTCTCAGCGGCGATGAGGCCTTCCTGATGAAGCAGGTTGGTCAACGCGAGAGACCCGCAGCCGAGGCCGGCGTTCTGAAGGAATGAGCGGCGAGATTGAAACTGGTTTTCGTTCATTGAAATGAGATTCTGCCTTGTTGAAAATCGAGGGTCAGGATGTGTCCGCGGAAAAAATCTAATCCGAGGACGCCATCAACGGTTGCGGTTTCCGGCAGCGCCACTGCGGTCACGTAAAACCCGGCGCATTCCTTTCCTAGCGCGGCGAGTCTGGATACCGGGACGACCGGAGCATATTCCAAGCCGCTGCCGGTGGTTACTTGGACCCTGTTTTCGCTTTCGGCCGGTTGGTAGCCGATTCGAACCAGCGCATCAGGATGAAGAATCGAGTGGGTCGCTCCAGTATCGAGCGCCAATTTGACGATCGCGGAATCGGTCGGTCCTTGCATCGTTGCTGTCACCACAATCAGGCCCTGCTCCGGGTCAAAAGGCGACATCATAGCATGAACTGCATGTCCTTCGGCGGGGCGCCGATGTAGAGAACGGCTTTTATGTGCGGCGAACCGATCGCGCTGAAAGCAGCCCAGGCATCCGCCCGCTTCTCCCCGTGAAACCTGACTCGTCCGCTGAGTACGTTGTTGAACTCATCGAGTTCGGGCTCGTCGATCAGAACCCATTCCGAATCGAACTGAGATTCGATTTCGCCCATGGACATTTGTTGATCAGTTTCCATTCGAAAAGAGTTTAGCTGATTGTTCAGTCCACGTAAACAAACTCGTTCGCGCAGAGCAGGAGATGGCAGAAGTCTTGGAACGCCAGGTCCGCGTTGCCTTCGCGAGTGGCGGTTTGGCGTTCGATGAAGCCGACAGCAGCGGCGCGCTCTTCAGCAGCTGCTGGGCGGCCGTAGGCGATTTTGTGGGCGGCATCGATGGCTTGGTCGAGCGGGGTTTCGGCCGTCGGGCGGGCGCGTTTAGAGAGATCGATGGCCCAGTTTCTGACGGTAGGCGAGTTGAGCATCGCGAGCGCTTGCGGGGCGACGGTCGAGGTCTCGCGGGCACCGATGGACTGCATTCCGTCGGGCGCGTCGAAGAGCTGAAGCATCTCGATTAGCTGGCCGCGCTTGACGGTCAGGTAAACGCTTCGGCGAGCCGAATTGGCGTCGAGCGTGCCTTTGCCACCGGCAGTTGGATCGAGCTTTCCGCTGACGGCGAGGAGGTTGTCGCGGATGACTTCAGCCTCCATCCGACGTGACGGCTGACGCCAGAAAAACATGTTGTCAGGGTCATGCGAGAGGCCGCCTAACGCGTCTCCGCCGCCTTGCATGTAGACCGAACTGGTCATGATCAGTTTGTGGATCGATTTTAGCTGCCAGCCGTTCGTCAGCAGCTGCTGAGCGAGGTAGTCGAGAAGTTCCGGATGCGACGGGCGCTCGCCGCGGGTGCCGAAGTCGCTCGGTGTCGCGACGATTCCGCGGCCCATGTGGTGCTGCCAGAGGCGGTTGACGACCACGCGAGCGAGGAGCGGACCGGCACCCTTTTCCGAGTCGGTGATCCATTCGGCGAGGGCCTCACGCGGCTGAATTTTGTCAGGGTCGGCAACCGGTGGGGTTTCCGGCTTTGCGGCCCAGGTCCGGACGTCGGGCGCGGCGCTGGAAGAGATCGAGAAGTCGGTGATCAGGTGCTGAGGCCACTGCGATTCCTGGGCGAGTGTTAGTTCGATTTTGCCGCCGCTGAAATTCATCGGCTTCTTCAGAATGAGCGCGAGTTCCTGCTCCTTGCCGGTTCCGCCGGAGATCGCCCAGCCTTTGCCCGGGATGATCACGTTGGTCAGGACGTCGGCCGCGTTGAAGCCGTTCTGCACGAAGCTGGCGACCGCGGTTTCGAACTCGATTGGTTGCGCTTCGCCTTTGTCTGGAATCCAGCGCGCGATGACTTGCGAGAGCACGAAATTCGAAGGCTGTGAGGCCGAAACGTGAAGCCGAAGCGCGCTCACTTGGCCAGGCGCGGCGAGTTCAATCGAGTAGGTGTCGGTCGGCGCGGCTGTGCCGGAAACCTTGATCCGATCGTCGCCGCCGATCGCGAGTTTCGTCGTCTTCGCTTTGGCCACAAGCGGCTTCAGCGCGGTCCAACGCGCGTCCGGCACCGGGTCCTCTTCGCCAAGCCAATGACCTTCGGTTTCGCGGCTGAGCACGCGGAGAAACCCGGCTCGAGCGAGATCCTTTTTGTTGTCCGAGTTCCCGCGATGAAGGTGAAAAACTTTGTAGCTGTTTTCGCCGAATTGATAGCTCGTGCCGCGCGGCTTCGCTGCGTAGGTCAGGGTCAGATCCGGCTTAGGCTCCGTTAGCGCGTGTTTCACGACTTTGGCGTTACGCCCGGCCCAGTCGCGGTCGTGGGGTCGAAACCAAGCGAGCACCGCGTTCTTCTGGCCGCCGTTCCACTTTTCGCGTTCGATCTTCAGGACCGGCTCGACCGCTTTCGGTTCGCGGCCAGCTTCGAGCGAGCTTTGAAAGTAGAAACCCGCATCGCCGCCGCCGTTTGCGATTTTCACGAGCAGCACATTCTTCCCTTCGGCAAGCGGCAAGTGGAGCTTCAGCTCATCGGCTTTGGCGTCGCCGCCTTTCTTCTCTTCGCCGACTTTGAAGCCGTTGACCCAGATCACAATTCCGTCGTTACCGCTGACCGAAAGACCGATCGATTGAGTCTTCGGAGACACGATTTCGCGCTGAAGATAAAACACGCTGTTCGCGCCTTTGAGCACGTCGTTGTGAACTTCGCCGTCTTTCCAATCCGGCTGAGCCGCCCAGGCGCGCGATTCTTTTTTCTCTCCGACGACTTCTTCAAACGTCGCCGCGGGATCGAGATTGCCGTCGATTTCGGGCCCGAATGGATCGGCAAAAGCCACGTTGAAATCCTTGGCCTTGAACGGACCGATCGCCTGCCACGGCGTGATTTCGACAGCAGCTGCTGGTTTGGCGTGTTCGTCCAAAAACGCGTTCAAACTCGGATCGATCTCCTTTTCGCGGGCGGTCCGCGCATCGACAATCGGCTTGTGCTCCGCATCGTAAGCCGCTTTGGCCTCTCGGAAAATGTGCGGCTTCAAATCGACCCCAACATCAGCGAAACCCACGTCGCTGAACATCGCCGCCAGCTCATAATAATCGTGAGCGCCGATCGGATCGTATTTGTGATCGTGACACCGCGCGCAGCCAACCGTGAGGCCGAGCATCGAAGTTCCCAACGTGTGAATCATGTCGTCGAGCTGCTCATAACGACTGCGCTCGCGCTCCTTCTGGGTCTGCTGCGTCGTGAACGGACCGGCAACGATAAAGCCAGTCGCGGTCGTCAACTCAAGCGCCTGCTCCGCCTTTTCCGTCGTGTCCCAATCTTTGCCCGCGCGGATGTCGCCAGTCAGCTGGAGACGAACAAACTCGTCATACGGCATGTCCGAATTGAGCGCCGCGATCACCCAATCGCGATAGCGCCAGGCGTTCGGGCGGTCTCTGTCGAACGCATAACCGTTCGACTCCGCAAAACGCATGAGATCAAGCCAGTGCCGCCCCCAGCGCTCGCCGTAGTGCGGATTCGCGAGTAGCTGATCGACCAGCTCGGCCTGCGAAATGTTGAGCGCCGCTTCCATCTGCTCGGGAGTCGGCGGCAGGCCGATCAGATCGAAATACGTCCGCCTGACCAGCGTTCTCGGATCGACCATTGCGTTAGGCGAGATCCCTTTGGCTTCCTGCGCCGCGCGGATGAACCGATCGACGTCTGTCTTGATCCAAGCCGCGTCTTTCGGAGTTGGCGGCGCTGGTTTCGTTAGCGGTTGGAATGCCCAATGCTGCTGACCGGCTTCGATGTCCACGCCGTCCTTTTTGACCTCAGCCACAGCACCGTCTCGCGGATCCGGCGCGCCGCTCTCGATCCATTTCGCGAAGTCCGCGACGACTTCCGCACTCAGCTTATTTTCCGGCGGCATTTTCAGATCGCCGTCGTGCCGCAGCGCGTTCACGATTCGTTCCAGAACCGGTCCGCTTTCGCCTCCAGTCCGAACGCCTTCGCGAGTGTCGAGCTGGAGCCCGCCTTTGAGTTTGCCCTCAGCAGCTGCTGAGGCGGAGTGGCACCCGTAGCAGTTTTCGGCGAGCACCGGGCGGATCTTCGACTCAAAAAAATCGAACTCAGCCGATTGAGCCGTGAGCGCCGAAGCGAGAGCGGAAAAGACGAAAATCTTGAGGCGATTCATGAGCCAAATTCACGGCGAAAAATGGGGCGATCTTGCGACCGGTTCACCAAGCCCGCAGCAGGAATTTCGGCCTCAGCCGAGCTGCAACTGCGCTAGCATCCGATAGAGGCCTTCGCTTTCCGCGAGCAACTGCTCGTGCGTTCCGCGTTGGACGATTTTGCCTTCGTTGAGCACGAGAATCTGGTCAACGTCGCGGACTGTCGAGAGGCGATGAGCGATGATGATCGAAGTCCGGCCGCGTTCGAGTTCGGTTAGGGCTTCCTGGACGAGGCGCTCGCTTTCGGAATCGAGTGAGCTGGTCGCTTCGTCGAGAATCAGGACCGCTGGGTCGGCCAGAATCGCGCGCGCAATCGCAACTCGTTGGCGCTGACCGCCGCTGAGTTTGACGCCGCGTTCGCCAACCAGAGTGTCGTAGCCCTCTGGGAATTTTTCGATGAAATCGTGCGCGTTGGCGCGTTTTGCGGCTTCGATGATCGCGTCTTCGCCAGCGTCCGGATCGCCGTAGCCGATGTTGTCGCGAATCGAGCCGCCGAACAGCAAAACCTCCTGGGGGACGAGCGCCATCTGCTTGCGGAGCCAGCCTAACGGCAAATCTTTGACGCTTTTTCCGTCGAGCTGGATTTCACCCTGACCTGGCTCGAAAAATCGCAGCAGCAACGAAATCACGGTCGATTTTCCGGCTCCGCTCGGGCCGACGATCGCAATCCGCTTGCCTGCTTCGGCCTCGAAGCTCACGTCGTCGAGCACCGCGGTTTCCGGACGGCTTGGGTAGGCGAACTGGACATTGCGAAAGGCAACGGCACCGCTCGAACGCTCTTTCGGTTCGGCTTCGTCGTCAGCAGCTGCTGGCTCGGCTTCTTCGTCGAGGAGCTCGCGCAGCCGATCGGTCGCGCCGACGGCTTTCTGGATTTGGCTGAGGGTCTCGGGCAGGTTCATGATCGCTCCGCCGACAAAAGCGGTCATGATGCAGAATTTCATGAAGGTGTCGCGCTCCAACGGCGGATCGCCAACGAGCAGGCGGGCTCCGAACCAGACGATCAACGTGATCGCGCCGAACATTGCGGCGATCACAATCGCGACCATCAGCGCGCGTCCTTTGATCAACTTGAAAGCGGATTCGAGGTAGTGATCGATCGATTTCGTGTAGCGCTTCGTCTCGAACGATTCGTTCGCGAAGGCTTTGACGTCCTGGATGCCGTGAAGCGTTTCGTCGATGATCACGTTCGTCTCCGCGAGTCGGTCCTGGGCTTCACGCGACGTGCCGCGGACGCGGAAACCGAAGAGCGAAATAAAGATGAGGACTGCGGGAAGGCAGGCGAGCATGAAGAGCGCGAGCTTCCAACTCAGGATGAACAAAAACGCCATCCCGAATGTTAGGAAGACGACCTGGCGGCAGAACTGCGGGGCTGTGCCGACGAGGGTATCGCGGATGAGGCTGAGGTCGGCGGCCAGACGGCTCGAGACCTCGCCAACGCGGCGTTCGCTGAAGAACGACATCGGCAGCCGAATCAGATGATTGTAGCTGTCGCTTCGGATGTCGGCCAGGGCGCGATCACCGGCTCGGCCGAGCAGTTGCATCCGGAAAAACGTGATCGTGGCCTGAACGACAAGGATGATCGCCAGGATGCCGGCTACGCGGTTCGCCTGAGCGATCACGGCGTCCGGCTCCATCGCCTTACCGAGGAGTTCGCCCATCAACATGGGAAACGCCAGCGAGAGCCCGGCAGTCGCGAAAACCGCGGCCATCGCCGGGATGAGCATTTTTTTGTAGCGCGCCAGGTAGCCGAAAATCCAGAGCGACCGGCGAAGATTCTCGCGGTTCAGCTTGGCTTTCGGGGCGTCGTCGGATGCGTTTGACTCGGTTTGGCGGGCCATGGGAGCGCGACCATGAACGCGGGTCGAGGCGTTGTCTACCCCGCGGTTGAAGGAGGTCCGAGATACCTCAAACCAACTCGACAAACCCGTACAGCAAAACGCGCCCGGCAGGAATCGAGGTTCAACTCGACATCCTGCCCTTGAGCGCGTCGCGGTCTGCGGACCGAGCTTCAGCTGTCTTCGCCCAAGGCGTAGCGCGTGAAGCGGCGGATAACGAGATTCTCGCCGATTTCGGCAATCTTCTTCTTGAGCAGCTGCTCAATCGTCTGGTCCGGATCTTTAATGTATCCCTGCTCCATCAAGCAGTTCGTTCCGAAGAACTTGTTCATCTTGCCGACGAGGATTTTCTCCAGCGCAGCGGCCGGTTTGTCCTTCATCTGTTCAGCGAAGATTTCCTTTTCCTTTGTGATGAGCTCTTCGGGAACTTCTTCACGCGTCACGTACTGAGGCGCAGCGGCCGCGATGTGAAGCGTGATGTCTTTAACGAAATCACGGAATTTTTCGTTCTTGGCAACGAAGTCGGTCTCGGAATTCACCTCGAGGAGAACGCCGATTCGGCCTTCCATATGAATGTAAGACGCGACCACGCCTTCCTTTGCGGCGCGGCCGGATTTCTTCTCAGCAACCTTCGCGTCGCGCTTGCGCAACTCGGTGATTGCCTTTTCAAAATCGCCGTTAACTTCAGAAAGGATCTGTTTGCAGGTCATCATCGGCGCGCCCGTCTTTTCGCGAAGATCTTTGACCATCGCGGCAGTGATCGGAATGCCGGCTCCTTCTTTCTCGTCTTTCTTAGCCATTTTCGTAGGAAAATTAAATCGTTAGAGATCGTAGTTCGTTAGTTCCTGCCCTTCATGGTCAGAACTGGTTCAATCAGCTTTTGCATGATGATTCGGATCGCGCGAATCGCGTCGTCGTTTCCTGCAATCGGATAATCGATTACAGACGGATCAGCGTTGGTGTCGACCAGCGCGATGATCGGAATTTTCAGGCGGCGGGCTTCCGCGACGGCGATCGACTCGCGAGCGGAGTCGACAATCACGAGTGCGTCCGGAAATTTCTCCATCTTGCGGACACCGTTGAGGTTGCGCTGAAGTTTTGCGCGCTCACGGCCGAGAGCCGCGAGTTCCTTCTTCGACATTTTCTTGAATTCCGGAGTCTTCTCGAGGCCCTCAAGGTATTCGAGACGACGAACGCTTTTTCGGATCGTTTCCAGGTTCGTCAGCGTGCCACCGAGCCAGCGGTGATTGACGAAAAACTGATCGCAGCCGTCAGCGGCTTCACGAACTGCGTCCTGCGCTTGGCGTTTGCAGCCGACGAAGAGAACGCGTTTGCCGCGATCGACGAGGTCAGCGAGGTAGTTCGCAGCGACGTCCAGCTGGCGGACGGTTTCCTCGAGGTTGATGATGTGGATCTGCGAGCGTTCTTCGAGAATGAACTTCCGCATTTTCGGATTCCACTTACGGCTCTGGTGTCCGAAATGAACCCCTGCTTCGACTAATTCGATCAATAATTCTTGAGACATGTTGTTTTTGGTTGCCGGCTTTAAACCAAGACGGCGGTTGGTTTCGTCAAGACCCGCTGGATTTTATGCTCGGAACGCCGTCTCGGGCGTTCACCTTAACTCTTGAATTCATTCCAGCGGCGAGCGGGCGCAAACCATGTGGGATTCGGCGCAGAAATCAAGAGCGATCGCACGGAAAATCGCGAAGAATTTGCACCCGGCAACTGCTGGCTTGAGTTTCCGTAACTCGTCTCAAATCCAGAACGTCTCATTTTATCGTGCATCGCCTTTTCTCAACCATTCTCACTCTCGCTCTGAGCAGCTGCTGGGCTGCTGCCGGCGAATTTTCCGCGATCGACGCGAAAATCGAGGCCCATCTCGCGAAGATGAATCTCCCCGGCGCTGGCCTTCTCGTGATTCACGAAGGCGAGGTGATCCACGAATCCTTCTTTGGCGATTACGAACCGAAAACGGTCATCCCGATCGCTTCGGCTTCAAAATGGCTCAGCGCCGCGACCGTGATGACGCTTGTCGACGAAGGTAAGATCGAATTGGAGAAGCCGATTTCGACCTACCTTCCGGCGTTCGATTCGAGCGAAAAAGGCCAGATCACGACGCGTCATCTGCTTTCTCATACCAGTGGCATGAGCTCTTCGCACATTCTGCCTGGCGCCTTCCTCGTTACTCCGCACCAGTGCGCGAACCTGATCGCGAACGAAGATCTGGCCTCAAAACCGGGCGAATTTTTCGCCTACGGCGGCTACTCGCTGCAAGTCGCCGCTGGAATTGCAGAGAACAAAACCGGCCAGAGCTGGCAGAAGCTGTTTGCCGATCGGATCACGAAACCGCTGGAAATGAAGGCGACGACATTCGGGAGGGAAGGCGGGCTGAATCGAAATCCAATGGCTGCTGGCGGCGGATTTTCAAACCTGCGCGACTACGGGAAATTCATGCAGATGCTGAGTCGAAATGGCAAGACTCAGGCCGGTGAGCAGCTGCTGAGCGAGGAAGCGGTCGAAGCGATTCTTTCGCAGCAGACCAGCGGCGCTGCGCCGAAAAACGGCTTCGACAAAATGATGGCCGGGTTTCGAAAGGGCCACGATCTCTACGGACTCGGCTGCTGGATTGATCGTGTCGACGCAGACGGACGCGTGCTCGCCGCGAGCAGTCCGGGCGCGTTCGGCTTCACGCCGTGGATCGATCGCGAGTTCGAAGTCAGCGGAGTTTTCATGGTCCAGACGGACATGAAATCGTTCATGCCAACGATGAAGCTGGTTGGCGAAATCCAGAAAGCGGCGAACGCGCTCTTGGAAAAGAAGTGATTAGAGCCGGTGACCAAGGCACCTTTTGCCGAACTCAGGCAGCGAGTTCGGTTTTACCGAATCTGTCGAGTTCCTCGCTGTTCGGAAGTACGATTGCTCGCTCAGGAAGGCGGGAGATCTTGGTCGTCCGCGGCGAACTCCAACTCCATTGAAGCTCGGTTTCGTTCTCGCGCCAGCGGTCCAGCCAACTTTGAAGGCCGCCGACCTGTGCTGTTCCCGCAAGAGCGGCGAGTCTGGGATCGTCGAGCGGGACTCCTTCGGTCAGAAGCTTTTGAAATTCTGCGAGAGCGTCCTGCGGAGACGTCGCGGCGGTCTTTCTGCTGAGCACAAACCGGAAAAACACCGGCGCGGGCTGGAATTCTGGCAGGGGAGCTTTTCGGGGCTCCGGCCTGACTAATCCCAGTGTGCAAGGCTCATCGGCTGAGACTTCAAAATCGATTTCTGGTCCGAAAAGCGGCGCGGTCGGTTCCCAATCTCCCGGCTGCGAGAGATGCGAGCTGGCCAAGGCTGTGAGCTGCGTCTCGCTGACGCGGGTCACGGTCGTGCGAAGCGGAAGAATTCGACGATTGTTGAATTGCCGGGCGTAACAAATTTTGCGCTTGTTCTCGGGATCGTGGGCGAGCAGGAGCACTTGTGAGCCGGAAATATACGCCTGATGCGGCGACCAGAGAAATCTCTTAACCGAGTTGAGAAGCCGTTTTCCGGTCCTGACGATACCGCCAAACAACCATCTGAAAATCGCTGCGCAGTCGGCCCCAGCTAGAAGAGTCTTGAGATATTTTTCTTCCATTTGTTCCTCCTCGTTTATCCTGACACGCCCACAAAGTAGGTTGATATTTCACAAAAGACAAATATTTTTGTGATGATGTCAGGATGCTTCGGGCAATCGCCCGGAGATCGAGGAAACAGACAAGCGGATTTGCGACGGTGGAGCTTTTTCGATGCTGAGCATCGATGAAAAACTGCGCGCCAGATCCAACGGCCGAACAATCGCGCCATTTTATCAGGGGCGATGATCAGTTGATCTCAGGCGGTAGCGAGGCGGGCTGTTCGGCCGCCGCCGATCAGTCCCCTTCTTCTTCAATCGGCGCTGGCCGCTGAGGAGCCGGAGGAAGAAGCCCCTGGCCGAGTTCGACCTTTCGGCCGTTCTCACCCTGAATATCGGGAAGCGGCGTGACCTCAGGAGCCGCGTAGTAAGATCCCTTAATTCTCGCGCCGTCACGCGTCAGCACTCCGGTGCTTTGCGGATTGCGGACGATCGCAGGTGCCGGATCCGCAGTCGGAAGCGGAGCAAGATTGTAATTCGGGGCCGCTCTCGGCGCTGCTGGAGCTGGAGCGGCAGGGGCCGCCGGAATCGGCCTCGTTGTCGTCGTCGCCATCGCGCTTCCCGAACGGACTTCGCCAGCCCGGGCCTTGCGCAAATCCTTCGTCCGCATGATTCCTTCGCGACCGTCCGAAAGCCGAACTGCCGACCACTGCTCGCCTGCCTTGGTCAACTCGACCGTCGAGCCCATCTTCAGGTTCACCACATTCGACGAGGAAACCGAGTAGTCGTTGTAACCGTGAAACTCGCTCGAACCTGACTTCACCGCGTAATAATTTCCGCTCCCGCCGCTGGAGAGAATCGCCGTATTTGCCGCGTCCGATGCGCTCGGCTCGCTGGCTCCGATTCCGCGAACCGAATTTGCGAATCGCTGGCCAATTCCGGGACCGTCAGCAGCTGCTGGCTTTTCCTTCGGAGCTGCCGGCTCGCCGTTGTTCACTTTGCCGCCGCCGATGCGGATCGATGGTAGCCCGAGACTGAATTTTTTGGGCGCGCCGACGCTTTCCTGCTCAGCTTGCGGAGCCGGGCCTTGCGAATTCGCCGCGACCTGAGGTTCGTCGAGATACGGATTTTCGACACCCGCTTCAACTGGAGCTGGAGGCGGAGGAGTCGCATCGAACCCTCTCCCAGCAACCACGTCGGCATCCGATTGGTGCGTTGCTGCGGGCTGCGTCGCCGCTGGCTGGAACTGATGACTCGGAGGCGTGTAGCCGGGCATCGGTTTCTGCCGGAAAATGCCATTTCCAGCTCCGGCCGGCTGAGCAGCTGCTGGGGCTGGCCGCTCCTTCTTTCCAAAGACGTCCGTGAGCTTGCGCACCCGATTATCGTTCACCGATTCGCTGCCCGCTCCGAGATAACTCGCTGTTCGAGTCTGCTCGTCCAGCGGCTGAACTGGAGCCTCGTCCTGAGCCGGTTGCGGCTGGCGCTGAGGCGGACCTTGCGGTGCCTGCTTGGCGATCATATCCGGAATCGACACCGGATTATTGTGCTGGCGAAGCGGCTGAGGACGATATTCCCGAGAAGCTGGCTGCTCGGCCTGGTCAGCGGAACCGGGCCCGTTCGGCAAGACTGAGGCGACCGTCCCACCGAGATTTCCTGCGAGCGAACGCAACCCGCCCGTCGCATCGCCGACACGTCCGATTGGATCAAAATCGTCCTGCACCAGACCCGCGCGCCGCTTCTCGACGTACTGGTCTTCGCGATTCGACGCCGAATTCAGCGTGTCTCCGATCGACTCCAAAATCCCTCGCTTCTCCCGCGGCTTTTCCGCCCGATAATCGTAAGTCTGGTAGCTTCGCGTCTCCGTCGGGGCCTCGCCGCGAATCCGCGCAAGCCGATTTGACTGCCAGTTTCCATCCGTAATCCCAGTCGGAACCGCATCCTTCTTTTCGCCATAATTCTTGGGCATTTTGTCGGCCACCCTCCGCATCGCATCTTTGATTCCGCGCGATTTATCGACTGCCTCCTGCTGATTCCGGCGTTCGTAAGCCTGAAGGTCGACCTGGGTTCGGCTACCGTTATGACCGCTGCTGTAGCCGGTCATCACCTCGGGCGACGGCCCGGAGCTGCGCAGAAGTCGGTCGTTTGTCGCTGAGTCGAGCAGCGAATCGTTTTGTGCATCGGAAATCGCCGGGAAAATCCCAATGGCCACGGCGCCGAGCAGGCTGAAAAACGTTTTCATAAAAATAAGAACGGAACAGAGTTTCTGCCGCCAGAATCTCAGGCAGCGGGGGCCGAGTTTAGCTCATCGACGAAAGCGCGTCTATCTTTTCTTCGCTGGCGCGGCTTGCCCGGATCGGCCACGATTCAACATGGCGGAAACCGACCTTCCCAAGCTCATCGTCTTCGATCTCGACTTCACCCTGTGGTCGACCGGCGGAGTCTGGATCGACTGCACGACCTGGCCGTTCACCGAGCGCGATGGTCGGATTTTCGACGCCGATGAGCGCGAGTTCAAACTCTACCCGGACGTCGAAGAAATTCTCCAGCAGCTGCTGAGTTCCCAAACCCCGCTTGCGCTCGCTTCCCGGACAAGTCAGCCGGACTGGGCGCGTTGGGTCCTCGAAACCTGGGATCTGCGCGGCATTTTCCAATTCGAGGAAATCTATCCAGGCTCCAAAACCGCGCACTTCGAATCGCTGCGCCGCCAAACCGGCCACGCGTTCGAAGACATGCTTTTCTTCGACGACGAAGCGCGAAACATCGATGAAGTCGGCCAACTCGGCGTCACCGCTGAGCTCGTTAAAAACGGCGTGGATCGAGCAAGCTTCGAACGCGGACTCGCGCACTGGCGAAGCTCGCAAACCTGATCCGATTCAGCGCTTCTTCTTCCCTTTCGGCTTCGGCAGCGGCCAGTTCGGATCATCGACGTGGGCTTCGTCCATCATCTTCGCCGCCTGCTGAACTTTCTCCGGAAACTGAGACGCCAGATTCTTCTCCTCTCCGATATCCTCAGCCAAATTGTAAAGCTGGATTTCGCCCGTCAGCATCGGCCTGCGGATCGCTTTCCAATCGCCGAACCGGACCGCCTGCTTGCCGCCCTGCTCGTAAAATTCCCAATACAAATAATCGTGAGTCTTCTGCTCGCCTTCGCCGGTCAGCGCCGGCAGAAAAGAGATCGAATCCGCGTTAGTCGGCGGTTTCACGCCCGCCAATTCGCACGCCGACGCCATCAAATCGCCAAAGTAAGCCGGGTGATTCGAATCCGATCCTGCGGCGATTTTTCCGGGCCAACGCGCGATCGTCGGGACGCGAATCCCGCCTTCGTGCATCGCGCGCTTCATCCCCTGGAGCGGGCCGTTCGCGTCGAAAAATTCCGGATCGTTCCCGCCTTCCTTGTGGTGCCCGTTGTCGCTCGTGAACATCACCAAAGTGTTTTCATCGAGCCCGTTCGCCTTCAGCCAAGCGAAAATCCGCCCGATGTCGCCATCCATTCGAGAAACCATCGCCGCCTGGCCCTTGTCCGGATCTGGCCAGTCTTTATCCGCATAAATTCCGTGATCTGGAACTTCCTGACCGTTGCCCGTTCCCTTCGTCGCCTCGTTGTTGGCATGCGGAATCGTAAACGGCAAATACAGAAAAAACGGCCCGTCCTTATTTTCCTCCAGCCAGGTAAACGCCTTCTCAACAATCAAGTCATGGCTGTAATCCAGCTTATGCTCTGGCGACGCCCAACCAGCCCCGTCATCAGCGAAACCCCTTTCCTTTCTCAACGCCACCCACTCGGGCGCTGACTTGTTTCGGAGCTTCACAACCTCTCTGTCTTCGATGAGGAATTCCGGGTAGAAATTGTGAGCGTGCCGCTGATTCAGATAGCCGTAAAAATAATCAAATCCGTGAAGATTCGGATGCCCGGTCGACTCGAGTTCACCCAACCCCCACTTTCCGCAAAGCGCCGTCGCGTAACCGGCCTCCTTCATCTTGGCCGCGACCGTGACGTGGTCCGGCTGGAGCGTCTGCTTCGGCGCGCTGTTCGCATTTCCGCGGACCCAGCAGTGGCCGGTGTGGAGCCCGGTCATCAGCACACAGCGACTCGGCGCGCAAACCGTCGAGCCCGCGTAAAAATCCGTCAGCTTCATCCCTTCAGCGGCCATTCTATCGAGATTCGGCGTCTTGATTTTCGTCGAGCCGAAACAGCCGAGATCACCGTAGCCGAGGTCATCAGCCATGATGAAAATCAGGTTCGGCTTCTCAGCAGTTGCTGGCAGTGTCAGGCCGAGGCCGATCGCGGCGAAGACAACGACGAGGGAGATGCGTTTCAAAAATAGCATCCGGCATCAAACCTGCGGGCCGCGTATTTGCAACCCGTCAGCGGTCGGCGGGTGCAATATAATCACGAGACTTCGTAGCCACCTCCGCCGTCTCCGAATCGCCGTGATGAAAATAGATTCGGTGTCTCAGCTTCAGAGAATCGTTTGCCGGAATAGTAAAGTCGCCGCCACGAGAATTGCAGGCCGGGCATTGGTCGCCGTGAGGCCGACACGAGATCCCTTTTTCCTTCTGAAACTTCGGGTCAAAGTGATCGGTCCCGAACCGGTTCGCCGCGAGCAATCCGTAGGTTCTCGAGTGCCAGTGCGTTGGATACCGCGGGTTCGACGGATGATCGAACATCGCGATCCCGACCGTTTTGCCGCTCGCGTCGGGGCCGATGTAGTCGATCCACTCGGCGCGTTTGCCCCAGGTGACAGCGTCCCGGTCGCCGCGACTGTTTAGTAGCGATCCTTTCAGTTTTGCTCCGCCCGCCTTGTCGCTTTCCGCTACCCTCATCGTCCCCGCAACGCGCACGAACAGGCCGCCGTCTTTCATGTCGCCAAACGTCACCGGTTTCGCTCCAGCGTGAAGTTCGACATCGTAATCCATCAGCACCTGCCGGTTTTTGAGTGGAGTAAAAACGACCCGCATTCGTTCTCGCACGACAAGTTTTTCTCCATCGAGCCAACGACACCAGGCGACGAATTCTCCGGTCTCGCCGGAGCGGATGGACTCGATCTTTTCCAGTTCGATACTCGCGGAATGCACACCTTCTTTTCCAGGCCCCCAATACCAGAAATTGACACCGTTCACGTCACTGTGCGCAAAACGAAGCGAACGATGATGGGGATGATCCTGGCTTTCATGCTCGACGCCTTCCTTCATGGGATAGTTCCGGGTGATGTTCTCTCCGTTGGGTCCCACAACCGGGTAAAAGTAGGGAGCGAACCAATCCTTGTGCCGCCATTCCGTGAAGAGCTTCCCGTCGATCTCGACGCGGATGCGGTCCTCAAGCTCGGAGACTTGGACATCGGCGAGTGCGGCGGCGCAGGTTACGAGGTAGGCGATAAAGTAGGCGGCTTTTGTCATGGTTTGATGTTCGTTCAATTTTGATCGAGGTCCCGTACGGAGGAAGTTCATGGTTTCACTTGGGCATCAGCCTGCACGCCGTCGGGGTAGCGGGCCAAATCCTTCGAGTTGCGGCAACAGCATTGCAGAGCCGGAAGAAGCTAAGCTCGAAAGCGGCGGCGCTCTACCAGGTTCATTTTTGTTTGAAGAGCGGACTCAGCGCGACTTCGCGAATCATCGATCGAACTCGATAGCCTTCGGGTTTCAGTTTCGCGAGCAACTCGTCCACGTCGTCGGCATCGGAAAACTCGATCGTCCGTCCAAGAGCGTAAGCCAGCATCGACTCCAGCAGCTGCTGAGCGAGGTCGTCTTCGTGCTTGAGCAAAACCGTCTTCAACTCCTTCACATCGGCAAAAGCGGTTCCATCGGGAAGCGTTCCGCCCGGCTCGATCGGAGTTTGCCGGTTACCCACTTTCTCGGTCGCGCGCCAGCGGCCGGTCGTGTCGAAGTTCTCCAGACCGAATCCGATCACGTCCATTTTCTTGTGACACGACGCGCAGACCGCCTGCTTCTGATGCATCTCGACCATCTCGCGATTTGATCGCGGCTTACCGTCTGCGGAACCGAGTTCCGGCACGTTCGGCGGCGGCGGAGCGGGTTCGTCATGGAGCAGTTTTTCCATCACGAGCGCTCCGCGAATCACGGGCGACGAGCGCTCGCCGTTTGAGCCGGTGGTGAGGAAAGCGGTTTGCGTCATCAGCCCGCCGCGTGGCGAGCCGGCGGGAAGCATGACCTTTTGAAAATTCGCGTTCCGCTGCGCTGGCAGGTCGATGTCGTAGTGCGTGGCGAGCGCGTTGTTGATCACGACGAAGTCCGAATCGATCAAATTGCGGACCGACAGGTTTTCCTCGATCAGCACACCGAAAAACTCCTCCACTTCTCGCTTCGCATCGTGTTGCACGCCTTCGTTGAAACGGAAATGCTCGCGGTTGTCGACCGTGATCGCGTCATACCGTTCAAACTCAGCCCACTGGCTGATGAAGCCGTCGCGAAACGCCCGCGACTTCGGATCGGCGAGCATGCGGTCGACCTGTTTGGCGAGCGTGTCAGGGTCGGCGAGGTCGACGGCGTAGAGTTCGGTGTCGGGCGGACAGCTCCAGAGAAAGTAGGAGAGCCGAATCGCCAATTCGCGGTTGGTGAGCTGTCTCTCACCCTTCCCAGTCGGCTCAGCTTCTTGAATGTAGAGAAACCCGGGGGAAGCCAGAATGATGCCCATGACCTCAACCATGGCGTCGCGATGATTCATTCCAGTCGCGCGCTTTTCCTGAAAAAGCTGATGAAGGCTGGCGACGTATTCTGGATCCGGCGCGCGGCGGCGGAAGGCTTCGAACGCAAATTTTTCGATCAGCTCGGCAATTTTCGCATCGTCCCAAATGTAAGGGCTACCTTTGCCGGTGGGCATGCCGGGAAAGAGGATTTCTTCGATTTTAGGACGCGTGTCAGGGTAGAACGGCCCCTCTATTTCGATCCAATCAACCCAGATCGCCGGACGCGGATCGGTGTGATCGCCGCGGCCCTGCACTTTGTCGATGTAGCCGCGCATCGTGTTGATCGTGTTCTCCGGCACGTTCTCCCGAACTTGGAGCGCGAGTTGCGACCGTCCCATATCGCGGCTCGTTCGAAATTCGACCGACTCGGGATTGTCCGGCGTTCCCACTAATTTCAGCGTGCCTCGAATGCTGTCACGATCCCAAAGTCTGACGATTTGTCGAATCTCAGGCACTTCGCCAACCACGCCGCCATGAATGCGGAAAATGTGCTCACCGCGAATGTCCACGTGCCGCGCACCGCTGATCCATTTGGCGACATCCGAAACGTACACCCCGCTCTCAACCTTCGGATACTGAAGGTACTTCCGCGGCAATTCCGCGCGAGAGTCCCATTGCTGAAAGGTGACCGTCATCTCGCCTTCATCTTTGAACCCCATCTCTTTCCAGCCCGCGCCCTGCTTCTTCAGAGCCATTTTGCGATCGAGGTCCGCCAGCTTTTCGCGCATTTTCTCCGTTACGCGTTCCTCCGGCTGATAGCGCTGGGACGAGACCTCGCGCCGTGGGCTGTAGTTAAAGCGAAAGGATTCAAGCGCGACTTTTTTGCCAAGTTCGAAGTATTTTTCGAAATGCGACGAAGTGAAGAACTGCTCCGCGCCGACAGTGTCGAAGCTTGCAATTTCGCCATCCTCCGGAATGTCCTCTAACACAACACCAAAGCCGAAAAGGTCGCGAATTGTGGCTGAGTACTCGCGCTGGTTGAGCCGACGCATTTTGATCTCACCGCCGTGCGACGTGAGACGGTGGCGAGCTTCGAGCACCGCACCGGTCAAGACATCGAGAGCGGCTGAAAGCTCCTCATTCGTTGGAGCCTTCTCGTCTTCTGGAGGCATGTCGCCGCCGTTGAGTTGATCGAGCACATCCTGCCAACGCTGCGCGTTGTCGTTGTTCGTGATTTCCCAACTAACATTGTCAAAACGAACTTGCCCTTTCTGCTTTTCTTCGCCGTGACAGCGGATGCAGTAGGTCTGGAGAAACGGTTCGAGCTCGGTGCGCGCTTCGTGGAGCGGTTGCGTTTCAGCGGTTGCTGTGCCGAGGAGCGAGAGCAGCAACAGAAAGACGAAGGCGAAGCCTTCTCTGGACTGCGGCCGCCTGCTGCCGCTCTCGCCTCTCGCAGCCTGCTGCGGAGGCCGGTCGACTGGAGATGGCAGCAGGTTGCCAATCCCAAAGCGGCAGCAGGCGGCCGCAGTCCAAAGAAGCCTCGCTTCACTCATGACAGCAACTCCGGCAGGATTCCAGTGCTGTGGCTGAATGAATCGATTCCCAATCCGGCCTGCTGCATCAACGTCAGCCAGTAATTCGCCAACGGCGTATCTTCCTCCGGGAGAATGATGTGCCTGCCGTGCTTGATGCCCTTCGCCCCACCTCCAGACAGGATCGCGGGCAGGTCCTTCAATTCGTGACCTGAGCGCAAATTCGTTCCGTAGCTGACGATGCAGTTGTCGAACAGCCGGCTGCCATCGGAATCCTTCGCTTCCTTCAGTCGATCGAGAAAATGCCCAAACAACGCCGAGCACTTTTTATCGCGCTCACGGGAGGCGTCGATCCGCGGTTGCGAAAATCCGTAGTGGCTCAGCGAATGCGCTTTGAGCTTGATGCCCATGCCGGAAAGCAGATCGCAAACTGGCTGCCGATACGTCACCACGCGGCTCGCATCGGTTTGCAGCGCGATGATGATCATGTCGTACATCAGCTGGATTGCTTCCTCGCCGGTCAGCCCTTCGTCCGGCGCTTCGAACGGCGCGTCCTGCTTCGGAATGTCGGCCCACTTCGCTTGGCGCTCGAGCCCTTGTTCGACTTGTCGAACGCCCGTGAAATATTCGTCGAGTTTCTCCTGATCGCCTTTGCTCAGCGTCCGTTTCATCGCGCCGCCGTCGAGCCTGACAATATCCAAAACGCTCTGCTTTTTCTTGAGCCGAGCGTCGAGCGCCTCGCGTGAATCATTCGGATTCGCGAAGAGCGCGTAAAACAGATCGATCGGTCGTTCGATGCCCGGGAGTGGATTGCCCGAGTCGTCCCAAGCCAGCGAAAGCCCGTTGCCGTGCCCCGAGTTCTGCCCTTTGTCGACCTCCTTCGCTGAAAGCGTTAACGAGGAATATCGCGTATCCTCGCCAAGCGCATTCGCCAATACCTGATCGCACGAAATCGAGTTGTGAAACCGTTTGCCCGGCGTCCCGGCGACGTTTGCCCCAGTGAGATAAGACGTGCTGCCGCCGTGTGGATCGCTCGCGCCGAGATTTGTCAGATTGGCGACCATCGTGATGTCCTCCTGATGCCGCTCGAGTGGCGAGAGCCCTTCGGTCAGGCCGATATCGGCGAAACGTCCGTTCTCCGTTGGATAAAACGTGTCCTTCGTGAATCCAAAACCGCCGCCGAGAAAAATCACGCGTTTCGGCGGCGTCGCGCCAGCAGCTGCTGGGCTGGCGAAGGTCTCCAGAAAGGGAAGCGCGAGGACAGCGCTTCCGCCGCGGAGGAAGGAACGGCGGGACCTCGAATTGGTGAAAAACTGGCTCATGAAAAACTCATAGGAAATTGTTTTTGGCCCTCGCGCTCCCGACCCATCATCGGACCGGGGTTGGAGGAGGTGCAGGGGAAGGGAGGAGAATTTTCGCCTTCCAGAAAGGTCATTGAGCCGCTCCGGGCCGCCTGTTCAAGATTTTTCGCGTTCCTGAGGCATTTTCCTTACTGATCCCGGGCCAGGTCCGGGCACCAATCTCCTGGCCCACCTTGTCAGGGGGGCGACCTAGCTCTGGCTCAGCAATCGGCGCGCCGAGCAAGTTCATGGTTCCACTTCGGCATTAGATTGCTCGATAGGCTTGGTAGCGACCTCGCCAACGAACTCGCCCTGAGCCTGAGAAACACGGTCTGCGATATAATCACGACACTTCGTTGCCACCCTGCCGTCTCGAATCGCTGTGATGAAAATAGATTCGATGTCTCAGCTTCAGGCTATCGTTTGCCGGAATGGTATGGTCGCCGCTGCGTGAATTGCAGGCCGGGCATTGGTCGCCGTGAGGCCGACACGATATCCCTTTTACCTTCAAAACTTGGGATCGAAGTGATCGGTCCCGAATTGGTTCGCCGCGAGCAATCCGTAGGTTCTCGAGTGCCAGTGCGTTAGATACCGCAGATTCGACGGATGATCGAACATAGCGATCCCGACCGTTTTGCCGCTCGCGTCGGGGCCGATGTAGTCGACCCACTCCGCGCGTTTCATCGAGCTGACGACGGCTTCGGCAGTAGGCGACGAGGTGGGTTGTTGGGCGTCTTCGGCAGGAGCAGCGTCGAAGCCTGCCAAGCCAAGGGCGATGACAGCCATGAATTGGAAATGGGCAGGCGCCTTCTTCGGCTGCTTTCGCAAATTGGGCATCATAACGAAACTTAGCATACCGATAAACGACCTGTCACTAAGCCAGTTCCAATTCAGCTTCAGTTCGGACCCGCGCCAGACTGAAGCCGCTCGAACAATTCCACCAACTTGTCCACCAATATCGGCGACGCTCCGACTTCTGCATGAGCGACGGTGAGCCACGTTTCGTAACCGCCAAGCTCATGCTGACGCGGCGAAGGAAGGTAACCAAGCCCGCCATTCGCCAGCCCGATGAAAAACGTGTCCTCGAACGGGCTGCGTTCCTGAATTTCAAAGCCGATTTCGACGAACACTTCGAAGGGCAACGCCCCGATGCCGAGGTCTCCGATTCGCAAGGTCTGCACAAACACGTCGGCTGTCTCCGGCCATTCGGCTGCGTCGATCGCGCGGCGGGCAAAGACAGCCCGCCGGGAAAAGTCGCGGTCCTCCAAATCTTTCGGCCCGGCGTTTTCCAGCAGCTGCTTTGAGCTGCTCCGGAGTCGGCCGACGGCGCTTCAGCGTCAGGGTTTCGGCTGCCGCATTCAGCTCGACCCAGTCGTGGTATTCGATCCCCTGCTCCACCCTGACAACTTCCTGCGCGAGGTCGCCGGCAACCTCGCTCATCTTTTCATAATGCTCGTATCGCTTGCGGCCGGGCTTGTCGTAGTTCGCGAAATCATTGTTGTTCACGTCCGCGCTGGCGCCGTTGCTCATCATGCCGACGAAAGGCGGATCCTGTCCCGGCTCGGCCAGCAGCTGCTGGAGGCGATCGGCAAACACGCCGAAGTAATCCGCCGAAATGTGGCCCTGGCCCACACCGCCGACGTAGTGAAGCCAGTAGTTTGCCAGTAGCGCAATCGGCCGGCCTTCAGCCGACTCGACGGAGAGCACGTAGACCTTCGGATTGACCGGACCAGTGGGTCTGTCGAGCACATCCAGAAATCGTCCTGGGTTCGTGGCTGCCAATTCTTCCTTCCCGTACGGACTCGTCACGGTCTGGCCGTTTTTCAGCAACCAGCGACGGTTGAAGACATGCTGCGGAACTTCGCCCACGACCCAGCCGATGCGCGCGGGTTCCAGATTCGTGATGGCGCGCTGCACTCCGTCGGCAATGCGGCGGATGACGAACTTCTGGTAGTCGTCGAGCGGCTCATCGAGTTCGAGATAGCTTTTACCGCGCAAACTCGGCGCGGAGTGCGTGTGAGTCGCTGCAATGAGGACGTTTTCCGGCGGCAGGCCGGAGGTCTTCTGGATGAGCTTCTTGGTTGGGCCGTGGAGTTCAGTGGGAAACTTGACGTTGTCGATGATGACGATCGCCAGCTTCGTTCTGCCATCATCGAGGACGAGGCAACGCGCGTGCAGTTCGTCGTTAATGTGCTCCGAGCCGCGTGGACTGAATCCGCCGATGAGGTCGGTTCCGAGAAACGGCGTGATGTTGCTCGTCGCGGCGCCAGCGCGAAAAGTTTTGGGCTTGTCAGGCTCCAATGCGGCGGCATTTGCCACGAAAAGAAGTCCAGTTAGAAGTGCGAGGGCTGTTTTCACTTTGATCAATGAGTTAGTCTTCATTTCCGGATTTTTCCACCGCGTGCAGGATTTCGCCATGATCGTCGCGAAACTCGATTCGCAGCGAACGATCCTCGCGACTTTGCACATGCAGAAATCCGCCCGTCGGTTCGGGGTATTTGAAGGGTTGTTTGATACGAGCGTCAGGATCAGTGCTGCGGGGATCACCGGGGGCGTGGCCGAGGATCGAGTTCTCGTCATTCAAGGCGCCGCATCCAAATTCCTCAACGCCGCTGGGATGGATGCTGTGGAACTGCCAGTGGCGGTCGCCGCAGACGGTGAAGAATCCGCTGATGTTGTTTTCCTTCAGCCAATCGAAGAAGGCATTGGCCTCGTGCTGGAAGCCGCCGAGGTTGGCGTGGCTGTCTTTTTTGGTGGCGCCGTCAGGGCCGACCATCGGCGTGGGCGAGATAAGAATCTTCCACTTGGCGTCGCTTTCGCGAAGGGTGCGCTGGAGCCATTCGCGCTGGGTTTTGCCCCAGAGGGATTTGTCAGGACCATCGGGCATCTCGTTCGGCGAGCGGTGGTCGCGGCCTTCGGTTAGCCAAATCTGGAGGTGTTTGCTGACGCGATGGGTGCGGTAGGTCGGCGTGTCGCGGTCGCCAGCGGGGGCGATCGGAAGCTGCTCGCGGAAGAGGTCAATGCCGGTGTCAGCGGCCGGGAGTTTTGCCCCGGTGAGATCGGCGTCATCAAAACGAAAATCGTGGTCGTCCTTGGACCAATATGCGGGGGTGCGACCAAAGAATTCGACGAGGCGCGGGAAGCGAAATTGTTCGTGCCATTTTTTACGAAGATCCGGAAGCGCCGTGGCAGCTGGCTGGTCTTTCGTACGGGGCCAATCGTAGTAGACGATGTCGCCCGTGCCGACAAAGAAATCCGGCTTCAACTCGGTCATCGCGGCAAAGGCGGGATAGCCGAGGCGACGATCCTCGGCGGTGGTCGCGATCGGCAGTTTGTTGGCGGACGTTCCGTCGATGAAGCGTTCGTAGATCATGCAGCTGCCGACGCAAAAGCGGACGTCGCGATTTGCCTGCGACGACGCGGTATTGATAGAGCTTTCCCGGCGCGAGATTTTCGACTTTTGCGCGGACTATATAGTCATTCTCCGACTTGGCTTCGGCCCAGTTCGTACTATACTTTTCCTCACCGGGAAATTCAAATCGCACCACGCCCACGACCCCTTCGACATCGCCATCAGGATTGAGTCCAGGTGTCGCCGTGAGCCGCGTCTGGAGCAAGGCAGTCGTTGGAGTGACCTCACCAACCAACTCGCCCTGGGCCTGAAAAGCTCGGTCTGTGATATAATCACGAGACTTCGTTGCTACCTCCGCCACCTCCGAATCGCCGTGATGAAAATAGATTCTGTGTCTCAGCTTCAGGCTATCGTTTGCCGCAATGGTATAGTCGCCGCTGCGTGAATTGCAGGCCGGGCATTGGTCGCCGTGAGGCCGGCACGAGATCCCTTTTGCCTTCAGAAATTTGGGGTCGAAGTGATCGGTCCCGAACCGGTTCGCCGCGAGCAATCCGTAGGTTCTCGAGTGCCAGTGCGTTGGATACCGCGGGTTCGACGGATGATCGAACATAGCGATCCCGACTGTTTTGCCGCTCGCGTCGGGGCCGATGTAGTCGACCCACTCGGCGCGTTTGCCCCAGGTGACAGCGTCCCGGTCGCCGCGACTGTTTAGTAGCGAGCCTTTCAGTTTCCCTCCGCCCGCTTTGCGACCTTCCGCTACCCTCATCGTCCCCGCGACGCGCACGAACAGGCCGCCGTCTTTCATGTCGCCAAACGTCACCGGTTTCGCTCCCGCGTGAAGTTCGACATCGTAATCCATCAGCGCCTGCCGGTTTTTGAGTGGAGTAAAAGCGACCCGCATTCGTTCTCGCACGACAAGTTTTTCTGCATCGAGCCATCGACACCAGGCGACGAACTCTCCGGTCTCGCCGGAGCGGATGGACTCGATTTTTTCCAGTTCTATCCTTGCGGAGTGCTTACCTTCCCGTCCAGGTCCCCAATACCAGAAATTGACACCGTTCACGTCACTGTGCGCAAAACGAAGCGAGCGATGATGGGGATGATCCTGGCTTTCATGCTCAACGCCTTCCTTCATGGGATAGTTCCGCGTGATGTTCTCTCCGTTGGGTCCCACAACCGGGTAAAAGTAAGGAGCGAACCAGTCCGCGTGCCG
This sequence comes from Verrucomicrobiales bacterium, assembly GCA_047620505.1. Taxonomy (GTDB): domain Bacteria; phylum Verrucomicrobiota; class Verrucomicrobiia; order Verrucomicrobiales; family DEV007; genus JBLHKS01. The sequence continues at coordinate 795 of JBLHKS010000056.1, read as the reverse complement.
CCATTCCGTGAAGAGTTTCCCGTCGATCTCGACGCGGATGCGATCTTTAAGCTCGGAGACTCGGACATCGGCGAGCGCGGCGGCGCAGGTTGCGAGGGATGCGATGAGGAAGGCGGCTTTTTTCATGGTTTGATGCTTGCTTCAAGTTCTTATCGAGGCCCTGTGCCGAGCAAGCTCATGGCCTACCTTAACCTGGTGCCATTCCGGCCTGACTCAATCCATGATCCGTGGATTGTACTGCCGCGGACCAGCGCGGTAACCCTGATACAGATGACCCCCTACCGGCCCGTTGGAATATATGAAGACATCAGTCGCCGTGGGATCCCAGAGGACCAACTCTTCGCGATCGTCGCCGCAGAGGTTGGCGGGGATCGCATGGTAGAAGGCCATCCGGTGAACCTTACTGCCGTTCGCGGGAGGCAGCCCGGGCAACGGCGCTCCTTTTCCTGTTTTCAAATCCCAAAGCCAGCCTCCGTTGTAAAGGTTGTAAAGTAAAGCGGCCTCGTATGGCCCATTCCATTTTACGGGTTCCATACCCGTATTGTTTGGTGACGGGTTGAGGCGAATGCGATCTGAGATTTTGCTGGTTTCACTACTTACCCAACGGTGTGGAAAACTTTCTGGATTTTTTGATGCCGAGTGGGGTCTAGGAGGTCGGCAGCCCAACACTGAGAAGACGGAATCTACAGGCTTCGAATCAGTCTCGAAAAGAGTCGGAATCACAACAAACGCCTTTTATAGGTATATATTACTTGACTATGCATCTGGCTGAAAAATTTTTGCCATGGGCATTTA
>JBLHKS010000055.1:0-36529 GCA_047620505.1 Verrucomicrobiales bacterium | reverse complement strand
GGAGGGCAACAAAAAGGGATACTGAGTGTTTCTGAGCTTCGCGAAATCTGCGTAAGTCGTTGAAAATGAGAGAGCCGAAGGTCGGATTCGAACCGACGACCTATTCATTACGAATGAATTGCTCTACCCCTGAGCTACTCCGGCATGATTCTCCCTCCAAAAAAGGGAGCTGAAACTACCTTGATTCGCCCGCATGTCAACCTCAGGACGCCACCTCAGGTCAGAATCATTCCGGGCTTCAATTCAAGGCCTTGCTCTCGAACTTTTCGGACGAATTCCGCTTCGTCGCAGGCAAAGAGCGGGCTGACTTCGATCGCTGCAGGGACACCATTTTCGTCAACCGGCAGCTGCTGGCCTGCGGCGGCCGCCCAGCTGGCGAATTGTTTGAGCTGGTCGACACGACAGGTGGCTGGCGAATCGACTCCTTCGAAATTCTTTACCGGGCTGAAATCGTCCTGTCGCGCGGTCTCGATAACGACCGGATTCCTTGCAAATTTCAGGGCGTCGAAGACGAACATTTCGAACTTGATGCCGTTCGCTTTTGTTGGTTTGTGAGGATTCCCTGCAGCATCGATCGTGGTTACTTTTTTGTGCGCCCGGTGAAAGGGCAGTCGCTTGGCAGAATCCTGCCCGAAGCCGAGGTTTTCGATCAGATCGACCGAAAAAATGTGGATCGCGATGGAGCCGGCCCGGAATTTCAGCGAGCCGGTCTGATCGATATCAAATGCATGCTTGCCAAGCTCGCTGTACTCGATCACGCCTAGATTGTTGTCCGGGTCGCGGACAAAAACGCCGACTTTTTCCTCTGCGTTTGCCTTGGGGCAGGCCTTACAGGAAAGCTCGGATTTTTCGCGCAAATGGAAGCCGATGAAGGCCGGGTCGACGCAGCGAATCAGCGGGTTGTCGACCTGAAAGTAGCTAACGCATTCGACGCCGAGTTCGCGCATCATTTTTGTGCAGTCGTTCCGAACGAGAGCCCGAAGCGAGCCTCCGTGGCCATCGGGGTTGAACGCGATTTCGCCCTTGCCAGCCATCATAATTCGGCCTTCCTCATCAACAGCCGGCATCTGGCCTTGCGAGAAAAACCGAACGAGTTTCCGATCGAGCCCGAAGAAATCATGCTCGTCAAAATGCGCGATGGTTTCCTCGTGATTGATCAGCGAGGTCATGATGAACCACGGCACCGGTTTTTCGTAACGACGCGAGGCGGCGAGGATTTTCTCGGCGAAAACCTGGAAGAGAGACGCCTCCCGAATCGGGGTAACCGGAAACGTTCCCTTCGGCTTGTGCCAGTCGAGTCGAGTCCCCTGCCCGCCCGCGACTGTAAAGGCGGCAACGCGCCCGGCCCGCAGAGCTGCTTCGCCCGTTTTCGTGGCTTCGGCCCAATCGTCGGGATCGCCGCCGGACTCTGGAAGCGGCCGGTAGCTGGCGGGCTCGATTCCTTCCAGATTTACGGCGCCGGAGACCTGCTCAGGTTGGCTCGTCAGCTCTTTGATTTCATCCAAGCTGATTTGACGGAGCTGATCCTCAAATTTCTCCTGCTCGGCTTCGCTCAGTTCGTCAAAAAACCGATAAACATGCCCATGATTGGCTTGTTCAAATTGTAGGCGAAGGTCAGCGTCCGGCACGAGGCGTAAGTGTCTTAAGACAACGGCGCTTGTCTAATAAAATCCTGAGATTCGACCACCTTCTCAATCGCCAAGTTCTCTTGACCGCTGAGCAGCTGCTCGGACGGCTTCGATCAACGCTGATCGCAATCCCGCTTTTTCAAACGCCGCAATTCCAGCGATCGTGGTGCCGCCCGGGCTGGCCACGTTGTCTCGCAGAGTTGCGGGATGCTCGCCGGTTTGCTGAACGAGTTCGGCAGCGCCAGCGACAGTTTGAGCAGCGAGCCGAAGCGCGGTCGCACGCGGCAATCCCTCAAGAACTCCGCCATCGGCCATCGCTTCGATGATCGAAAAAACGTATGCCGGACCGCTGCCGCTCAGGCCAGTGACGGCGTCGAGTTGCGGCTCGGTGACTTGCTCGGCGACGCCGACAGCCTCAAGTATTCCTCGAACGAGATCGGCATCTTCGGAGGTCGCGTGCGTTCCGGGCGCGAACGCGGAAGCTCCTTTCCCGACGAGCGCCGGCGTGTTCGGCATCACGCGAATCACACGATGCCGGTTATCGAGAGCTTCTTCGAGTCGGGCGATCTGGATGCCAGCGACGACCGAAATCAGAAGCCGGTCGCGAACCGGAATTTCCGTGAGTTCAGTCAAAGTTTCGAGCGCGTGGTGCGGCTTCACGCAGAGAACGAACGCGTCTGAGAGCTCGACGACCTTCGCATTTGAGCCAGCGGCGACGACCCCGGTTTTCTGAACACAGGCGTCAACCGCGCCTTGGAAAACGTCGTGGATCGCGATTTCGTCCGGTTTGCAAGCCCCGGAAGCGAGCACGCCTTCCAGCAGCGCTGATCCCATTTTTCCTACGCCAATGAAGCCGAGTTTCATCCCGGATGATTCAGGCGAACCTCGGGATCCGCAACGGAAAACGGCTGCGGCTCGGAGCGTTTTTGATTGACCGGATTCCTGAGAATTTTCAGCCTGCGACTACAAATCTAACTTTCTTGATATGAGCGATACACCATCCTTCAAAACCGGTCCAATTTCGCGAGAACTCCTGACCGTTTACCTCACCCGAGCATCCGCGCTTGAGCAGCAGCTGCTGAGTGCTTATCTCTACACGGCTTACTCTCTCAAGCAAGACATGTCGGAAGGCGGCATCGCAAATCACGTCGAAATGGGCTCGACTCTCGCCTGGCGCGGGATGATCACGGGCGTCGCCGTTCAGGAAATGCTTCACCTCGCTCTGGCCTCGAACATGCTCAACGCTGTTGGCGGCACGCCGCTTTTCAGGCCCTTCATTGACCTGCCGATCGACGTCGGCGACCAACCGAAAGACAAATGGCTCGACTTGAATTTCCCGATCGGTCCTAAGCAAATGAAGGAGGCCTGGGGCTTTCCGAATGGTGCTTGGCTCGGGCTCTGGCCGTTTTCCGAACAGACGATTCGGACTTTCATCTGGTTTGAATCCTTTGAAGAAAGCCCTCATTTTCCCGGCCCACTGTGGATCGACCCTGAGGTCAACCTGGCGACCGTGGAGCCGATGCGCGGGTTGCAGATGTCCAGTTTGGTCGAGCTTTACATGACGATCGCCGAATGTTTCCTCAAGTTAGGCTCAGAGAATTCTGGCGAGCTTTTTGTCGGCGATCCCGGGCTCCAGGTGACGAACGCCGAGGTTACGGCGCTTTTCGATTTTCCTTCGGTGCTGGTCTACGGCAAGAACGGTTTCGAGCAGGTCCCAGCATTGCAAGCAGTCACCGACGTGCCCTCGGCGCTGACCGCGATCAACACGATCATCGTCCAAGGCGAAGGCGACACCGATGAGTGGCAGGCCTTCATTGCGCAGAAGCGAAAAGAGTATCCCGGGCTGGTTCCTGATCAATTTCCCTTCATCCAATCGCCGAGTCACCACGTCGTTTTCCAACAGGTTCTCAACGGAACGCCGGCCTCCAAATCGAAGCCAGCAACCCCGGGCTACCTCCAGATCAAAGCCGTCAATCCTGATTTCAATCCGGTCCGTCCGGTCGCTCAAAACGTGCTCCCCGACGATCCCTGCAAGGGCAATCCGGCTTGCGAAGAGCACGTCAATCTAATCACCGAGCCGTTTACCCGAGACCTCGCCGAATTCACCGATCGCTTCTTCGTTTCGGCGATGGACTCGCTCAATATCGGCTTCACGATCAACACCCACGTCGCGGGTAACGCCGAAGTTCAGACCTACGCGAAAGCCTGCATGATGCAGACGGCGATTCGGCCGATGTCTTACCTTCTTGGGCCAGTCGCCAACTCCCTGACACAGATTAAGGGAGGCGAATCGTTCAACGCGGGTGCCGGGTTCATTTATCCGCCTGACCATTCGCCGCCATCGCCAATGGAACTCGCCGAGGAATTTCGGAAGCTCGCGAAGTGGGCCTGCCAACTTTCTCAGCGAGCAGCTGCTGACAAGGAAGTCTGGCTGACGCCGTCCTATCTCGCGATTCCTGAAAAGGGAGCGGCTTACGGGAAAGCGTCAATCGAATCGATCCTCGCGGACATTCTCGCGCCCGATCTTGAGTTCATGGCCGACCGTCTTGATCGCGCGATCGGCCAGGCACCGCCGATCGATCCGAACACGGGCGAAAAATATCCGCAGCACGTCTGCCTGGGACTTAACGCGTGTGCTGGGCAGGACATCGCGGGCACGGCGGCCGGTCCAGGCGAAGGAGTCTGCGCGACGGCAGAGCCGCACGTTTGTTCCGGCCAGAATCATTGTGCAGGCCAAGGCGGATGCGGTTTTACGCCGAGCCCAGACACGACTCCAGACTTACAAAATCACCCTGGAGAAAACCAATCCGCGGGCCTGACTTTTCAGCGCGGATTCTGGCTACCAAACCCGGCAGGAGCCGATTCTGCGTGCGGCAGCCCGATTCTTCCCAGCCTCGTCAACACCTACGGCCTGAACACGCCGCCCGCGAGCGACCGAGGCGGTTTGGCAGAAGTTTACGACGAGTGTAACGGATTTGTCTGGGATTTCGCTCGCCTGAAATTGAAAGAGAAACTGGGCGAGATTGGCGAAACCGACTACGCGGATTATCGCAAATCTTGCAGCGATTCCGAATGACGAACGGAGCTGAGAATTCGGACCTTGGTCAACTCCAGGCCTGGATGCAGTCGGCGATCTCGCAACCGGCTGGAATCGAGGCGGCGGAGTCGATCGAAACGCGGATTACGCGATCCAAGGCGCTGTCGAGTGCTGAGCGGCTTGGGATTTACCGTTACGCTTACCACGCGCGTTTGCTCGAGAATTTCCGCGCCGAGTTTCCCGCGTTGCTTCACGCTCTGGGTGCTCCGAGCTTCGAGGCGTTCATCAAAGCTTACCTCCGCGAGCATCCGCCTCGCAGCTACACGCTTTGCGAACTCGGGGATCGTTTTCCCGATTTCCTCAGCCGAACGCGGCCTTCGAACGAAGCCTGGCCAGACTTTCTGATTGACCTCGCCAGGCTTGAGCGCGCCGTGTTCGAAAACCACGACGGCCCCGGCACGGAAAGTCAGCAGCTGCCGAACGCGGATTCCGTGCTTGGCGTGGATTCGGCCTCGTTTTCAAGCGCGCGATTCGAAACGGTCTGCAACTTGCGGTTCTTTTTATTTCGTTACCCGGCTGGGGAGTTTGTCAGGGCCGTCCGCCGCGGCGAAGAGCCTGATTTCCCAGGTTCGAAGCCGACCGAAGTCGCGATCCATCGCAGCGAATATCGAGTCCGGATTTTTGATCTGGAAATCGGCCAGGTTGCGCTGCTCGACGCGTTAGCCAAAGGAAAGTCGATTGCCGAAACCGGTTTCGAAATTCCGATTGCGAGACGGGCCGTTCTCCGCTGGCTCGACGAAGGCTTTTTCACCTCGGTCCGATTTTCATGAAAGCGCGTCTCGGACTTCCTGACCTGGGACTTGGACTGGGCCTGCGAAGCGTCCATTTTCGGCATATCCTTGATCATCAGCCTGAGGTCGATTGGTTTGAGATCATCTCTGAAAATTTCATCGACAGCCAAGGCTGGGCGCGGCGCGTGCTCGATCAAATCGTCGAGCGTTACCCGGTCGTGATGCACGGAGTTTCGCTTTCGATCGGCAGCACCGATCCGCTCGATTTCGACTACCTGAAAAAGCTCCGAAATCTCGCCGCCGAGATCAAGCCTGCGTGGATTTCCGATCACCTCTGTTGGACAGGCGTGCTTGGCCGCACCTCGCACGATCTCCTTCCGCTTCCGCTCAACGAATCGACTCTCGAGCACGTCGTTTCCCGAATACGGATCGTCCAGGATTTCCTCGAGCGTCCGTTGATTCTGGAAAATCCAAGCACCTACGTTCGTTTTACGACTGACGAAATGTCCGAACCCGATTTCCTGGGTCAAATGGCCGAAAGTGCCGATTGTGGGCTGCTTCTCGACGTAAACAACGTCTACGTTTCCTGCTTTAATCACGATTTGGATCCAGTCGAATTTCTTCGTTCGATCCCGCATGATCGAGTCGTCCAGTTTCATCTCGCTGGCCATACGAATTGCGGAACGCACCTGATCGACACGCATGACGGCCACGTTGTGAACCCAGTCTGGGAGCTCTACCGCCTGGCTCACGAACTGACCGGCGGCGCGTCGACGCTGCTCGAGTGGGACGCAAAAATCCCGGAATTCGACGTGCTTCTTTCCGAAGTCAACAAGGCCCGAGTCTTCAAGGGCGGCGAATTTGATCCCACGCGCGTAGGCTATTCGTCGTCCGATTCAGCCCCTCCAAATCAGCTCTCGAATCCGATCCACGTGATCAAACCCCAATTGGGCTGAAACGCGGACGGCCGCCGCTCCGTGGTTTGAGCATGACCTCGCCCAATCGCCGCTCTTTTCTTGTGGCTTCCACCGCCGGAATTGCTGGATTTCGCTTCGGAACCTCTGCCTTCGGCGCAGGTGGCGGTGCCATCCCCAAACGCAGCAAGCCGGCGAAATCGACTATCCTCTTTTTTCTCTGCGGCGGCAGTTCGCACATCGACATGTGGGATCTGAAACCGGAGGCTCCGATGGAGTATCGCGGGCCGTTTTCGCCGATCAGCGTGCCGGGCGCGGATTTCCAGATTTCTGAGCACCTGCCGATGACCGCCAAGGTCGGCAAACATCTTGCGATCGTGCGCTCCGTCAGCGATCACGGCCGCGCGACTGGCGATCACCATGCCGGTTATTACTATAATCTCACCGGAAACGCGCCTGACCAGACGTTCCGGATTCAAGGCAATGACCGCCGGCCGTATCCGGATGATTTTCCGTTCATGGGCAGCGTCGTCGGGATGAATCGCGAGCCGCATGCGAGCCTGCCGCAGATCATCACCCTTCCTCACAAGCCAAGCCGGGCTCCCTACACGCGGCCGGGTCAATTCGCAGGCCGTTTGGGCAACCTGCACGATCCGTTTTATCTCTACGGCGATCACGCCGCTCCGCTCAATTTCCAGGCACCGGCGTTGACGCTCCAGACGGATCGCGGACGTCTCGATGACCGCCAGCAGCTGCTGGGTGCGCTGAACACCGCGCGGCGTTCGCTGGATCAAGAAGCCGCCGTCCAGAATTATACCGAGCAGCAAGCGAAGGCGTTCTCGCTGCTTTCAGCTGAGGACACGGCCGCAGCTTTCGATATCGCTAGCGAGCCGGAATCGCTCCGCGATCGATACGGAAAAACGCTCAACGGAATGAGCCTGCTGATGGCGCGCAAGCTGGTTGAGGCCGAGGTCCCGTTCATCACGGTTTTCTGGAAAGCGAACCGAGATCTGGCGGCGAAATGCCGCAGCGCGGGCAGCTGGGACACGCATGGAAATAACTTCGATTGTCTCCAGAATAATCTCATGCCGGAGTTCGATCGGGCCTACTCGGCGTTGATCGAGGACCTGAGTCAGCGTGGTTTGATCGACGACACTCTCGTCGTGGTCTCCAGCGAGATGGGGCGCAAGCCGAAGATCGGCGATCCACGAAGCGGCGGTGTCGATGGAGGCGTGTTAGGCGCTGGGCGAGATCACTGGACAGCCTGCCAGAGCATCGTCCTCGCGGGCGGCGGCGTTCAGGGCGGACAGGCGTATGGGACGACCGACAAATACGGCGAATTTCCGGATGAGAAGCCGCTTAGCCCGGCCGACATCACAAAAACTGTCTATCACTCGATGGGCGTGACCGATCTCCAAGCGATGGATCGCGGAGGAATGCCTTTCAATCTGCTCGAAGGCGGACGGCCGTTGGTCGAGCTGTTTTAGTCAGCTCTGCTTCGATTTCCGTCAGCAGCTACTGTCATCCCGAGCCTGCCGAGGGACCTCTGCGATGACGTTTGACGTTCTGAGGCGCGGCAACGCACGAATTCCGCTGAAGGCGGGACCGAGGCTATTGATCCACGTTCACCAACCCCCGCTCGCGAGGTCCCTCGGCAGGCTCGGGATGACAGTTAGGAGTGGCGTTGGAAAATCGAAACCCAGCTTGAAATCGAGCGTCATCCCCTGAATCAGGTTTTCTTTTTTGCCGCTTCCGCTGGCGGCTCGGGCTCCGTGGCCATTTCCCAGAACCGAACCGCGCCGTCGTGGTTCGCTACCGCGAGCGTCTTCAAATCCGGTGCCAGATCCAGATCAAATCCCGGCGCGCGCTGCTTGAATTTCACCTGGTGGAACGCCTCGTCTTCGCCTTCCTGCCAAAACCACAAATATCCGCCCGTCCGGCTTCCGCCTGAGCCGATCAGGAAACCGTCTGGATGAAATTTCACGCCCCACGCCGTGCAGATTTCCTCGTGGCCAGGCTGGAATTCGTGCTTCACCTCGCCGCTTTCCCAATCGAAAAGCAAAACCCTCGCACTTCCGCTGTGCGCGATCCCGCGTTCGCCTGTCGCACCCGCGCAAGCCAGCCGCGACCCGTCCGCGTTGAAGCTCATCCCCCGAATTCCACCAACATCGACCGTATATTTTTCGCTGTAAATGTAGAGCAAGCTCGCATCGAGTTCGCGGACCAGTTTGCCGCTCGGAAGCTCCCAGTGCTTCACGACTCCCTTCAAATCGACCGAGATCAGCGACTTTCCGTCCGGGTGAAACGCGGTCTGATAAACATGGCAGTCGTGACCGGACAGCTCGAGGATTTTCTTCCCATCCTCAGCCGACCAGACGCGGACGAACCCGTCGTTCCCGGCGCTCGCGATCGACTTCCCATCCGGACTGACCGCGACCGAGCGGATCGAGCCTTCGTGAGCCGGAAAATTCAGCTTCGGCTCCGGTTTTTCCGCCAGAGCCGGCCAGACGATCAGCCGCCCCACGTAATCGCCGCTCACCAGCAGCTGCTGAGCGGGATCAGTCGTTGGAAACCAAGCCAAGGCGCGGACCCAGCTCTCATGACCAGCGAGTGTCAGGCGTTTACCCTCCTCAGATTCGTCGCTCAAATCCCAACGATGGACGAAATAGTCAAACGCGCCGGTGAACACGAATTTGCCCTCGGGATCGTAGCGAGAAGCGAGCAAACCGCGGTCTTGCTGGAGAGTTCGCTTCAGCCAAGTCGCGTAGGGATCGGCAGCGCCTGGTTTGACGGCGTATTTCGGAGGTTCGGCTGTTTCCGGCATGGTAAATGGTACACCGGCAGTCGGCAGCGAAGCTTTCCGTCGATTCTGCGCTCTCGATCTGGGGAAAAACGAAACCTTCAGAAAGTGCTTTGCGAAAATCAAGCAACGCTCTAATCAAATAGGCATCATGGAAGAAAAAAGATCGGGCGGTCTCATTGCGTTGGCCGTCCTCAATTTTGTTTTCGCCGGCTTTTCCGCCTTGTTCTTGATGGCGGTTTTCCTTTTTTTTGATATTATGCAAGCTGTCGTCGACACGACGGCGGACGCGATTAAGCAACCTTCGGCCTCGATTTTAGCGAACATGCCAATCGAGCTCTGGATCATGCTTTTCCTCGCGCTATCCACGATCGTTCTGTTGATCGTCTCCGGAATCGGATATTTGGGACAGAAAAAAATAACCGGCTATATTTTCGGCACTCTTTACGGGTTAGTCGGTTGCGCCATTCCGATCTGGAGCGTCGTGGGGCTGGGCGAACAAATTGAGTGGTTCACGATCACTCTTTCGATCTATCCGATTTTAACTCTCGTGCTCTTGAACGCGACTTTCAGGAGGAACCTCGTTCGCTGATCCGGTCGGCGTGCCTGACCTCGTAGGCAGGACTCAGAAAATTCTTCGATAGCGCGCGGTTTGATCCAGGCACGCGCCTTTTCTCTGCTGAAAGCTCCGCTTAATTGCGGATGACGAAACGCCGGAGTTGGCTAAGGTGCGCGCCGCATGCTCACGATCCGAAAACTGACTAAAGCTGTTTCCACCAAAACGCTTTTCGAAAACGCCGACCTCACCGTCAATTACGGCGAGCGAACCGCCCTTGTCGGGCCGAACGGAGCAGGAAAAACAACGCTCTTTAACCTGATTCTCGGCACGGACACCGCTGATTCCGGGAAAATCGATCGCGACGAGTGGACGACGACCGGTTTCCTGCCGCAGGAATGCGATCCAGTCAAAAATGAGACCGCGCTGCAAATCGCCGTCGGGCAGGCCGGTCAGCTGGATGAGCTTGAGCAGCTGCTGAAGTCACACGAGGACGCCGGCACGGTCGATAACCCGGCTTACTATGAAGCTCAGACGAAATTCGACGCCTTGAACGACCCGGCTCTCGAGGCCAAGGCGAAGAAAATCATGCGTGGGCTGGGTTTCCGCGAGCACGACTGGGAACGCCCGGCAAACGAGCTTTCCGGCGGCTGGGTGATGCGAGCGCACCTCGCGCGGCTGCTCGCTCTCGAGCCCGAACTTCTGATGCTCGACGAGCCGACTAACCACCTCGACCTCATGTCACTCTGGTGGTTTCGCGATCACTTGAAGAATTATCCGGGCGCGATTCTGATGATTTCGCACGACCGCGAGTTCATGGATGCGGTTGTCGAATCGGTCGCTGAGATCGAGGACCAAAAACTCAATCACTTCACCGGCAACTACACGGCTTACGTCGCTGAGCGGGAAAAGCGGTATGAAAACCGGCTCGCAGCCTACAAAAATCAGCAGAAGCAGATCGGCGACATTCAGGACTTCATCGACCGCTTCCGATCGGTTTCCAGCAAGGCCTCGCAAGTCCAATCTCGGGTTAAGCAGATTGAGAAAATCGAAAAGATCGAGAAGCCGCGCCAGCCGCGAAAAGTCTTCAAAATCCAGTTTCCGCAGCCGCCGCGCTCGGGCCAACGTGTGATCACGTTAGAGGGCGTCGACATGGCCTACGGCGACCTCAAGATTTACGAAAATCTCGAAGTCGAAATTGAGCGCAACGATCGAATCGTGCTTGTCGGCCCGAACGGAGCCGGAAAGTCGACGCTGATCAAGATCCTCGCTGGAGAGCTCGAAATTCAAGCGGGAACGCGCAAGCCAGGCCACAACTGCCGGATCGGCTATTTTTCGCAGCATCGCAGTGCCCAGCTCAACCCGAATAACACGGTTCTGGATGAAGTTTTGGAGGCGAACGGCGCGATGCGAGAGGACGAAGCTCGTGGGGTTCTCGGTTCGTTTCTTTTCCGCAAAGACGACGTTTTCAAGCGCTGCAAGATCCTTTCGGGTGGAGAAAAAAGCCGCTTGAATCTCGTTAAATTCCTCGTCGATCCGCCGAACCTGCTTCTGATGGATGAGCCGACGACTCACCTCGATTTGATCTCGATTGAAGCGCTTGTCCTAGCGCTGAAAAACTACGCAGGAACGCTCGTTTTCATCTCGCACGATGTTCACTTCATCCGTTCGCTCGCGAACAACGTCTTCCATGTCGGCGGCGGGAAAGTGACGAAATTCTCTGGCGGCTACGATTATTATTTAGAGAAAACGAACGCCGAAGAAAACGCTCGCGCCGCTCTCACGACCGGAGATCCGCTGGAAAATGCTCAGGGATAAGGCCAGCCTATTATGTTGGCCTTTGATTTTCTGCCCGAGCAGCTAACCTAATTTTTAGATAGTGCGCAAACTTACTGGAAACCGGTTCTTAAGAGCTTGGCGATTCTCGTAGCAGGCCTGATTCTCGCCCGAATCATCGCAGGAATTCTAACAGGCCCGTGGCGAAGCCGGATAACGCCGCAGGCTCAGCTTTTGACCCGCAAGGCGATCACCTACGTCGCTGGACTCCGCGAGTGACCTGCCAGTGGCCGGGAAATGTAGCGGGGCCGATTTGTCTTCTCACAACCTCCTGAAGCTGATAGGCTTATCGAATGAACTCAAATCAACCGGACCGCCGGAAGTTTCTCGGACGGGTCGGACAGGGAATGCTCGTGGCCACCGTCGGCTCGTCCCTGGCCCAATCGCTCGGAGTCTCAACCTCCTACGCCGCTGACGAGGCTCCTCAGCCTCTAACATTCGGAAAAATCGAGCCGCTCGTCGCGGCGATGCAGGAAACTCCGCTCGAAAAGCTCCAGCAGCTGCTGGTAGGGCGGATCAAGTCGGGCGAGTCAAATTTGACTCAGCTGATTCAGGCAGGCGCACTGGCAAACGCGCGCTCATTCGGCGGCGAAGATTACGTCGGCTTTCACACGGTCATGGCGATGAAACCGGCGTTTTTGATGGCTCAGCAGTTGCCGGCGGAGCGTTCTGCTTTGCCGGTGCTCAAGGTGCTTTACCGAAACACCCAACAGATCCAGAAAGCGGGCGGTCGCGAGAATGAAAAGCTCAAAAAGGTCGAGCCAGCGGAGCTTTCGCCGGAGATCGCTACATCAGAGTTGCTGAAGAAGGCGGTCAATAATCTGGACCGCGATTCGGCCGAAAAGATCTTCGCTGCCATCGCGAAAAACAGCCCCGAAGCCGCTTGGAACGACCTGCTGCACGTTGTCGAAGGCGGTGCCGACGTCCACCGAATCGTGCTGGCGCATCGTTCCTGGGACACGCTCGATCTGATCGGCATGGACCACGCCGAAACGATGCTGAGGCAGTCGCTTCGCTACTGCTTAAGAGTGGAGAAAGGCCTCAGCAAGCACGCCGCCGGAATGCGCGCGATGCTGCCCAAATTGTTAGACGACTACAAGCTCTTGGAGCGACCGGCGGGCGACAAAGCGGCTGAGGACGGCTTGGTAGCCGAGATGAGTCAGGTGATCTTTGAGTCGACGCCCGAGCAAGCGGCGAACGCGGTTGCATCGAGCCTGGCAGAGGGAATTGCGCCGTCGGCGATCGCGGAGGCGATTTCGTTGGCGACGAATCAGTTGGTGCTGCGCGATGTGGGTCGGACGAGCGATCAGGTGAAGCCGGGCAAGCAGGAAGGCAGCGTTCACGGCGATTCGATCGGCGTGCACGCGAGCGATTCGGCCAACGCCTGGCGGCACATCGCGCAGGTCAGCGAGCCTCGGCACGCAGCGGCGAGTCTGATTTTGGCTGGTTACCAGGCGGCACGCGATCGGGCTCAACGTGGAGGGAAATTTCTCGAGTGGAAACCGCGTCCTTACGAAGAGGAAGTGGCCGCGTTAGGCAAGAAATCGCCCGAGCAGCTGCTGACCGGTCTCGACGGCGCAATCCGAGATCAGGACCAGGCGCAGGCCTGCGTTTTCATGCACGTTTACGGTGCCGCGGGCCACGAAGTGAAGCCGGCTGTCGATCTTCTGTTGCGGCACGCGACGACCGTCGACGGAGCTCTTCATGCTGAGAAATATTTCGTCACGACAACGGGCGATTTCGCGGATTCGCGCCCGGCGTTTCGTTGGCAGCACCTCGTTGGCCTGGCACGCGTCACAGCAAGCGAGTTCGGCATCAACGGCCCAGGCTACAAAGAATCCTGCGAGCTTTTGAAGGTGGAAGTTTAGACGGCCGAGATTGAATCTCGACAGATGCCGCCGAAGCCGAACTCTTGAGGTTCGCGCAACATGGATCTGTGCTAAGTGAGGGCTTCCAAATGAAACTCTCACGCTTTCTGATCCTCTTTGCCGCCTTCGCCGGTGTCGCCAGCGCCGCTGACAAGCCGAACATCATTTACATCATGTCCGACGACATGGGGTATTCTGATATCGGCTGTTACGGCAGTGAAATCGCGACGCCGAACCTCGACGCGCTCGCCGCGGGTGGACTCCGGTTCACGCAGTTTTACAACACAGCCCGCTGCTGCCCGACCCGCGCCAGCCTGATGTCCGGCCTCTATCCGCATCAGGCGGGAGTCGGCCACATGATGAATGATCGTGGTTATGACGGTTACCGCGGTGATCTGAATCGTAATTGCGTTACGATCCCTGAAGCGCTGAAATCAGCCGGTTATCGAAGCTACATGTCAGGAAAATGGCACGTGACGCCAAAGGTCAATCCGAATTCCGAATTGGATAAACATAATTGGCCAGTTCAGCGCGGGTTTGACCGGTTTTACGGCACGATTCACGGTGCCGGCTCGTTTTTTGATCCAAACTCGCTAACGCGCGACAACGAGCTGATTTCCCCTTGGGCAGATCCGAAATACAAGCCGGAAACCTTCTACTATACGGACGCAATCAGCGATCACGCTGCGAGCTTCATTCAAGAACACCACAAGGAGAGCGACGAACAGCCTTTCTTTATGTACGTCGCTTACACGGCGGCTCACTGGCCGATGCACGCCCTGCCGGAGGATATCGCTAAATATAAAGGAAAATACGACGGCGGCTACGACGAAATCCGCAACGCGCGCTATCGAAAAATGATCGAACTCGGTGTTGTCGATGAAGAATCAACTGTGAACTGGCCGATCCCGGATGACTGGAAAGAATCCGAGCATTTGGAGTGGGACATCGCCAACATGGAAGTTTACGCGGCGATGATCGACAGCATGGATCAAGGTATCGGTCGGATCGTCGCGGCGCTGAAAGAGACCGGGCAGTTTGAGAATACGCTGATTTGCTTCTTCCAGGACAACGGCGGCTGCGCCGAAAACTACGGTCGAAACGGCAAACCTGGCGGCCCACGCGCGGGAGCGCCGACTCTCCCGCCTTTGGCAGACGATTATCTTCAGCCTGACATGAATCCCAAACAAACTCGGGACGGCTACCCGATTCGTCAGGGCAAAGGCGTGATGCCAGGAGCAGCCGACACGCTAATCGGTTATGGAAAAGGCTGGGCGACCGTTTCGAACACGCCATTCAAAGAATACAAGCACTGGACGCATGAAGGCGGAATTTCCACACCGCTGATTGTTCACTGGCCGGCAAAAGTGACTCGGGCCGGGGAGCTGGAAACGACTCCTGGTCATCTCGTGGATTTGATGGCAACGGCCGTGGATATTTCCGGGGCTACCTATCCAAAAACTTATCATGATAACAAGGAAATCAAGCCAATGGAAGGCAAGAGCCTCGTTTCTGCGTTTGAAGGCAAAGGAATCGAACGCGAAGCGATTTACTGGGAGCACGAAGGCAATCGCGCGATCCGCGTTGGCGATCTGAAACTCGTGGGCAAAGGCGCAAAAGGTAAGTGGGAACTCTACAATATCGCCAAAGATCGATCGGAGCAAAACAACCTCGCTGATTCCCAGACGGAGGTCGTCGAGAAGCTCGCCGCGATGTGGCAGGCCTACGCCGAGCGCGCAAACGTCCTTCCTTTGAATCCTCAGCCGCCGAAACCGGATCGAAGCGCGTTCAATCTGGATCAAACGCGTTTTGACCTGAACCAAGGCGACGACTTGGACCGTGAAAAAGCGCCTTTTGTCGAGAATCGAGGTTTCAAGGTCGCCGCCATCATCGAGCCAGCAGCTGCTGGAGCAAACGGCGTAATCGTCGCCCAAGGCGGGACTAACCTCGGCTGGTCTCTCTATCTAAAAGACGGCACTTTGAATTTCGCGACGACACAGAACGGCAAGCGAACGGTGGTGACTGGCGAGATGCCAATCTCGGCCAAAGCAACCGAGGTAACGGCGATTTTCGGCAAAAAAGGCCAGATCACGCTGACCACTTCCGGCGAAAAAAACGGCAAGGGAAAGTCTCCGGGTTTCCTCAAAGATCAGCCGCTCGACGGCCTTCAAGTCGGTGAAGACACGGGAGGAGCCGTCGGCGACTACGAGGCTCCTTTCAGCTTTGAGGGCAAAGTTATAAAATGCGCTATCGAGCTGGATTGAGCAGACCCAGTGCAAGATTCGCCATCGAAACCAGGCTGACTTCCATCGTCTTTTCCGGCTCTGGATAGAAGAGCGGCGAATGCAGCGATGGAAGCGAGTCGACTCCTTCTTTTTGAGCTGCTTCCCATCGATCCAGACCAACAGCACCGATCCGAAATTGCAATCCCGGAACGCCCAGCTGCTTCGAAAACCGTCCAAAGTCTTCTCCACCCATCGTCGGTGGCATGTCGTGAACGTTTTCTTTGCCAAAAAGATCTTGGAACAACTCAGCAGCTGCTGCAGTCAACGCGGGATCGTTGTAGGCAGCCGGGGTGAACTCGTCTCTTACTTCGACCAGCGGGGGCTTGGGGCAGAGCATCGTTTTGCAGGTGTCGGTCGTGACCTGACGAATTCCGTCAAGCAACTGCGCGCGGACTTCATCCGTGTAAGAACGAACCGTCAGCTGAAGCTTAACTTCAGCGGGAATGATGTTGTGCTTCGAGCCGCCATGAATCGAGCCAACCGTGATCACGCCCGGCTCGATCGGATCGAGCCTGCGGCTTACGATCGTCTGCAGGCCGACGATCACGTGCGCGGCAGTCACAATCGGATCGATCGCTGCGTTTGGCCTCGCTCCGTGCCCGCCCTTGCCGTAAATCGTGACGTCGACCGAATCCACATTCGCAAACGCCCATCCTGACGTGAGCCCAACCGAACCGACCGGCAATTTGTGGATCACGTGGAGCGACAGGCAGAAATCCGGCTTCGGAATGAGATCGAAGAGCCCGTCCGCAATCATTTCGCGCGAACCCATCCCGATTTCCTCAGCCGGCTGAGCGATCATCACGACTGTTCCCTTCCAATTCTCCCGCAAGTCAGCCAGCAGCTGCCCCATCGAGACGACCATCGTCGTGTGGACGTCGTGCCCGCATGCCTGCATCACCCCGACCGTCGTTCCGTCCGCCTTTTTCACCTGAACCTTGCTTGCGTAAGGCAGGCCGGTCTGCTCGAGCACCGGCAACGCGTCCATGTCGCCGCGGATCAAAACCGTCGGCCCAGCTCCATTTTTCAGCACGCCGACGACACCGGTTCTGCCAACTCCGCTGGTTACCTCGAACCCGGCCGCTTCAAGCGATTTGGCGACGAATGCGCTGGTTTTCAGCTCTTGAAACGAGAGCTCTGGATTGGCGTGGAGATGTTTGTAGGTCTCAACGACTTCCTCAAGATGCGAGTCGACCCAAGCTTCGATCGCCCTGGTTTCGTTAGCCGTCGTTTCGAGTTGAACTTCCTGGCCGATGGCAGGCCCGGATATTAGAAGGAGTGAAAGAAGGATGCGTCTCATCTTTTTAGACTACAACGCTGCGGGGCAAATCGGATAGATCAATTTTCAGGAATCTGACGGATTCTCGATCTGATTCTGCTCCACAGTTGGAGCCGGAATTTCCTCAACCTCTTTGTCGTCTTGATCAGGATCATCGTCCGGCTTTTCCATATTCTTCTGAACACTGGAAGCGGGGGTCCAGTCTTGAACGGATGGCGGCTGGATAACTGGAACAGAATCGATTTCATCCGAGGTCTCCTCAGTTGAAGCCGGTGAAAGCGCCGTGGGAGGCGGCGGCTGGGGCAAAGCCGTGGGAGGCGGTGGCTGGGGCAAAGCCGCGGGAGGCGGAGCCGGTTGCAGCGGCAATTCGTCAACGTCCCAGGCAAGCAGCTTCCGGTCATCGACCGAAAACGGAATCACCTGCTCGTGAGTGATCCGCTTTCCGTCAATGTAGCGAACTCGTCTTCCCCAACTCCTCGGCTCGCAGCTGGTAGCTGAGCCGTAGAGGTAAAAACCGGTCTTTTTGTCGCCGAAAAGCTGACTACGTCGCGACAAGTTCCACGAGGCAAGCTGGCTCGGATTGATGCGAAGGGCGGGATCGTAGTGAGTCGCGGCACCGTGGTCCAATTCAAAGACAAGGAGGGCGCAGTCGAATCCAAGATAAAGAAGAAGGCTCAGTGTCAGGATCGCCTGACACTCGCTGTCGCCGCAGCCATCCACGAGAGTCTGAAGCGGGAAGCGCGCATACTCTTCAAACCCTGTCGAACCCAGATCCTCAGCAAACGAGATCGAACGCTGGACGAATCCAAGGATTTCGTTGGCGAGTTTATTTCGGTCCCAGTCCATTCGTTTGGCACGGGTCGCGAATTGACGAACGAACCGACGCATTTCTTCCTTGCCGACTCCGTGTAGCAGAGGGCCGTTGAGGTCGATCAAGTCTTCCACGCCACGGAAATCAGCTCTGTGATAGTGCCGCCCCTTGCTGGGCAGGAGGGCCTGCTTCATGTCGTCGATCACTTCATCGGGGACTTTGACCGCGATCTGAGAATGCTCGTCTTTGTCGTCGGCCAAAAGCAGGTAGCGGAACACAGGATCTCGGTCGAGCTCACTGGGAATGTCTGAAACCACTTCGATGACCGCCGTTGGCGCAGAAATCTCCTCCTTGGGCGGTTCCTCGACTTTAAAGGGCGAATCAGTAGCCGCAGCGGCGGTTTCGGCTTCGACATCATGCTCGATTTCGCCCGTTGGAACGGCTTCGTCGCCGAGGATGTCGGTCAGAACTCCGAATGCGAAGGCGAGCGCGTCCGCTGTGCCTTCACCCGTGCCGAAGTCCATTTTCGCGAGCACGCGGGCGGCCCGATCGCGCGACGCTGCATCCGTCTTTTTCTGAAAGTATTTGAGTGTGCGCCTGGCTTCGCCAAAGAGCCGGCCGCGCCAGTACTTCTGATCGTCGATCAACGCCATCACTGCCATCACTGCGTCGCTGACGCTCTGACCACTGGTGTCGTTCTCCAGAATCCAAACGACAGCCTCGCCATAACGCGCAAGTTTGCCGGTCAGCTCAAGGGCGACGCAACGGCCATAGTTTTCGTAGCCTGGCATCACTCGCCGGAAGGCACGTTCGAACGCCAGAGTCAGATAACGCGCGCGCTTAGCCTCATTGTCCTCGGAGGTCCAGCGGAGGTCCAGCAGCTGCTGGGCAAGTTTGCTGGGATCGCCGTCAAAATCTTTGGCTCCCAGGAGAATTCCGGTTACTCGAGCGCGGTAGGAAAACTCAATCGGCGGCGAGATTTCCTCCAGCTGCCCGATGTCGTTGAAGCGCTCGGCAATTTTGCAGTCCAGCAGGCCGAAGTCGTCGAGATCGACGGTGAAATAACGGATGGGGTGACTGCCCCCGCCGCGAATCTGAATGTGGTTTGCTCGCGGCAATCCGCTCCAAGCGAAATTCCATTTGGGATAAATCGAGTCAAACCCGGCCCCGGTAGCGAACGTGGTGACGAATTCATAACCTTCTTCTTCGTCATACCGAAAGTCGGTCGGAACGAGGAATCCTTCGCCTCGCCGGTAGCGAAAATCGACGAGGTGCCTGAGATCGGAGCGATCAAGTTCGGCTCGACCTTCTTCATGTCGTGTCCAACGGACTTCGCAGGTTCCGAGATCCACTCGATCAGTGTCGTGGAAAAGCTCGAGTTGAATCCCATCAGGTCTGCCCGGCGCGGATGCGATCCGCCCAGCGCGACTCGGGTAGCGGGTGATGGACTTCGGCCCGAGTTCTTCGCCCGGCAAAGCGCGCAGTTCGTCCAGATAAATGAAATCCGCAGCATCTCGGGACTCTTCGCCCGGGTCGCGCTGATCAACGCTGAAAGTGGCGAGAATCCGCCGGATTCGCTCATCGGAAACCGCGACCATGCCGGGCAACAGGCCGATGAGCTGCCAGGCTCTCAGCGGAATCGGCCAGCGCTCCGGAATGCAGGCGAGGGCTCCCGAAAGGTGGTCGACAAGGAACCCGCGGGCGTCCCTCGAAGCGAGGACCGGGCAAATGCCGCCCGTCGCCGAGCCGACGAGGATGCTGTCCTTCGGCATGATCTGGAAAACGACGCACTCCTCATGATTTCCCCAGGCCTGGAGCGCATACCCGATCGTGTCGTCCATGTGGGAAATGGTCAGGATCACGCCAGCGGGATTGACGTCCTCACTCGAAAGCTCATCAAAATCTCCGAAGATCTGAAGCGAATCACGCCGAGCGGAAGGAACGTTGCTGTTGATCTCGGTCCGCAGGGCGCTGAGGCGGCGAGGATCGCCATCTTTTTGAAAGACGAGTACAATCCGCTCTCGTTCGAGCGAGCGCACTGCCATTTTTATGAGAGTCTCGCGAGGATCATCGGAAGGGACGACAATTCGCCAACCGCGGATGTTGTGCCTCATTCGAATATTGGCCCTGTGCTCGGTAGGATCGATCACCTGCGGAAAGAGCCTGCCAATGACACGCTTTGCGGCAAACTCACCGAGCGAGGGCAGAGAAACCACGGTCTGTAGTCGGCTCGAAAATGCTTGAAGAACGAGGCGATGGGCGTCGAGCATGAATGGCAGATGCTGCTGGACAAGCGGGCCGTGCTCAAAGAAGTCTTCGACCAGAATCACCTCAAGCAAAGGCAGCAGCTGCCGACTTTGCTGCTTACGACGGTTGGTTTGCCCCTGAAACCAGAGCTGAAACTGTTCCGCTGTTCCGATGAAGATGTTCGGAAACGGCTCGACACCATCCAGCCAGTTGTCGAGCTCCTGAACGCGCTCGCCCTTGTGGGCACTGAGACCGTAAACGGATGTGAACCGGAGGAATCCAAGTTCCTCCAGCAGGCGACGGAATCGCCGTTCCCAGGAAACCGCGCGGGAATCAGACGGCGTGATCACGACGACCCGCTGTCCTCGGGCGACGAGGGCGTGGGCCGCCATCGCCATGATCGCAGTGGTGCGCCCGGAACCAACCTCTCCATCGATGATCAAGTCCATCGCGGGCGGGTTAACCGGGTTCTCAATCGCGTTGAGTGCCCGCGCCGGGAGACCGAGATCGATGAATTCGTTTACAGCGAGCGCCTGGTCGATGGTCGGGCGGATTCGGATGCCGAAGAGCCAGCAGTTCCGCAACTCTTGCGTGCTGTCGAGTTCGGTGCTGACCCATCGGGCTCGGTCGCCACGCTTTGTGCTGCGAATCTCGACATCGCCGTGCTCCAGACCCATTTCCTGTAGGATTTCCGAAACCCAGTTCGGCTCGGGCTCCGCGTCCTTAGCCGCATCAAGCTCGGCGTCCTCTTCCCCGGAGCCAGGCTTCTTCCCGAAAGGCCAGAGGAGAGGGAACCAACCGAACATTCGTCTCAACCACGATTTTTTCTTTTTCTTCGGCTCTTCTACGGCGTCGGGATCGATGTACTCCGGCGTCTGACAGATTTTCCGGGCAAGGATGAGGATCGAGATCGCAGTCATTCCGTAAGCCAGTCCTTCCGCCGCCCGACTCGGGTACCAGCCTTTGGTCCAGCTTTCGAGCTGGGTGACGACTTCTTTGCCCCAACTCAGCCACTCAAGTTCGAACCATCCCTTGCCCTGCATCCACTTCAAAAACTCGAAAGCCAGGCTGAAGATCGCCATGATCAGCAGCAGTCGGCCGAGCCACTTCAGGATCCAACTGAATGCGTTCTCGCGATAGCGGACGATGCCGGCAAGATACTTCCATTCGCAATAAAGCAGGACGCCGATCAGGGCACCGAGAGGAAGAAAGGCGACCACCGCGGATAAAACGCGGAACCAGAGGCCTTTGGACATAAAGAACATTCCGATCGGCAGGCACATCCCGGCGGCGGCGATGAGAAAGATGAACAGCAGACTGACTTTTCGATTCAGGATCGCTCCATCGGAGTCAAATTGTTTAGAAACGTAGACGTAGCGGCGAAGCATGGTCATCCGCAGCAGAAGGCTGTAAGTCATGACGATCGTGACGCCGACCGCAGCGACGATCCCGAAACGCAGGGGCCAGGTTGTCAGGAAATTGGCGATGAAATCGGACAGGCCGCCTTCCCTGACCAAACGCATCACCATAAAAACGGCGAGCACCAGGAACAGCATCCCTGCAAACCAGCGGGACTGGCGCCACCGTTGTTTAACATGCTCTGGATGACTGGACAGCCAAGTGAGCGAACGCTTACGAAAACCCAGATTGACTGGTTTTTTCTTCGGCTTCTTCTGACTCTCTACCTCTTTGGCAGCGGATAATTCGCTCATTTTTGCACGTTGTCATCCGCCCCTCCCTCGGCGGTGCCATCATCGTTTTCGTCCGGCTCAAGAAGCCGCGCGGGCCGGGCCACGACGCGTTTGAACCGCTCATCGGCTTCAAGGTCGATTTTGCACACCTCGATGAGCGTGGCGAGGTAACCGCTTTCCTCATCGTCACGGAATGTCGCCACGGTGCGCGGCTGCCCCGGTCGTTCGGAGACGATCAATTCCTCAATCTGCCGCGAAAGCGAGCGGCGGGCGAGAAGGCCGAATCCAAACCGGTCGACTTCATTTACCTGGCAGCTGAGATAATCACGGGCACCGACGACGCCGATATGGCGGGCGTTGAACTGATCCTGCAAGACTTCAGAAATGACGGCGTTGTGGCTCGATTCGGTGGTGACAAAACCGCCGACGGAGCCCCGAATGATCCTATCCCAGGTTCGCATCGATTCGAAGACGAGATTTTCGACATCACGGGGCGCGAGTGCTCCGGCGCGGTTCCGATCTTTTTGCAAGGCAAAGTTGGACCATTCCTGTTCGAAGCTTTCTCGCATTCGCTTTTGCATCCGGTCTTCAATTCGCCGCAGCACGCCTTGCCAGGAGAGTTTGCGGTGACCGGAAAAATTGATCTCGATCGTGGTGTCTTCCTGAAATTTCTCAACTTCCACAAGGCGCGCCGCGATCCGCTCCTCGGTATCTCGATCCTGATCCTCTTCGATTTCGCTCAGATTATTCCGGGGAAGAGAATCGGCGGCGCGCGGCACAGGTTCATCGCCGAGATTGCGCTCAACTGCCTCCGAGATCCGCCCTTTAATGACGTTGGCGCGGGCACCGATCTGATCGGTGCGATATCCGGTCCAGGAGACGAGATGATTCTGAAAACAATCTGCGATGTGCTTGTTGCGGCTCCATGCAGCCTGACGAAGTCCCCTGAGATACAATTTCACAAAATGGCGGTGCGCTTTTCGGCCTTTGCGATTTTCGACGATCCAGGAGAGCAGCGCGATTCCCATGGCCGTGCCCAAAATCGCTAACATGAGCTTGCCGACCGCTTTTGCCTGTTCGAGCCACGCAAACGTTCCAGGCGAAAATGCGCTCCAAGTCTGCATCACGAAATAGAGCAGGAGAAACGAGCCCCAACCGACGACCACTGCCACGGCACCGGCGGCTGCAAACCGCCAAAGAGGCGGGAGAAAGCCGTCACGCGCTTCAGCCAGCTCATGCGCAGCGCCAATGCAGCTTTGGAACTTTTCGTCGTGGGAGATCTTGTTTCTCTCCATCAAATCCCAGTCGTCTTCGATCTGCTGGCGGCGGCGGTTGCGGCGGCGGTCGCTGGTGACGATGGGAGTCTGGAGTTTGCCGATGTCGCCAGCGATTTCGCGCCAGAGAGTGTGGCTGCCTTCGTACATCGCGCCCCCTTCGATTTCGTTGACCTCATGCCGGTTGTCCGGGATCCCAACCCGATGTTTCTGCGCTTTCCACAGGTTCAGCTGCCACTCTTCAATCGGCGACTCCCACTCCTCGGGAATCCCTGCCGGGTGGTAGCGTTCAGAATGGGCGACACCATGGACATAGCTCTTCCAATCTCGCGGTTTCGGTGGCCGGAGATCGTCTGTTGGTTTGTTCAGCTCCACCGTGCTCAGGTCCCATTCCCAATTCGCGGCTGGCCGTCTGCCGCCAGCCTGTCCTCGCCGTTGCGGTCCAGTATTCGTGTCAGGCCGATGGCGAATTTCGTCAACGACGACCGGGAACACGTTCTGGCGGATGTAACTGAGGTGGTCTTCCGAGGGAACGGCACGAACATCGTAACACCGCCACGCGTGAATTCGGGCCCTGTCCCGCTCCGGATCAAGCCACTCAAGGTCCGGAGAATGAGTCAGAAACATCAATAAGCGGCTGACGTAGAGCGGCCAGGAATGGTAAGCGAAATGAACCTTCGTGCCCGACATCTCCAACTGGTCGAGCATGAGAAAACGCGCTTCGTACTTTGGATCTCCATCGCGAACCGCCAGCAGCTGCTGGAGTTTTCCAAGGTGTTTCGACGCGACTTCTTCCTCGCAGATCACCATCAGGATCACCCGGGGTTCAACCTCACCGCGCGGGTTGAGACGTTCCAGCATGTGACGAACGCCCTTGACCCGGCGGGTTTCGCGCAGAATCGCGGCGTCGAATTTCTCGTCCCTGGAAATCACAACCAGCTGGCAGATGATCGAATCGATCATCCGGGCGATCTCGGGTGCCACCGCGATTTTATTTTCGCGATCTGCCGGCGACCAGGCTTCGAGATCCGGTTCCTCGTCAACGTCTCCATTGTCCTCGACCTGAAATCTGGACAAGGTCCAGATTTTGGCGAGATCCAGCATGCGGACCGGGTCCAACCCGGAATCGGTTTCGACCGATTTGCTGACGTGCTGGTCCTCGAATATAAACGGGCAGAGTCCCTGGTTGAATCGATGCAATTCTTCCAAGGTCTCGCGATTGGCGATCACCGTAACCCGTGGATCCTGGACTTCCTCCTGCATCTTCAGCGCGCGAATTCGGCTTGCTCAACCGAGACCATCCGGCCGCGGCGGCTCCAGAACAGGCGGCGATTCAGGTTGAAGAAGAGGGGATTGCTCAGAGCCGAGGTGTTGAACGCCCTGCTCCTGCTCATTCGGGGTCACGGATTTCCAATCGTGCGCCGGGCTCGCTGTCCCGGCTGGATCACCATTGCCATCCGGGTCACCAGTTCCGTTCGAAGAACCGCTCGAGTCGGCTGGGGCGCTCGAACCATTTGCCCCGGCTCGATACCAAGGTCTCCAGCGGCGGCTCGCGAAGCTGGGGTCGATCACGTAGCGCGGATCGGCGTAACCAATTCCGAGATCCGCCCCAACCCGGCTGAACATCGATTCGCCAATTGTGCTCTCGGCGGCTTCCAGCAGCTGCTGAAGCGCCGGCTTGCCTTTCCAATAGTCGAGCGAACGAATATCTTCGAGCTTCAGCACTGCTTCGTCGGAATAAGCCAACATCATGTAAGGATTTCCGTCGACCTTCGCCACCACATTGGGGTCCTGAACCGGAGTGTAGCGGCCGTAGACCTTGGGCTGGACGTTCAGGTCCTGCCCGACAAGCCCCCTGATATCCTGGTGAACTCCATCCAGCTCAGAGTCGGAAATCACCGTGGGCATGAAGAGGTAAACATTCTGCGCGCCTTCATCTTCGGAACGTTTCGCACTCCAATAAGGTCGGCAGACCGTCACCAGCGCCGCGCCCATCCGGGTCAGAAATCCGAGATCGCTGCGGCCATCTTCAAGGACCACGTTTCCATTGTCGCTCCGCCCGACTTTGACGCCGAAGTACTTGTAAAAACGGCGGCTTAAATCATTGAAGCGCGGAGCGTCGTTTCGGACCCCGTGGAGATGATCGATCCAGAAATTGCGCAGCTTGTTGATCACCCGCTCGATCTGAAATTGCTCCAGCAACGATGGGCTGACGCCGACTTCTGAGTTAACGATCTCAGTGATCGCGTGTTCGGCGCGTTGACGCTCCGTGGGCCGAGTCGCATCGGGTTTGCTTGCGGAAATCTGAATCTGCTCAGCGAGGAGTTCAAGCAGACTATCCCGGGAAACGGTTTCCCCGTAGTCCTGACTTTCAGGTTTGATCGGCCGGATCTTTCGCGTCTGAAACCGCTTTTTACTAATGACGATTGAGCGGTCCGCTGTCTCCGCGGTGGTGAAGAGCGCCTTCTCTTTTTCCAGTTTCGCAGCTGCTTCTCCGAATTTCTGAGCCCGCAAACGAAGGTGCTGCGCAGCATCGGCCAATTGGTTCTTGAGCGGGCGAATTTTGCCCATCATCGCCGCGTAAACTTCATTGAGGCAGGCGAGGAGCTGCTTCACGCTGGAGTGCATGAGATGGACTCGGGCTTCAAACAGAATATCTTTCCGGACTCCTTCGTTAAACGGCTTGCGGCGCAACAACCGGTTTCCTTCCTTCTCGATCGTAACTGCCGGATCGTTGACGCCCTGATCTTTCGAACCGAGCCCGCCGTGCTGAAGTTCCTGAATCTGCTTCCGGAATTTCTCGGTCACCTCATCAAGAAACTTGTAAGCCGCCTGCAGAGACTTGTGGCGGTGAAGAATGGAACTCGCGCCTGTGATCGCCGACTCGAGAAGCGCTTCCGCAAGATCCTTCGGCCCTTTCTCTTGTCTGTTCCGTGTTTTGTCTCCCAACCCGTCGAGGATCGCGCCATTCAGGGCCTGTCGGACAAGATTCTGGTCAATCAGCTCGGCGTCAAAAGCGCGGGCCATTTCAAGCGACTCGTCAGTGTCCTGGGATTCGAGCGCGCTATCCAGATTGTCGAAAGCCGCCTCCATTAAATCCTGATGCCGCCGGGCAAAACGGCCCAGCAGCTGCAACTCGGATGGGTGCTTGCTTTCGTGCATCCGCATGTCGAGCGCATTGATGTTCAATCCGGCAGTTTTGTAGAATGATCCAGCCTCTTTGGCGACGTCACCCGGCCGATAACTGATGAGCTCTTCGCAGACCACGCGTCGGGCATCCTGCTCGAAAAAGGATTTCAGATCTTCGATCGGCACTTCATAAACGGCGGACCCGATCCCCCAGAAAGGGTAACCTCCTTTATTGATCTGCACGCTTTGAATCACGCTGTGAGTGATCAGGGCGTAGAGCGAGGAGGCGACCATGTCGAAACCGTCTTCCGACTTTCCGATCACGGCCATGTCGTTGCGACCAAACGTAAGCATCGCGCTGTAAAGCGGCGAGCCGCCTGTGATTTCGTTCAGCTGGATCAAGTCGGCTTCTTCGGATTCCGGATGTTCGATCGAAGGCAGGCGATAGGGAAGCTCGTGCTCCTCTTCCTTTCCTAACCAGGCTGAAAGCTCGGAAAACCCGGTCAGCGAATTCGCGCGGAGCTTGTTTTCGACACTGATATTTTCGAAGCGATCCGGATAACAGCTCGCATCGAGAAAAAAGCAGACCGGGCTGATTGCCTGCCCGGTGTCTCCGATCGCCCGGTTCAGGCTGTCCATGGCTTTCGCCGCCACCAGCTGCCAGCCGCCCCTGCCCGTTCCGCCCGCGAGACCGGACACCAGAAGGACGTTCAGATGATGCAGGGGAGGATGCTCGACTCCCATGTGAGAACGGCGGTTAATGATCTCGTGAACGAGCTCATCGAACTGACGACCGATTGTCGCGAGATGCTTCCAAGTCAGGTAAAACGAAACCGCTGGTTGCTGCCCGGCACCCTTAAACAGTGGGTAAACTCGGGGCGCGGTAGCCGGCTTGTCGTTCTTGAACCACCAGTGTTTCTTAAGCCGCTCAAGCCCCGCCGGATTCCGACCATTCTCATACGGCTCGACGAGATCCCGGTGCACCACCGGGCCGAGCTTCTGAAGACTGGCTGAAGTCTGAATCGTCTGGATGAACGGCTGATTAACTGAGCGGCTGTCTTCCTGTAGATCGGACCGAAATTTCTTCAAATCGTCGGTGTTGGTGTCGATGCCGACGAAGTAGAGATCCTGATCTAGTCGAGGTGCCCAGTAAGGGTCGTGAACCAGCTTGCGATTAAGCCGGACACCGGCTTCGAGGCCACTGCCGCCGCAACAGAGAATGACGTTTGGATTGCTCATGGTGTTTCGGTATTTTGTGTTTGGTTAACTTGTTTGAAATACTTTAAATCAGTTTGAGCCAGGCCCCGTAAAATGAAGTCGCGAGAAACGCGCAGAGCAGGACCCCAACCGCCCAGAACCGGGCGGTTGAGCCGGTGGAGGTGTTCAGCGTGATCAAATAATCGTTCGTGATGGGCACATCATCCTGCATGAGCGGTTCGTCATCCACCTCGTGTGCCCCACCGCCCATGACCAGGCCGTTGTCGGGGCCATCCTGAAAATGATCGTCGTTATCGATCTGTGTCTCTTCGGCCTCTTCCTGGAGATTTGGCAGGGAGAGAACAAAAGTCTTCAGATCACCGCTACCACCGCCGATTTTCTGAAATACCGCCTCTGCGCCGAGGTTGCCTTTGCTGACCGTCCCCTTCGAATCGCCGCGGACGCCAGTGACTTTGAGATAGCCGCCGTTCGGCTGCGTCTTCATCCATTTGTCCTTTTTCAGCGGACGAATTCTATCCACAAACACTTCGGCGTGTTTTCGCTTCGAATTCCAGAAATCACCGACTTTGAGTTTTGCCCGCCTTTGACGGGAAGCTTTCGATGGTTTTCTGCTATTTTCTGACTCAGAAGATTCTTTGGGCATGTCATCCACCTCCATTCGCCAACCGGCGGGCTTGTTTTTCAGGAAGAAAATCCGCGAGATCAGAATCAGCAAAATCGCTGCGATGAAGAGCGCCGCGCCCAGCCATTCCGGTCTCTTGGCGATGAACTCGATTTTTTCAATTTCCACCTCGCCGTTCGCATCGGTTACTTCGAGTTCCAACGTGTTCTCTCCTCGACGATTTACCTCGATTGACGTCTGCCCGACTGGATCTTGCCGTCCCCAGCTTTTGGAAACTCGATCGCCGGTTCCGGAATCTCGGACTGAAACGGCAGCTCAAACGATTTCATCACCTTCGAAGTCAGCTTGCCTTGGAGCGTTCCGATAATCTTGAACTTCTCCGGCTTCCCTGAAGGCGCGATCGGACTGCTGTCGAATTCAACGACCCGGAATTGTCCGCTCGCGTCCAGAATCGCTGGAGGATTCGCCCTGAAGAGCACATAGCCTGCCTCGTTCTGAATCTGAATATTCATCCGGTCCACGTCGTCCCCGGTTATCCGATATCGGAAATGAACCGGCTGATTGAAAAAAGCCCGTCCGCCTGAGGGCTCTTCCAGTTCTCCATTCGGCTTCAACCAGACCTCGATCGTCTGCGCAAGAGAGGGGATTGGGCGGTCCACTCCCTTTGGATTTCCTACAACGTAGACATTGTGAGTCCGGCTTTTCAGGCCTTCATCAAACGTGAATTCCAGATCAGGCGTGTCGCGCGCGAAAGGTCGACCGTCGACGTACCAGACAAAGTTCTCAAACTCGCCCTTCGGTGTCGCCGTGAATCGAAAGGGCTCGCCAGCCACGATCTTTTCCGCAATCGGGTCGAGCACCAGGCCGTAGTCGAGAATCATGAAATGAACCTGTTTCGGCACCGAGGTTCGCTTTCCGTCCGTTGCAAAAACTGTGGCCGTTTTCACGCCGCCGCGCTTGAACTCCTCCTGGAACCTGGCCTCCTCGTGGAGCTTGCCATCGACATCCCAGACCACCTTCATTCCGGGAGAAACGTCCACGCGAAAGTCAACCAGCTCTCCGGCGAGGAATTTGTCCCCCTCTCGCGGTATCATCGCGCCGATCACAGGCGCGCTTCCCGTGAGGAAGGAGAGTTTTACCTTTCCTTCATTCGATGCCAGTCCGGCCCCGGCGATCCTTGGACTCCAGCCGCTTTTGCCAACTTCGTGCGGAAAAGTCAGGGTCAGTTCGGTCTCCAGCGCTTTCCCGGTGGGCAGATTGTCAGGATCGATGATCTGCAGCGGGATCTTCACCGAGCCCTCACGAAACTCAATCGAATCCAATGGCCCAATTTGCACAGGTGAATCCTCGGGGAAACTCAAGTCGATTTTATCAAAGCCGCTCAGAAACTTGCTCCCGTCGTAACCCGGGATCGAAATGCAGAGTTCGATCACTGGGTTTGGATTCGCAACGGGATCTCCAAGGGAAATTCTGGCGGGAGAAACCCGAACTGACAGCGGAAGATCCGCCGTCTTTTTCGCATTCTCGCCGTCTCTTCCGCCAAAATGGATGTGCGCCAGCGTGGACGAGGTCGAATCATCCCGCTGAAAATCTGGAAACCGGTCGTAGACACCCTTGAGGTCTTTTACATCTCTGAATTCGATCGATTTCTGTTGAGGTGGGGTTGTGGCACCGCCCTGGTCTTTGCCGTCTGTCAGGGTGATCACCGAGACCACCCAGCCGTCCTTCAGCTTTGCTCTTGCCAGGTTCATCGCCAACCCGGTCGCGTCATAAACCGCAGTGCCCGCCTCCTTTTGGTGAACCCTGAGGTCCCTTAGAATCCCTTTCAATTTCTCCCGCTCAGGTGGTCCGTGAAGCGTGACTTCGTGCTGCTTGTTCACCAACTCGTGTCCGCCGCCGGGAAAGACCTTGTTTCCCTCAAACTCGCAGATCCAAACGTAGGTGCCGAAATCCAGATTCTCAGCCTGCTCGAGCGCCCAGTTTTTCGCTCCCTCGATTCTCGTAACGAGCTTGCCATCAAGGGGATAGTCCACCTCAGCCATCGATCCGGAACGGTCGATCACGAAAAACACGGCAAATTTCTCCTCGGCCTTATCGCACGGATCTCCCAGCAACTGCTGACTCGCTAGAAGCGAAAAAAACAGCACGAAAAGCGCCAGCTGACGCCTGTTTCGGCGCGGCAGAGGTCCGTCCCCACGGATCTCTTTGGATTCCCCCGATCCACACGTCATTTTCCGCCTCCTCCCTTTGACTTTCGAAACGCCGCCCCGATCAAAATCGACCAGCCTAGAAACGCCGCCACTCCTGTTACAAGAATCGACGCGACCTGAGGATTGGGGCGTTCGATCTTCAGCGGGCCTTCCTGCTCGGAGTCCGCTTGCTCCACTTTTTGATAAAGGTCCTTCACAAACGGAGTCGCGAATGGATGCGCCACCGCAGCCGTGCCCGCCGCCAGAATCAGGGCGAAAACGACCGTCGCCCCATGAAAAACCCACTTCAGCACGAAGAACAGCAACAAAATCACCACCGCGCCCACGGCCACCACAACCACCGTTCTGCCAGTCGAAATCTGATCGAGAAACTGGTCAACTTTGCTCCGAAACGGCACGCTGTCGCCATCTCGCAGAGCGGCTGCTCCGTCCTTTTGTTTGTCCGAGAGCAGCCCAAGCCCATCTGGACGGATCTCGGCCTCGAGTCCGACGATAAGACGATCTCGAGTCAGGTCGGAAACCTCGATTTCAAAGTGAATACGCTGGACTTTGCCTCCAGAAACCACCTCAACCTGACTTACTTTCCCTACTTTTTGGCCATCCAGAAAAACGACGGTACCTACCTCTGCCTTCTAATCACCAGATAACAGCGTTGTTAGACTAATTTCATCCTTCCCACAACCTGTCATAAGTAACACCAACGCCGCCGTTGGAATTACCATTTTCAGCTTTTTGAACACACTCATTTTGCGAAATACCCCAGAATACAAATTACTATAGCAGCCTTGATTCTCCAAAGTGACAGAAATCTTCATTTCGTGTCGCAACGATGACGAGGATCCGAAAAATAGAAAGCTTTAAATTAGTTAGGCGAGCTGAAATATCGACCAACCCAGCCTGTTAGCCTCACTTACGCAAAATCAGAATGATATCGGCCCAAAGATCGTTCAGCGGTCGAGTCGATTCGGGATCGCAGTTAAAATCGTGGCAATCGACGAGTTCGAATGCCGGGACTTTCTCGATCAGCGATCTCAGCTCTCTTGCGTTGTAAGTCCGGAAATGCCAGTTCGTTTCCTGGGTATGCGTTTCGCCGTCCGGATGGGTGACTCGAAGTCGCGTTCGAAGACGCTCCAGCCGCGATTCACGGTCGGCTGGCCAGGTCCGCGTGTTGCAAACGACTTTGTAACCGTCTCGCTCCTCGACCCAGCGTTCGTGGCTGATTTTGTCGCTCGTGTAGGCGGTCAGGTGAAGCCCAAGCACGAAAAGTCCGCCGGGTTTCAGCGACTCCGCCACTCGCTCCAAACAGGCGATCGCATCCTCCTCGGTTAGGAGATATTTGAAGGTCGTCACGAGGCAGTGAGCGAGATCAACCTGGCGTCCATCGCTGATCTGGAAGCCTTCGAGACGGTCTTCCCAGAGATCGGCCGCAACTCCTTCCGTCGAACAGCGACTCCGCGCGAACTCCAGCATCGCCGGGCTCAAATCAAATCCCAATGCCGCCCAACCTCGCCAAGCCATTTCCCGAACGAGCCTGCCCGAACCACAAGCGGGCTCGAGAACGCTGCGCGATTTCCCCGTCGTTCCCGTTCCATGGCGCTCGTGCATCGCCTCGAGAAAATCGGCCTCGACATCCGTTTCAGAGTCGAAAACGATATCGTAATAGAGCGGAGTTTCGTACCAATCTCGCTTTTCGATGGCGGGCATCCGCCGACTTAGCCGGGGATCGAGACGGGATCAAACCCCAGCAGCTGCTGATCAGTTATTGATCAAGGAAATCACCCCAGATCTGCCTTACTTCCTTTGCCCTTCTTTCCCTTCCCGTGATCATGGCTATCGATCAGCATCGCGACTAGAAGCATCACCGGAACGATTTCATGGCGCGGTCCATTCGATCACCAGCTTGGGCCGGACCGAGACACCGGCATGTTCCATCGAGGAGAAAATATCACGTTCTCCAGCGGGCGGCAGAATCGCGACGCCATTGTTGTCGTCCGCGTCATCGACCCACTTTTGAACGAGAGCGGTGATGTCCCACATCTTCCGGTCGGAAGTTCCACTGACGCCTGGAATCACCGCCGTCACCGTTGAGGTGTCCTCAGGCCCTGCTGTCAGTTCATTGTCGTCAGTCTGCAGGCCGTTTCCGGCCAGATTCCACGTGAATCCACCACCCGTCCAATTGACACCGGGCAAGATCTCGTGCGCAGGGAAATCCCCGTTGGTGCCGGATGGATCAGTGCTGGTCAGGTAGAGAACCGCGGACACCACGGTCGCCGGTCCGGCGATGTCATCGGTAAGATTGAAGTAAACCAGCGTCTGGCTCGGGTCGGAGTCGGCGCAGTAAAGCTGAACGCTGTCGCCACTCCAATTCGGAACACTGCCCGCGATGCTGGTGTCGAAATCGGCGTCGACGACCGTAGTCACGCTCGCTGGCGCGGCCACATTGATCTGCCGGTTGGCGATTGTGCTTTCGGTGAAACCTGCCGTCAGCGGAATCGCTTTCGCTTCAATCAAGACGCCAGTGGGAAAGCTGGCGATGGTGATAGGAAACGGCGCTGCATAGGTCGTCCACGCGCCGCCATCGAGCCGGTACTGCATCGCCGAATCCACTCCCGGGTTGGCGTTGTGATCGGTCAGGAGGACGTTGATGGTTTCCACCGAGCCGACCACGAATTCGGGCGCGTCGATCGAGATTTCGGGTGGATCCAGCGCTGTGGTCGAGCCCCCACTTCCTCCGCCTCCACCGCAGGCAGATCCGAGCACCTGCGAGCCACCGGTCGCGGTGTAGCCGCCGTCGCCGACGATTACCGTGCCTTCAATCACGCTTGCCCCCGTCAGCGTGACGCTTGTCCCCGAATGCGGCGCCAGAATGATTCCGCCCGACTCCACCGAACTGCCGCCGGTTCCGCTAAACTCGCTTGAACCCGGCAACATGTTGAAGATGACGTTTGAGGGCTGAAGCCCGCCAGTGATCGCCCAAGTGCTGCCGCCGGTCATCTTTACGCTTGCCGCGATGTTAATCACGAAATAGTCGCTCGCCCCACCCGTAAGCGTCAGAACATGGGCCGAATTGGTTAGCGCGACCTTATTCAGAGTTATCACGTTGAGCCCATCAGAGGCCGTCGCCGAAATAGTCGCCGAATCCTTGATGTCTCCGAAAGTCTGCGTAGCACTCAAACTCGCGGCGTCATTTGAGATATCTACGGCTTCGGTCGCCAGCGCCGAAAGATCCGAGGAAATCGGGGAAATCGGGTCGCCACCGGGACCGGGTTGGGTATCTCCGCCGCTGCCGCTCGTGCCCGGATGATTGTTGAAAGCGCCAGTGACGGCGCCATTGCTGATCGTCCAACTCGAACCCGGCGCAATTCCGACATCACCGAGCACCGCTGCGTCTTCGTGGCTCAGTTTGAACTCGCCACCGTCCATTACGACGACTCCGTACTGGCCGAGTCCGCTCGCGCAAAAGTCCGCGAAGACATTGGGCGCGGAATCTGCGATCCGGATCTCCATCCAGTCTTCCTTATCGGTGTTGCCGATGAAACGAACCGAGATACGATACTGGCCAGCTCCTGAGTTGCCGCCGCTGAGATCGGACGCCACGGTCGTGACCGTGGTGTTGGCGTTGAATTCGGCGAGATGCCACGTCTCAGTATCCTCGTAAAAGAACTCGAAGTGCGTTCCGAGAACCAGACTGCCGTGGATCAGGTTGTCGAGAATCGTAACCGAATCGCCAACGTTGATATCGAGATTGTAAGTCGTGAATTCGAGCGACGGCCCACCGATGCCTTCGCTGGCGATCGTGCTATCGGAATATGCAGGATCGGTCGCGACCGCGCGGGCTTCGATCGTGGCGCCGTTGAGAAAATAGTCCGTGATGAGCAGGCTGAAGATCCCCGAGTAGGGCTGCCAGGCACCGCTGTTGACGCGATATTCGATTTCCGAAACCGTGGGTAAATTCGGATTGGTAATGGTGACGGCGACGGTCTCAGTGGCGGCCGTGACGAATGCGATGGAGTTCGCCGCGATCACCGGAAGATCGAGCGCAATGACCGGAGCAGCTGCTACCCCGACGCTCTCCGATGCGATCGAGCTATCCGTGTAGGCGGCCGTGAGCGCAACGGCCTTCGCCTCGATTGTCGCGCCTGCCGGATAGGAAGCGAGCGTGATCGCAAACATCCCCGAGTAATCGGTCCAGGAAACGCCATCGATGCGGTATTGGACTTTGGAATCGGTCCCGCCGGATGGATTCGGGTCGGTCAGGATGACGTCGATCGATTCGACCAACGTCGGCACAAATTCAGCGGCGCTCGTCGCGATCGTGGGTGGGTCAAGGGGAGTCGGCGGGGGAGAGACCGCGCCAAGGACCGTGAGGGCGATATTTGTGGTGGCGCTTAAACCACCGGCGTCCGTGACGGTAACGGAAACCGAATCGGCAAGAGTCTCTCCGATTGCGAGGGCGATGACGCTTGGATCCGAGGTGTTTGCCAGGAATTGCCATACGCCCGTGGCAGCGTTCATGCTTAAAGTTCCATGGGCTGGTGAGCCGAAAGAGAAGGTGTGCGTATCTCGGATATCGGGGTCTTGAAAATCGCCCGCAATCGATCCGAAAACCGTCGTGCCGTCATTAGGAGCGATCGGAGCAACCGGCGGCGTGGCAAATATCGGCGAGTCATTCACGCCGTGAATCGTCATCACCAGATTGGAAAATGCGGTGAGTCCTTCGGAGTCGCTCACCTCAACCGACAACAGCTCCGTCAGGGTGCCGCCCAGGCGCAGTCCATTGACCGCAGCCAGGGTGTTATCCAGATTATAAGCGTATCCGCCATCCGAATCGACGGTGAATACGCCGTACGACGCCGCTGCCGTCGTCGCGAACAGCAGAGGTGTAAGCTCCGGGTCGTTGCCGACGAGATTCCCGGAGACAGTCGAGGGCGTCATGTCGTTGGAGCGTTCAGTGACCGCCGCAAAGGCCCCAAGCAGATCCGGCGCGTCGTTGACGCCGTTGATCGTGATCGTGATCGTGATCGAGAGCGATGCCGTGTCCGTACCGCCATTACCGTCATCAACAGTAACGGTAAACACCTCCATCAGGGAGTCTCCGAAGCTGAGCGAATCAACCGTTGGATTCGAATCATCCAGCGCAAAGGTATAAGACCCGTCTGCCGCCACGCTCAGCGTCCCGACGGATCCGGCCGCAGACCCTACAAACGTGTGCGAATCAGATGGGTCCACATCGCTGACAGATCCGGCAAGACTCCCGGACACCGAGCCCGGTCCGGCACCGTTCGCTGCCTCATTCAGGGCGTTCGCCGAATCGGCCAGGTTCGGCAGATCGTTCTCCGGGTTGACCGTGATCGAAACCGTCGCCGTCGCTGTATCGCCGCTGTTATCCGTCACGGTGTAGGTGAAGAAATCCGATCCGTAGTAATTTGGATTACCCAGGTAAGAGACAATCGTTCCATCTGGAGAGAGAACGAGGGCTCCGTTTGCAGGCGAAGTGTATCCGGTAATCGTCAGCCCCCCTCCGTCGGCGTCGATGTCGTTCGCAAGAACGTTCGGTGCCGTTCCGGCTGCGGTCGAAGCGACCGTGTCTTCCGATATCGAGATCAAATCCGCGTTCAGATTGGGAGGACTCGGTATACTTCCGCCTCCCCCACCGGTAACTGGAATGATCGTAGGTCCGGGAGCTCGAGGCGTCCCCGGAGCGTCCACATAGGCCCAGATCCATCCGCTATCGACATTGAGGTCGATCGAACTGCCCTCGCGCGACTCCTCGCCGAAATCGACGGCTGCAAGCGCCTCGTCGAGATGAAAATAATCGATCCCTGGCAAACCCTCACTCGTAATCTCGAATTTCAGTTCGGCCGGGTTCCAAACTGCCCGGTGCTCACCATTTGAGGCATCACCTGAAGACTGAATTCGTGCCGTCAGTCGCTTATCGAGCATCGACCCACTGAATCCGGCATACGCAGCCGCGTCGGTAGCCGATCGCCGTGTTTTGAGCTTATCGAGAATCGCCGTGGCCGCAATGGACGGGCTCGACGCGATCGCCTCCTCTTCCGAAGAAAAATCAGCCATCATTTGTGCCACCGGCGACTCAGCTCTTTCGACTATCTCGACCGATGCTTCCAAACTGATTGCGCTGGTCGAAAATGCATCGAAGTCCCCGCCGTTCGCCAGATAGACTTTGATGGCCTGGTTGACCGTCGAGACGTCGCTCTCCAATTTCGTCAGCTTAGCACTATCAACTGTTCCCCCCGCCATCAGGAGAGCGACTGCGGACACTAGGCCAATCAGGGCGATTGAGACCATCGCCTCCATCAGGCTGAAGGCTTT
>JBLHKS010000054.1:0-36639 GCA_047620505.1 Verrucomicrobiales bacterium | reverse complement strand
CGGCACGACGTGATTGCGGTCTCGATTAACGATCCGTTAGAGATCGCGATGCCGAATGTTGGGCTGATTGAATTGGAAGATGCGGAGACTGGCGAGTTGGTCCAGGTCGATACGGGTAGCGCTGCGTTTCGAAAGAATTATGAGGGGCTTGGGGCGCGTCGCAGGGGGGAGTTGAACGAGTTGTTCAGGTCGATCGGGATCGACGAAATCGATGTGATGACCAATCGCGATTACGTGCGCGATCTGGTGAAATTTTTCCGAGCGAGGGAGCGCAAATCGCGGAGATGAGGAGACGTGAAATGCGCGAGCAGCTGCTGGACGGAGCCCGGATGTCCACATCCGGCTGGGCTGCGATACGGATGTGGACATCCGTGCTCCTCTCCGCCGCGTTTCTCGCTGGGTGCGGCTCGAATACGTCCGAAAAATCGGCTGACGAATCTGGTTTTGAGAAGACCTTCGATCGCGGCTCGTTTTCGGTCGTCATTCGAATCGACAACACCGAGCCGACGATTGCTGATCTCGTTAATCTTGAACTGACGGGATTTGCTGAGGAAGGCTGGGAGATTTTTCTGCCTTCGTTTGACGAAAGATTGGGCGATTTCGTGATTTCCGAAGCGTCCGCGGCTCAGCGCGAGCTGATGAAATCTGGTCAGGTCCGCCATTCTAGAATTTACGAACTGGAGCCGTTCCTGGCTGGCGATTACAAAATCCCGCCGATGATTTTCGGCTTCACGAAGAAGGGCGAAGCCGAGCAGCAGATCGAGACCGAAGAGATCAGTATTTCGGTCACGTCGATTCTGCCCGAGGACCTCGTTGAGCTCGAAATTAACGAAATCGCCGACCCGGTTGAGCTTCCAGCGCGGAGCCGAGCGATGCTTTGGGGCGTGATCATCGGAAGTGTCGTCGCGATCGCTGGCGGCATTTTTCTGTTCTGGTTTTTCAGAATTCGAAACCGCGAAAAAGTCGGGCCGCCGCCGGTGCCGCCGCACGTGATCGCGTTCGCAGCGATCGCCGAATTGATGGGCGAGGACCTGCCCGGACGCGGCGAGGACAAAGAATTTTACTCTCGAATTTCGGACATTCTTCGCCGCTACATCGAAGGTCGATTTGGAATTCAAGCTCCGGGGCAGACGACTGAGGAGTTTCTCAGAAGTCAGCGAGGTGGTTCGATTTTGCAGCCAGCCCACCAGCAGCTGCTGGGCGATTTCCTGAAATACAGCGATCTCGTCAAATTCGCCGAACAGCAGCCAACTCCGACCGACATTCGGAACGCGGTCGACGCCAGCAAGTCGTTCATTCGCGAAACTCACGCTGTCGAAACCACCCCTGCCGAATGAGATTCGAATCTCCATGGATGTTGCTGTTTCTGGCTGCGATTCCGCTGCTTTTGGTCTGGCGTTTTTACCAAAGCCGTGGCGGAAAACGCGCGTCGATCCGGTTTTCTTGGACAGGCGACGCGGCGCGGGCGCATCGCTCGATTCGGCAGCGGGTCGTCTGGATTCCGACCGTGCTGCGCGCAGCTGCGCTGATCTTGTTGGTCATCGCCCTCGCACGACCACAAAAAGGCCTCGAGGAAGTGCGAGAACTGACCGAGGGAATCGCGATCGAGATGGTCGTCGACCGCTCGAGCAGCATGGGCGAGGAAATGCGGTTTCAAGGCCGGAGAATGAACCGGCTCGAAGTAGTGAAAGAGGTTTTCGAGGATTTTGTCCTCGGTGGGGGCAAGCTCGGCGGGCGCGAAAGTGATCTGATCGGGATCATCAGTTTTGCCCACTATCCTGAGACGACTTGCCCGTTGATCCTCGGCCATCGGACGCTTCCTGAATTGCTGAAAACGATTAATCTGGCGGCCACGCGAGAGGAAGATGGAACGGCGATCGGAGATGCGATCGAGCTAGCAGCTGCTAGACTTCATTTTGCCGAAAAGGATCTCGCGACCCAGAATTCGGAGCTCGAAGACAGCGACTATCGGATCAAGAGCAAAATCATGATTCTGCTGACGGACGGTGAGCAAACTCGAGGAACGGTTCTTCCGGAAGACGCCGCGAAAAAGGCCAAGGAATGGGGGATCAAAATCTACACGATCGCTGTCGGCAGTCAGGGCTTGATGCAGCGAATGCTCCGCGGTTCAGGCGGTGCGGAAACCTTGGCCGAAGTCGCGAAAATTACAGGAGGCCGGGCTTACCGGGCGACCGACGCGGCGGCGCTGACTCAGATTTACGAAGAGATTGACGAGCTTGAGCGCACGGAAATCGAGGCTTTGAAGACCGTGAAATACAAAGAACTCTTCCTGCCGTTCGCGCTGATCGTTGTGGCTTTGTTAGTGTTTGAAATCTTGCTTAACGCGACCGTATTTCGAAAAATCCCATGAATTTGTGAACGAATTCCGATTCCAGAATATCGATTTGCTTCATCTGCTCTGGCTGCTGCCGGTGCTGGTTCTGATTTTCGTGTTCGCGGCGGCTCGTCGCCGGCGAGCGCTGAACGCGTTTGTCGAAAGTGGGCTGCTGGATCGAATTCGAATCACGGCCAGTCCGGTTCGGCGAAACTGGAAAGCGATTTTGATTCTTCTGGGAGTCGCGTTTCTCGTTTTTGGCGTCGCGCGACCCGGCTGGAATCCGAAGCCGACGAAGGTCGATCGGACCGGGCGCGACGTGGTGTTTTTGATCGATGTTTCTCGAAGCATGCTCGCGGAGGACCTCGCCCCGAATCGGCTTGAGCGCGCGAAACTCGCGATTTCGGACGCGGTCGGCAAACTGGCGGGCGACCGAGTTGGGCTCGTGGTTTTTGGCGGCACGTCTGTGGTTCAATGTCCGCTCACGCTCGACTACGGCTTCTTCCAAATGCGGCTCGACGGCGTTTCGCCCAACAGCATTTCGAGAGGCGGAACGATGATCGGCGATTCAATTCGAAGAGTCCTGGCCGACGTGTTCGACGACCAGGTGAAGGAGTTTAAGGACATCGTTTTGATCACCGATGGCGAGGATCACGAGAGTTTCCCGGTTCAAGCGGCGGAAGCGGCTGGCGAGCAGGGCGTCCGGCTCATCGCGATCGGCTTGGGCGATGAAAATGAGGGTCGGCGGATTCCGATCACGGACGAACGAGGCAACAAAACGTTTCTGACCTACAACGGTCAAGAAGTCTGGACGCGGCTGGATGCGAACACTCTGCGGAAAATGGTCAATTCGACTCCGGGCGGGAAGTATTTGAATGTTTCGACCGGCGCGATTGATTTGGGCGAAGTTTATCAGCAGTTGATCGTGACTGCGGAGAGACGAAAAATGGAGTCAACGACGATCAAAGAATACGAGGAGCGGTTTCAGATTTTTCTGGCGTTTGCCGTGATTTTGTTAGGATTTGAATGGGGAATTTCTGATCGAGTTCGAAAGAGAGATGTCTG
The DNA here is from genome assembly GCA_047620505.1 of Verrucomicrobiales bacterium. Classification (GTDB taxonomy): domain Bacteria; phylum Verrucomicrobiota; class Verrucomicrobiia; order Verrucomicrobiales; family DEV007; genus JBLHKS01. The sequence goes on along the minus strand of JBLHKS010000054.1, from coordinate 33,239 downwards.
AGAAAATACAACGAATTGCGATCGGGCTTGTGAGTCTGATTTTCGTGTCGGGAGGCTTCGCAGCGTCGCCGTCAGAGCTGGTTTCGCGCGGAAACGAGGCCTACGAATCGGGCGATTTCGAGGAAGCGGTTTCGCAGTACAAAACGGCTGCTGTCAAAGCTCCGGAGATCGCCGAAGTCGCGTTTAACCTCGGTGCGGCGCATTATCGAAAGGGTGAATTCAGCGATGCGATTGACGCGTTCAAAGAAGCGTCGGTCGCGACGGAAAATCCGGGTTTGAGCAGCCGAGCGAAATACAATCTCGGCAACTGCGCGTATCGCCAAGCGCAGGCCGCGCAGGAAGAGGACGTGGATCGGGCGCTCGTGTTTTGCGAGTCGAGCATTCGGAATTATCGGGATTCGTATGGGCTCGATCGGACTTTTAAAGACGCTGCCGAAAACATGGAGATGGCGCGAATTCTTTACCGGCAGCTGCTCGATCAAAAGCAGCAGGAAGAGAAGGAGGAGGACGAAAAAGAGGACCTGGCCGAGAAATTGAAGGAGTTGCTTGAGCGGCAGCAAAAAGCGGCGGCGGACAGCCAGCAGCTGCTGGAAACGCAGACGGATTCGGAGAGCTGGAAAAGCGGAGTCGAGCATCTGGAGCAGGAACAGCAGAAGCTGGCCGAAGACACGGCGGCGACTCTGGAGGGAATCAAGAATTTGGCTAACGAGGATCCGGCCACCGGCGAGAAGCTGGCGGAAACCTCAGAGCACGTTGGCGAGGCGCTCAAATCGCAGGCCGAATCGCTCGGGCCGCTGAACCAGAAAGAATTGGCGCAGGCGAAGCCGAATCAGCAGAACGCAGCTGAGGAGTTGAAGAAGGCTTTGGAGGCTCTTGGCGATCCCGAACAAGACGAGCAGGGGGAAGAATCGGAAGAGCAGGGGGAAGAATCGGAAGAGCAAGGGGAGGAATCGGGCGAGCAAGGGGAAGAATCGGGAGAGCAAGGAGAGGAATCGGGCGAGCAAGGGGAGGAATCGGGCGAGCAAGGGGAAGAATCAGGCGAGCAAGGGGAAGAATCGGGCGAGCAAGGGGAAGAATCGGGCGAGCAAGGAGAAGAATCAGGCGAGCAAAAGGAGGGCGAAGGAGAGGGGCAGAAAGGCGAGGAGCAAGAGCAGGATCCGGCTCAGATCCAGCTCCAGATCGCCGATGAGGAGGCGAAGGATATTCTGGAAAAGGAAAAACAACGGCAGATGCGGCGCGTGCCGATCCGAGCCCGAGCGGGCAGGGGAGTTGAGAAGGATTGGTGATGAAAGGAACGATGAAAACCGTTTTGCGATTGGCGATTTTTCTGGCTCTGGCCACAGCAGCTGCTGGGCAGGGGCAATCCAAACCGCTGTCCGTCAGCGCGACGATCAGCAGCGAATCGGCTTACGTCGGCGAGGCGATTCAGCTCAGGATCGTGGTTTCCGGGACGACGCAGGCCGAGCAGCCAGACATGACGGGTTTGACGGATTTCAGCGTCACTCCAGCCGGCAGCGGGCCGCAGAGCAGGGTTTCGATGCAGATCGCGAATGGCCGAGCGTACAAGAGCGAAGAAAAGAGTTACACTTTCGTTTACCAGATTGCTCCGAAGCAAATAGGGACGCTGACGATCCCGTCGATCGAGGTCAAAGCGGGCGGCCAGTCGTTCAGAACTCAGTCGATTCAAATCATCGCTCGAAAGCCGACTGAAACGGCAGAATTCAAGCTGCGGGCGACGCTTTCGAAGAATCAGGCTTACGCAGGCGAGCCTCTGATTATGGATTGGTTTTTCTACTACCAGACGAATGCGGACAGTCTTCAGGTTACCATTCCGGCGCTCGATGATCCGGCTTTCTTTTTTTACGACCTTGACGCTCCGAACAATAATCAAACCGGCATGCTCGACGGCCAGGAATATCGGATTTTCCGAGTGCGCAAAGCGATGATTCCGAAGCGGCCCGGGGATTTTCAGATTCCGGCGTCGACTTTCGCATTTCGTGGAGTTTCTGGCTACGAAATGCAGCGAGACGTTTTTGGCCGCCCGGTCAAAGCGCCTCGATACAAGAATTTCGCCGTTCCTTCGAATGAGCTCGCTCTCAAGGTTCTGGACGTGCCGAGCCAAGGGCGGCCTGCGAATTTCGCTGGCCACATCGGGTCCTATCGAATCAACGCGAGCGCGACGCCGACCAAGGTTAACGTTGGTGATCCGATCACGCTGACGATTGCGATCGACGGTCCGCAATATCTGGCTCACGTCGGCCTTCCGGCGCTTGGCGGTCAGGCGAATCTGGCGCGCGATTTCCGCGTTCCCGACGAGATGTCCGCTGGCGAAATTCAGGGAAATTACAAGGTCTTCAAGCAGACGATTCGTGCTTCAAACGCGCAGGTCCGGCAGATCCCGGCGATCGAGCTTCCGTTCTTCGATACTCAATCTGGAACCTACCAGATTGCTCGTAGCACGCCGATTCCGATCGCTGTCCAGGCAACGCGGATCGTAACCGCGGCTGATGCGGAAGGGACAGGCCCCGCGACGACGCAGATGGGCGAAATCGAGGAGTGGTCGAGTGGAATCGCGCACAATTACGAGGGCGATGAGGCGCTCCGGAATCAATCGGCCGGCGCGCAGCAGCTGCTGGGTTCAACCGGGTTCATCGGGACGCTCGCGATCCCGCCGTTGGGCTTTGTTGTGGTCTTGTTAGTGATGCTTTCGCTTCGCAGACGAGCCGCAGATCCAGAGGGAGCTCGCGAGCGGAAAGCGCTTCGGGGTTTGAGCGCGGAACTCGGTGCGGCGTCGAGTTCTGACGATGTGCTGGCGGCGCTGAAGTCGTATCTTGGCGGAAAACTTCGGCTGCCGAGCGGCGCGTTGACGATCGATGATATTCGCGAGCCACTCACCGCGAAAAACGTTGGTGAGGAGACGATCGGGGCTGTCGCGCGGATTTTCGAGCAGTGTGAGGCGAGCCGATACGCAGGCGGAGATTCGAGCGAGGATATTTCGGCTCTCGCCAGCAGATGCCGGGAAGTCGCGGCGAAAATCGAGTCGGCGCTTTCGAAACGAGGCGGCTTTCGAGGTCTCGGAAAAGGCGCGGCGCTGATCGTGGCCGTTTTGATTTCGATTCCCGGCTTAGCACGAGCAGATCGAGGCTCGCTGAATGATTTTGAAATTTCTCAGCTCTTTAAACAGGGGAACGACCTGTTTCGGCAGGCGAACAGTCTTACTTCGGCTGATCCGGCTCAGGCGGAACAGCTCTATCGAGGCGCGATTCTGCGTTTCGAACGGATTTTCCGCGAAAGCGACGTGCGCAACGGGCAGCTGTTTTACAATATCGGGAATGCGTATTTTCGGATCGATGAGCTCGGCAAAGCGATCTTGAATTATCGTCGGGCCGAAGAGTTAACGCCGAATGACTCGAATCTTCAGCAGAATCTGGAGTTTGCGAGGTCGCGGAGGGCGGATCCGATCGAGGAGAAGGCGCAGAAGCGAATTCTGGAGACGGTTTTCTTCTGGCACTACGATTTTTCATCGAGCACGCGTGCCTGGATTTTCGGGATCGCGTTCGTTGCGATCTGGGTTGCCGCTGGGACGCGGCTTTTCATCAAGCGATCGTTTTTGAACTGGATCATCGGAATCGCGAGCGTGATCGCGGCTGTTTTTCTGGCTTCGTTAGTGGTTGAAGCGAGGGCGGCGAGCCAAACGAATCCAGGTGTGATTCTGGTCGAGGAAGTGATCGCTCGAAAAGGCGATAGCGAGACGTACGAGCCGAGTTTCAGCAAGCCGCTGCACGCGGGAACGGAGTTTGATGTGCTGGAAACGCGCGCCGGCTGGTTTCGCGTGGAGTTGGCGGATGGCCGGGAATGCTGGCTGCCAGCGCAGGCGGCGGGGCTGGTGCGGAATCAAAGTTAGGGCAGCCGCCGTTTGATCTTGCCTTTGATCGCATCGAGTTCGGCCTCCATTTTTCGGATTCGTTTGAGAACGCCGTCGGTGAGCTTCGGATCTGCCTTGGGAGCCGATTTCGGCGGGGTTGATTCCTCAACAGGCTGATTTTCAGGCTCAGCAGCAGCTGGCGGCTTCGGATATTCGGCGACGACGACTCGTCCGCTTTCAGGGGCTGGCTTGGGCTCGGTTACGGGCTCAGTCTTCGGTTCTTCGGGAAGGATTTTTTCTTCCACTTTCGCGATTACGCGGGCGACGATTGGCGGAACGATTTCGCGAGGGGCTTCGGCTTTCGCGGCCTTTTCCATGCCGGGAACCGGGCCGTAACCGACGAATTTCGAGGTGCTACCGGCTCTGGGCATCACGAAATCGAACATGCTGACTCCGTGGCGCGCCTTCCCAGCGTAGTAGCGGCCGCTGCTGGCTCCAACGGCGACCGGTTTGCCGTCCGATTTTCGGTGACCGACGAAAATCATCACGTGCGAGGTCGGCGGTTTGCGCTTGCCGACGTTGTAGGTGCCTTCCCAGAAAAGGAGGTCGCCGGGTTTGAGGTGTCGAAGCTGAGTGCTTTCGATATTTTTGGCATTACGGACCTTGCGGAGGTTTCCGGCTTTCTCGACCCAGAGATAAAGGGTGTTGGAGGCGCGTGGGGCGTTGAATCCGAGGTGATTGAGGACGTGGTGGACGGTTCCCGAGCAATCCATTCCGCCGCTGGCCGGATCGCATGACCCATACTGATAGCGGAGATTTTTCTTTGTGAGACCGAGCGAATATTTCAGCAGCTGCTGGATTTGCGCGGGTTGTTCGTTGAATTCGCGAATGTCGCTGGGCGAAAGGCTGCCGACGTTGGCTTTTTTCGGTGGTGCGGCGACGGCAGCACTTGCGAGTGCCGCGCAGATGGCGATGGAGACGGTCCAGAGGCGTCGAATGGTCATGGGGGAGGGGAGTTGAAGCAAATCATCGGCGATTTGCCCGAAGAATCCAGGCTGAGATTGAAAGTCTCCGCGAAATCTTCACAATTTTAAAATTTCCTGTGAATCGGGGGATTTGGGTTGATTCCAGACCCGATCTTCGCTACAACACGGCTCTCGAAGTCCATGTTGCCTAAAAATATCAATACACGCCGCGTTAAGCGAGCGCGGTTGGCCGCGTGGTTTTGCGCGTTCGGGCTTTGCACCGGGCTCAGCGGAAACGCTGTCGCTCAGGAGCCGAATGGCGGCTCAGGCGAGACGGTTGCGTCGACTGTTTCGGGCCTCGGAGTCGGCAACGTGACTCAGCGGCAGGATCAGATGCGGAGGATTCAGAAGAAGCTGATTCTTGGCGATCAGCGGCACGCGAATCGCGATTTTGGCGGTGCCCTGGATCTTTATCGCGAGGGTTTCACTTCGGCTCCAAAATTTGCGGCGGCGTATGAAATGCGGATGACGGCGTGGCAGAAGTATCAGGAAACGGCGCGACTTTACGCGGACAAATTGGCGAAGGAAGGCCTTCGCGAGGACGGGATTGAGGTGATCAAGCGAGTTTACGCGGACGCCAAAGTCGCGGAGTTGCCCGTCGCGGCGCTGGACAAGGAGACTCACTGGATGCTGGAAAGTCTTGAGGATGGGGTTTCTTACGAGAACGCGTTGAGTCCGAAGCATCTAGAGGCGGTCAGCGAGGTGAAGCGGCTCTTCGTCCTGGCAGACAGCTACGTTCAGATGGGGCTTCTCGATCAGGCGAACAAGTCGTATCAGCAGATCATCGCGCTCGATCCTTACAACGAGGCGGCGAGGCGCGGGCTCGAGATGGTAAGCGAGCTGATTCGGAATTACTACGATGCGGCTACCGACGAGGCGAGATCTCAGATGCTGACACGGGTCGAATCAATGTGGGAAAATCCGGTTCCGCGATACAGTTTCAGTCATTTGCCGAATTTTGAGGGGCTTGGCGGCGAGAATCCGGCTGAAGAAGATTCGGTTCAGGCAAAACTGAATTCGCTGTTGCTTCCCCAAGTGAGTTTCGAAGAAACGCCGCTGAGGGAGGTGCTGTTTTTCCTCAATCAAAGAAGCATCGATCTGGATCTTAGTCAGTCGGATCCGAGCAAGCGCGGAGTGAACATTGTTTTGTCGGTGGACGATGCGGGGGCCGGCGATACGCCGATTTCGTTGACTCTTCGGGATATTCCGATCGGCGTCGTGATCGACTACGTGGCTCAGCTGGCTGGAATGAAGTTTCGAATCGACGGTCACGCAGTCGTGCTTGCTCGTCAGGGTTCGCTTTTGGACGAGACGATGTTTACGCGGCGTTATCGCGTGCCGCCGACCTTTTTGTCCAAATCCGGAGGAGCTGCCGGGGGTGGAGGTGGTGATCCGTTTGGCGCGACTCCGGATCCATTCGGCGATCTCGATGGTGGTGGGCGAAACGCGGTCCTGAAGGCGCGCCTGACCCCGGAAGATCAGCTCAAAAACAGCGGCGTGGCTTTTCCGCCTGGGTCGTCGGTGAAGTACTTTCCCGAAACGAGCACGCTGTTGGTGAGGAACACTCGGATGAATCTCGAATTCATCGAGACGTTGGTGGAGCAGAGCTACGGCAGCATCACCAAGATGTTGAAAATCACGGTGAAGCAGATCGAGATCACGGAATCGGATCTCGAAGAAATCGGATTCGAATGGTTGCTGGATCAGTTCAATCTCGGCTCGTCAGAACGGATTTTTGGAGGCGGAGGCACGAATGGTTCGACCAGCCAGACTCCGGGTGCCGCAGCGAGTGTGGAGTTTCCCTTTATTCCGCCGAATTCGCAGATTCCACTTGGTCGTCTCCCGGTTTCGGGCGGTATCAGAACGGCGAATGCCCTGACCGCGTTTCCGGGCACTGGCGCAGGGGCAACCCGGACCGCTTCGACGTTCGCGATCGGTGGTGTTTTCACCGATCCACAGTTTCAGACAGTTATTCGGGCGATGCAGCAGAAGGGCGGCGAGGATCTGCTTTCTGCCGGCACGGTTGTGACGCTGGCTGGTCAACAGGCTTCGGTCCGAGTCGTGCGCGAATTCATGTATCCGTCGGAGTACGATCCGCCAGAGGTGCCGTCCACTGTTGGATCGGCTGGAATCGGCAACAACACGACTCTCATCGGCAATACGAACTTTGCGCCAATTGTTCCGGCGCATCCGACGGCATTCGAAATGCGTGAAGTTGGCTCGATCGTCGAGGTTGAGGGGACGATCGGCGCAAACGGCCTGATTAACCTGACGATATCCCCGGAAATCGTTCGTTTTGAGGGTTTTATCGATTACGGCTCGAACATCACCCAGTTCGAATCCGATCTGACGACGGGCGCTCCGTTCATCTCTCAGCAGATCGACAACCCGATTTTGCAGCCGATCTTTTTCACCAATCGCGTTACCACGAACGTGGACGTTTTCGACGGCGAAACGATCCTCATCGGCGGCCTGTTAGCCGATCGGAATGTGAAAGTTTCCGATGGAATTCCGGGGCTTCAGCACATCCCGCTCTTCGGAAGGCTGTTTAAAACCGAAATTCAAGATCGCTCGCGAGTCTCTTTGATGTTTTTCGTTACTGTAAACCTCGTCGATCCAGCTGGAAACACCGTTCGGGAAGTTCCTGACGGCCCATTCATGACCTCCTTTCCTTCGGAATAGAACCCGAAGAACCAACTGCCCGGCATGGCCATGGCGGATCCCCAAGACAATCGCCCGCGCCAATCGGCAGCTGCTCCGAAGCGCAAGCCTCTCAAAACGGTGATCGAGCCCGGGCATCGTCGCCCGCCGTCCGGTCGTCTGGGGGAGATCGAGCTGCTGAACGACAGTCACGGCGATCCGACCAGGGACCCGCGCAGCCTCAAGCCGGCCCCACAATCGCGCTGGTGGTTTTTCGTCTTTGCGATCGTGCTCGTGATCGCGGTCGTCGGATTCGGCCTGATTTTCGTGGCGTCAGAATCGACCGAAAGCCCTGCCTTTCGAGAGCGGGCGGAAGCGATTCTCAGTGAGCAGCTGCAGGCAAAAGTCGAGCTGGCTCCAATCAGCGCGAGCAGCTTTTTCTTCGTTCATGTCCCCGAAATCCGGATTTCTCCGCGAAGGGAGGAAGAGAGCTGGGCGGTCCGGCTCGAGAACGTGAATTTTGAGATCGATCGCAAATCTTTGACCTCCGAAAACTGGAAATTTCACCAGTTTCAGGTCGCAACGGTCGAAATCGATTTGGGGCCGGGATTCCCAATGCTCGGAGACGTCGAATTTGATCCGACTGAACCCTCGGCAGCCGCTCGCTTGGCTCAGTGGATCAATTTGGGCGCATTCGATACGCCGGATTTGATCGAGATTCCGGAAATGCGAGCCGCGAAAGTCCTGATTCGCGGTTGGAAAGGAGACGGAGCGGATGGTCCCGGATTCGAGCTGGAAGCACCGGCTCGAGGCGCGTACGAAAATGGGGTTTTGAGATTCGAAGCAAGCGACGGTTCGTTCAAGACGGGCGAATCAGGCGAGGTTTGGAAAATTGAGGAATTTGCCGCGGTGATCGACGGTAGATCCGGAATAGTTTCGCTCGATGCCGGCAAACTGGTTGGAGAAAATGGTGCGAAAATCGAAATTCAGCGTCCGGGCGAAGGCCAGCAGCTGCTGGTGCTCGAAATTGATGCTGAGAAGGTGCCGGTCGGGCCTGCAGGTGGCGAAAGGTTTGACGCGGTTTTCGAAAGTCTCGTTGGGACCGGGCGAGGGAAATTGACGCTGCCGCTGAATGATCCGTTCGCTTTTCAGTTTCGTGGGCCGTTTAAATTCAGTGGCGTTCAGCTGAGCCGATCGAGTCTCTTCGAATTGTTGGCGAATCAGACTGGCGACAACCGGCTTCGTCGCCTGACCGGAGATTCGATGGCTGCCGATATCGATTGGACGCCAGAGCGGCTGCGGTTTGATAAATTGGTCATGGAAGTTGAAAACGTCGTTCGGCTGAGCGGCGGAGCAGAACTGGCCGAAGCCGGATTCAGCGGCGAATTGCAGGTTGAATTTCCGGCTTCGGTGATCGCGCAGATGCCGGGCGGAAAACCCGTCGAATTCAGCTATCCTGCGTCCGGCTGGAGTCAGGCGACGTTTCAAATCGGCGGGGATCCTCAAAAAATAACCGAAAATCTCAGCAGTCGTCTTCTCGCCCAGGTTGCTCCGGATGTGACCGTTTCAGCTGCGCCGCTGATCGATTCTGCGGCTGGCCCGAACGTCGGTTTGAGTCCTGCGGATCAAGCGGAGCGGCAGAAGAGAATTGAAGAGCTGTTTTTCGAGCTGATCGACGAGTGAGGATCGGATTTTCTACGGACTCGACCGGATCTACTTTGCACGGAATTTCGCATAGTTACTTTACAATTATGATCAGCCTGTGATCAATCTTGCTGTATTTTGCGAGCGAAATCCGCCTCGGAAATTCGCGTAATCGCCTGAAGTTAAGCGACTAACGTGGTCGAATACTGGCATTGGCACAAAAATAGCTTACTTTAATCTTCAACATTTCGGATCAAACCGGAGTCACACTTAGAATCTCAAGGAGGATAGCGATGTATCATTTGGCAACATTCCATCACGAAGATTCGGCTGAAAAGGTCGCTGGCTGCATGGAAATGCGGCAAATCAGAACTGGTTTGCGCGGCGATCACACAGCCTCAGGGCAAACGATTTTTAACCTGTTTGTTTCCGATCTCCAGGCTGAGGACGCGATCAAGCTGTTCCAAGGCATCGTCGCTGGCACGAAGGAGGACGAGGACGTTCTATCTTGTCCAATCTGCAATTCTCACGATGTCCACCCAGCGAGCGATGCGCATGATCTTTTTCCGATCGAGCCGCGGTTTCGCCTGACGCAGATTTCAGGTGCCGTGGTCGAGATGACCTGCAAAAAATGCGGTCACAGCTGGATTTGATTCTCGCGTTAGCTCAATCGAGACCAGCAGCTGCTGGATGATCCGGGGCGGATCAGGTCACGGTTCTCTTCGGGAACAGCTCGTATCTGTCCAGTTTGTCCCGCAGCGTGATCCGGGAAATCCCGAGCCATTTTGCCGCGTTGGTCTGATGGCCGTGAGCCAGCTGGATCGCCTGAGAAAAGACCTCACGCTCGAAATCCTGCAATAACAGGCCGTATGCGCCTGAAACTTCGCCGCTTTTTGCCTGCTTGAGGACTTGGGCAACTTTTTCAGAGAACGGATTTTCGCTGGAGCCGTCACCGACAGGCGCTGAACTCGAAACAAGAAGAGACTCGATATCGCTCCGTGAAACCGGATAGCCGCGGCACTTCAGGAGGGCTTTTCGGATGATATTTTCCAGCTCACGAACGTTTCCGGGCCAGTCGTGCTCCATCAGGAGTTCCAGGGCTTCAACTTCGACTGGCGGCTTATCAATTTCGTATTCCGTGCAGTAGCGCTCGATAAAGTAGCCGGCGAGGAGCTTGATATCCTCCTCGCGTCCGCGCAGGGGCGGAATTTTGAGGAGCGCGGCGTTGAGCCGATAATAAAGATCTTGTCGAAAATCACCGTTTCGAACAGCCGCTTCCAGATTGCGATGAGTCGCAGTGATGATCCGGACGTCGACTGGAATCTCGTCGCGACCGCCAACTCGGTTGATCACGCGTTCTTGAAGCACGCGAAGGATTTTCACCTGCGTGTTCATCGGCATATCGCCGATTTCGTCCAGAAACAGAGTGCCGTTGTTGGCTTGCTCAAAGCGGCCGATCCGTTTCGCGTCCGCACCGGTGAATGCGCCCTTTTCATGACCAAAGAGCTCGCTTTCCAAGAGCGTTTCGGGAATGGCGGCGCAGTTCACCGCAATAAACGGGGCTTCCGAGCGCTTGCTGTGATAGTAAATTGACCGCGCGATCAGCTCCTTGCCGGTCCCGGTTTCCCCTTGAAGAAGGACGGTGACATTTTTGTCGGCGACTCGGCCCATTTCTTTGTAAACGTCCTGCATCACGCGGCTGATGCCGATAATCGCATCGCCTTCTTCCTCCGGATCCGGCGCAACGCCGCCAAGTTCGACGGGGCGCCCGTTGATGCGCGAAGTCTGGACCGCTCGGAAGGTGACCTGGACTAATTCTGTCAGCCGAAAGGGCTTTATCAGGTAATCGTAGGCTCCGTGCCGGGTCGCTTCGATCGCGAGGTCGGTCGTGCTGTGCGCGGTCATCATGATGACCGGGAGACGGGGCTTGGCCGCGTGAAGTGTTTCCAGAAGCTCCATCCCTCCAGTGCCTGGCAGCCGAAAATCCGTGATGACGCAATCGTAGGTTTCTTCCAGCGCCATGCGCAGGCCTTCGGTGCCATCTTTGGTTGAACTGACGTCATAGCCTTCTGTTTCTAGAAGGTCACAAATTGACTCGGCCAATTCGGGGTCGTCATCAACGACTAGAAGCCTTACTGCGGAACTCATGATTGGTTTTCTAGGATTTGCATCGATTTCGAGGCGTCGGAGGCTTCCGAATGTCGGAGTTTTTCGGGACGACGGTATCATAGTCCGAAAAATTCAATTTGATCAACTATTGATCAAAAATGATTGCACATTCGCATAAAACTAGTGCCTTTATGAGCAGAATTGTGGCTTTGGAACTTTCTTTCCCCGAATACGAATTCCCCCTCGCCACGATCGGCCTTCCGTGATAAAGAATTGAGCATTCGATAACCAACTTTGCAAAATAGAACATGATCAGCGACGGCAGCCCAATCGAAATTCTCCTTGTCGAGGACAGCGCAGCCGATATTCGTCTGACCAAGGAGGCTCTAAAAGAGGGCAAAATGCAGAATCATCTCAACATTGCGCGAGATGGTGAGGAGACTCTTCGGTTTCTTCGTCGTGAAGGTGAGCATGCGAATGCGCCACGGCCTGATTTGATTCTCTTGGATCTGAACTTGCCGAAGAAAGATGGCCGGGAAGTTCTTCAGGAAATCAAGGTCGACGCCGATTTGAAGCGAATTCCTGTAGTGGTGATGACCACTTCTCAAGCTGAGGAGGACATTCTCAAGGCTTACAATCTCAACGCCAATTGCTATATCACGAAACCCGTTGATCTGGACAAATTCATTAGTGTTGTGCAGAGCATTGAAGATTTCTGGCTGACGGTCGTCCGTTTGCCGAACCATTAATTAATCCCTTTTTCGTAATTCGAGTTCGCCTACCATACCCTTCGAAAACTGCTTGATTCTGCCCTGCGCGCACGATGGAAACTTCCCTCCCCCCGTCCGACACCCCGGCTGCTGCATCTAAAGATCGGTTGACCCAGGGTGAGCTGAATATTCTCCTTGTTGAGGACAACGTCGCCGATGCGAGGTTGACTGAGCACATGCTTCGCGATGAGCCGGAGCGATTCGTCGCTCAAATCGTGATTAAGCCGACTCTGGAAGGTGCGATCGGTGCTCTTGAGTCAGGCGAGCCGCATTTCGATGTGATTCTTTTGGACCTTTCGCTGCCGGACAGCATGGGGTTCGGCACGTTTCACGACATTCACAAGGTCGCGCCGCAGACGCCGATCATCGTTCTCAGCGGATTGACCGATGAGGAAGTCGCAACTCAGCTCGTCAGCATGGGCGCTCAGGATTATCTCCTGAAAGACTCGATGGGACCCTCGCTGATGCGCCGCGCGATTCGGTATGCGATCGAGCGAAAGCACAGCAACGAAAAGCAGAAGCAGCTGAATAATGACCTCGAACGCAAGAACGAGGAGCTTCGAAATATCCAGCTTCAGCTGATTCAGGCGGAGAAAATGGAGTCGATCGGCCGGTTGGCGGCTGGCGTGGCTCACGAGGTGAAAAACCCACTCGCAATGATCCAGCTTGGCGTGGATTATCTGAATGAAGGCATCGATGCGAACGATCCGAACCTTAGTAAGATACTCGGACGGATGCAAAATGCGGTGAAGCGCGCTGATGCGATTATTTGCGGCTTGGTCGACTTCTCAAGTGCGCGTCAGCTAGATCTCGAAGCCGCGAATTTGAACGATTTGATGCAGCATTCGTTGCTTCTGGTTAAGCACGAGGTTACCAAGAAGAGCATTAACGTTATCACGGAGCTTTCTGACGTCCTTCCGCTCGTGAAGCTCGATCACGCCAAAATGGAGCAGGTCCTCATCAACATTCTGATGAACGCAATCCAGGCGACTGAGGACGGCGGAGATTTGACGATTCGCACGGTTGCTTCGACTCTGACAGAGTCCGAACGCGACGCTGGAGCCCGGACGGTTGAGCAGATGCGAGCTGGAGACAAAATCGTCACGCTGGAAATCGACGACACCGGCTGTGGCATCCCGGCAGACAAGCTCGATCGCATTTTTGACCCGTTTTTTACGACGAAAGACACGGGCCAAGGCACAGGACTCGGCCTGACAGTTGTCAAAAAAATCGTCGATTTGCACACGGGCCGAATCAGTATCGAAAATCGTGTAGGAGGCGGCGCTCGGACCACGATCGTCCTTCGCGCGGCACCCGTCGGAAGCCCCGGTCCGAGAGACACCGGAATGACTGGCAGCATCGGTCAGAGCGCGCCTTCGCACCAAGCAGCTGCTGGTTCCTGAATTTCCCAAAATGAGAACCCGAATCCTGATTATTGACGACGAAGTCGACTTTACCGAATTGGCCCAGGTTGCTCTGGAGCGTGGGGGCGAATTCGAGGTCAGAACGCTGAATGACGCCACAAATTGTCTCGACGTCGCCCGCGAATTCAAGCCTGATTTGATCGTCAGCGACATCGTCATGCCGAACAAGGATGGTGCTGAAATCGTCCGCGAACTTAAGCAGGACGAAGAACTCAAGTCGATTCCGATCATCGTGATGTCCGCCTTGCTAAACAACAGTGCGGTCGCTTACAAATCGATCGGACAGCTTGATGTCGCGCAGATCCTTGAGAAGCCGATCACGCTGGATGAGCTTCGCGAGTACATTCGTTCCGCACTCAAAAAATAACTTGGATTTTTCCCTTTTCCGACCCTGTCCGATCCCTCCAACCACCGTTTAGATGAAGAAACGCATCCTGATCATCGACGACGATAAAGAATACGCCGACACGCTTCAAGCCAACCTTGAGCGCAGTGGTGAATTCGACGTTCGTACGATTAATTACAGCCCGCGGTCGGTCTCCGTGGGCAAAATTGTTCAGCCGGATTTAATTCTGTTGGACTTCATTATGCCCGACAAAAATGGGGCTGAAGTTCTGGCTGAGCTCCAGGCGCAGCGCAAACTTGGGCACGTTCCCGTGATCATTTGCACGGCGCTGTCGGAAATTCCAGACCGCGAGTCACTCTCTGGCGATGTGAAGGCGATCTTCCGCAAGCCGGTTAAGTTCAGCGAGTTGCTGGATAAAATTCGTTCGCTTGTGAATCAGAGCGTGGACGCGAATTGAGAATCCGTTTTCGGAGGCTCCTGGGAATCTAGAATTCCCGTAACAGCCTGGCCGCCGAACCGACGTTCTAGGAAATCGCCGATTCGGCGGCTGTCAGACTGTTAGCGTCGTCGGGAAAGCTCAAAAATATCCTGACACAACCCAATTGGGTTTAGGGGAGCGACGCAGGCGCTTAGCGCCGGATAATTTGCCGGTTAGTCCGGCGAGAATCAGCGCGAAAGGCGCGGGGAAAGATCAGTTACTGTTCAGTAGGCAGATTAGTTTGAGTTTCAAGGTTCTGCTGAAGCCTGACACATCCCGCGAGCGGTTACCAGATATATTATGGTAATTATTGAAATTATTTAAATTCAGGAAAAAACGGATTGTTCCGCTTCTCTTCGCCGACACTCGTTAAGGGCCCGTGACCGGGGCAGAGGACCGTTTCGTCTGGCAGTGTCAGGATTTGCTCGCGATTCGTCTTCAGAGCATCGTCGTAAGAAACTAAGCCGCCACCGATCGAGCCCGCGAACATCGCGTCGCCCACAATCGCGACTGGCCGTTCGAGCCCATGAATCACGAAGGTCGTACCGCCGATCGAATGGCCCCAGGTGGTGCGCGTTTCGACCTTCAAACCACCGATTTCAAACTCCGCGCCTGCTTCAAACGTGGTTGAGTTTTCATACGGCTCTTTCGCGTTCGAAAATGCCGGAATTCCGAGCCGATTCGTCAGCGAATCGGCCTCCGCGATGTGATCGGGATGCGTGTGAGTCAGGAACAATCCAACCGGCTGCAACCCGCGCTCGCTGATCGCGTCCAAGATTGGGAACGCGTCCGTTCCAGTATCAAAAACCGCCGCAGCCTTCGATTTCGGATCCCAGATGAGAAACGCGTTCACCGTCATTCTGCCGTGATAATCCGAGTTGAAGAGCAGCAGCCCGTCGAGTTCAACGGGACGCGGTCGCCAACTTTTCATCGCGGAGCGCAACAGGGAATTGGGATCGAGTTTCAGCGCTGGCGCGAGTTTCGGAAGCGCCATTTCATCGAGCTGACCTTTTACGAGCGCCCGAATCGTGTCGATGTGGACTCCAGTTTCTGCGCTCAGTTTCCGATCGAATAGGCGGTTGCCGGCCATGGCTTTGCCCAGGATGTCCTCGAATTCGTCTTCAATCGGAATTTTCGTATTCATGACCGCTCGATTGGCACCGTTCGGCGATCCTGTCATCCGAAATTGCGCCAGCAGCTGCTGACTGACTTGGATTTTACAAAGAGAACCATTGTTTGAGGGTCATATTCAACGATACTCCGCCGATTGAGTCTCAACGGCAGCAACCGACATTCAACATGAGAGCTTTTCTGATTCCTCTAATTTTTCTGGTCCTGTGGACCGGCTTCGCTCACGGCGAGATGCGTGAGTTCACAGGCGCTAACGGTAAAACGCTGAAAGCAGAACTCGTTAGCCACACTGAGGGCAACATCACGATGAAATTGGCCGACGGTCGCGAAATCACGGTTCTGCCCAACATCTTCGGACCGGACGACCAGCTGTTTATCAAGGGCTGGTTGGAGAAGACTCCCGAGACGGTTCCAGTGGTGAAATACAACTTCCGATTTGAGGTAGATCGCAAAAAGGTCAGTGGGCGGACGAAGACGGAAGGTTCCTACCTGATCAAAAACGAGAAGTGGGTTTATGAAGTCCAACTAACCAATCTATCTCGGGATACGGCTAAAAATCTTACGGTGATGTATCGTCAGTTTCGTAGCAATCATGCCGACGGTGATAGCTCCGCTTTTAGTTCAGCTAAGAGCGATTGGGTCACCGACAAATCGGAAATCAAAGTGGCTGCGGCGGTTGATTACGGAAAGAGAATCGAGTTTAAGACGAAGGAGATGAAGATCGACCGAGTCGACTATCAATACGGCAATTACGACTACAAAGACGAGATTAAAGGGCTGATGATCCGGGTCGTGGACGCTAATGGCAACGTCGTTTCCGAATGGGCTGAGCCGGTGAACACGCTGAAGGGAAAGACCTGGGAAAACACATCGGCGAAAAAAGACGGCGGGTCGACGGTGATAATTCGCTGAGCCTCGAAATCATCAAGTTATGAAAACGCGCTTCGGACTTTCTGCTTTTCTCAGGTTCGGCGCGGTGATCGGAGCGCTGGGGCTGTTTGCGAGCTACGTTTTTTTCCAGCACAATCGTTATACCGATAGAGCTGGAGAAGGGCCAGCGACCGTGAGCGCATCGTGGGTCGTTGTCCCCGAGGTCCTCATCGCTGGAGAGAGTGATTCGGTTCTGGATGGCAATGGCTTCAGGCTTTCATGGATCGAAGAAGATTCGAACGGAGTCATTCTGGAAGAGGCGGTTCCGCTGCGCGAACTTTCACATTCTCCGTCGGTTCCGACTGTCCATGTTAACGGTCAGGAAATTGTGTTAGTGGATCAGGCGATTTTGGCCTCGAGTTCAAAATCTGGCGCGATTTTTCTCCCGGATTCGGGGGGCGAAGTGATGATTCTGGCGGGTTCGGGGAAGTCGAGCGCGTTGGCAATCCAGAATAAAGGAATCATCCGGGCCACATCGTCGGAAACCGGTGGTCGGGTCATTCTCAGAGCAAACAACGAGAAGCCGAGTTCGCCTGCGATCATGCCGGGTTCGAAATATGTGGTGATCAGCGGAATCGCCCCTGCTGCGGTCAAGCCAATCGAAGCGGACCAGCCCGTGGTTGCGATGGCCGCGTCCTCAAAATCAGGAATCATTCGAGGCTCCGCTGGGCAAATCATCCTCACGGCGAGCTCAGGTTCGATCGATTCCGCAGAAATTCTGCCGCCAGCAGCTGCTGGCGATGGAGTGGTTGACGCGGCTGTTGTCCTCGATATTTCCTCGACGGAGCCGGACGAAAAATGAACGCGGAGGAATCCAGTTCATCGGATTGGGTTTCGCTTCTACGGCCGTTTGAGCCGCTTTTGAAGGGGGAAACCTGGCTTGGCAATATTCCTCTCCTCATTCTGGCCACGGGCCTGAGTTTTCTCTTTCTAATCCTGCTTTTCCGCCCGATCGAGCTGCTTTTTCCAGCGAAGAAGCAGAAATTCAAGCGGCCCGATTGGTGGACCGACGTCTTCTTTTTTCTCGGCCAATATTTGATCTGGGGTGGCTTGGTTTTCCTCGCCCTCCAATACGGATTCGGCTGGCTGCGCGAAATTGTCCCCGCCGATTTCCGCGCTGCGGTCGCCGATCAGCCCTTCTGGCTTCAAATCCTCGAAATCATTCTCATCAGCGATTTCTGCATTTACTGGGCACACCGATTTCAGCACCGCAACGCCTTCCTCTGGCGCTTCCACGCCGTTCATCACAGCGCTGAACACCTCGACTGGCTCGCCGCGCATCGCGAACACCCGCTCGACACGATTTACACTGTCGGCATCATTAATCTTCCTGCGTTCCTCGCCGGATTTCCGCTCGAAACCCTGGCCGGATTCCTCGCATTCCGCGGAATCTGGGCGATTTTCATCCATTCGAACGTCCGCCTGCCAATCGGCCCGCTCCGCTGGTTCGTCGGTGCACCTGAGCTCCATCACTGGCATCATGATCGCAATCGCGACGCCGGAAATTACGCAAACCTCTCGCCCCTGATGGACATTGCCTTCGGCACCTACGTTTGCCCCGATCACGAGCCCGAAAGTGTCGGCGTGAACGAGCCTTTTCCGAAATCCTACGTTGGGCAGCTGCTACACCCGCTCGGCGTGCCCGTCAAAACTCAGCCACCGGCCGATCCCCCCGAAAATCATGAAATCGATCCCGAAGATTCTCCTTCAAATTTTTGTAATTCTTTTCGCCATCGGTCTACTCAGCGCCTGTGTCGTTTTCCGCCAAAATCAGGCAAAACAGGGAGCTGATCCGCAGATAATGCCCGGATCGAAATCCGCACCGATGATGCCGGGAACGAAGTCAATCGACGGCTTGTTCGTGCCGACCGAAAAGAAGGGAAAGTGGTAGAATCGGTTGTTAACAAGTCCGATTGATTTTTAGCGGATCTGGTCGAAAATCCGCGCCTCATGTTCTCCCAACTCAGCAGCGGCCTCGAGGGTGTCTTCAAGAAGCTCCGCGGACACGGCAAAATCAGCGAAAAAAACGTCACGGACGCGATGCGCGAAGTCCGCATGGCGTTGCTTGAGGCGGACGTCGATTTCAAGGTCGCGAAAGAGTTCATCGCTTCGGTTAAAGTTCAGGCGCTTGGTGAAAAAGTCATCAAAAGCGTTACGCCGGGACAGCAGATCGTCAAAATCTTCAACGACGAGCTGGCCACGTTGCTCGGCGGTGATTCCGCGCCTCTGGATCTGAACCCTCCGGGGCGGATCCTCGTCGTCGGCCTCAACGGAGCCGGCAAAACGACCACGTCCGCCAAATTGGCGCTCCATCTTCGCAAACAGGGTCGCCGCCCCGTTCTCGCCGCGTGCGACCTCGTTCGCCCGGCAGCGATTGACCAGCTCGCGACGCTTGGTAAGCAGATCGACATCCCGGTTTACACTCCGGACGCTGGCGAGAAAAACGCGGTCAAAGTCGCCAAGGCCGCGATGAAGTTTGCAGAGGATCAAGGCGCGACAGTCACCATTTTTGACACCGCAGGCCGCCAGGAAGTCGATGACGACCTGATCGCCGAACTTAAAGCTGTCTACAAAGTCGTTAACCCGAAAGAGGTGCTCCTCGTGGTCGACTCGGCGACCGGTCAGCAAGCGGTGAACGTCGCGAAAACGTTCCTGGAAGCGGTTGGCGTCACAGGGATTGTCCTAACCAAAATCGATGGTGATGCTCGAGGCGGTGCGGCGCTTTCGATGCGGTCGGTGACTCAGGTTCCGATCAAATTCATCGGCGAAGGCGAAAAACTCTCTGCCCTTGCCGAGTTTCATCCAGACCGGATGGCAGGCCGGATTCTCGGGATGGGCGACGTCGTTTCGTTGGTCGAAGAGGTCTCGCAAAACATCGATGAAGACGAGGCGCGCAAGATGGAAGCGCGCATGCGGAAGAACAAATTCGACTTCAATGATTTCCTTTCGCAGATGAAGATGATGCGGAAAATGGGCTCGATCCAGAATCTGCTTGGCATGTTGCCCGGGATGGGTAAGGTGGCCGACCTTGAGGTCGACGAGAAGCAAATTGCGCGGACCGAGGCGATCGTTCTTTCCATGACCCCGAAGGAACGAAAACGTCCGGAAATCCTTAACGGAAGCCGTCGCAAGCGAATCGCCCGAGGGAGCGGCGTGGCTATCACGCAAGTTAATCAGTTCATCAAGCAGTTTGGGCAAATGCGCAAAATGATGAGGAGCAAAGGAAAAATGAAGCAGATGATGAAACAATTGGCCGGCGGTGGAGGTGGAGACTTTCCCGGCGGCGGAATTCCCGGACTCGGTTGAGCCCGGCAGCTGCTGATTGATTCTAAAAACAGTTTTCACCCAATACACCACTAAGACATACCATGGCAGTTGTAATTCGACTCCGACGCGAGGGCGCGAAAGATCGCCCATTCTATAAAATCGTGGCCGCCGACAAGCGCTTTGCGCGCGACGGTCGCATCATTGAGCAGCTTGGGACTTATAATCCAATGACCGGCGGCGACAACACGACGCTGGACCTTGAAAAGGTCGACAAATGGATTTCCACAGGCGCTAAGCCGAGCGAAACCGTCGCCAGCATCATCAAGAGAGAGCGTAAGAAGGCTGACCGGACAGCGGTCGTTGATGAGGCCTGAGTTCCGTCCTCGGACTTTCTTTTTTTTCTTCGTTTTTCTCGAAAGCCCCGTCCGAAGATGGAACCTGGATTAGCTCTCCAGGAATTCCTGGAATTTGTCGTGGGCCAGCTGGTCGTTCATCCTGAGAAGGCCAGCGTGATCCACGAAAAAGACGGCGAACGTCACGTTTACCGCGTGCGCGTTTGTCAGGAAGACGCGGGCCGAGTGATCGGCCGCAACGGCTACACGATCAGCTCCATTCGGAGCTTGTTCATGGCCGCTGCCCAGCGCAACGGGATCAAGGCTGCGCTGAAAGTAGACGAAATGGATTGAGGACACTTGGAGGCTCTCTTCATTGAGGGCATGCTCCGAAGATCCATTCTTTCGCTTCTTACTCTGTTCCTCGCCGCGCCGGTTCAGGCGGAAAAGCCGAACATCGTCCTCATGATCGCGGACGATATGAGCTGGGATGACTGCGGTGCCTACGGCCATCCTTCGATCAAAACGCCGAACATCGACAGCCTTGCCAGGCAAGGAGTTGCGTTCGATAACGCGTTTTTGACGATCAGCAGCTGCTCGCCGAGTCGTAGCTCAATTTTGACTGGGCGCTATCCACATAACACGGATGCTGAGGAGCTGCATTGGCCGCTTCCGGCTGAACAGATTACGTTTACCGAGAAACTTCGCGCCGCCGGTTACTGGACTGGCGCAGCGGGGAAATGGCATCTCGGAGACGCGGTGCGCGATCGTTTTGATAGCATCAAAGAGGTCGATACGTCAGGATTCCAGCTGCCGACAGGAAAGGCTGGAGACGCTGGAAAGTTCGTGGAGACGCTGGAAGGGGAGGCGCAGAGCGGGTGCGCCGACTGGATTCCGCTGCTTCGCGAACGGGATAAAACTAAGCCGTTTTTCGTTTGGCTGGCGGCACTGGATCCGCATCGCGATTACAACGAAAATATCCTGCCAGAGCCACATAAACCGGCCACCGTAAGGGTCCCCCCGTACCACGTCGATGACGCAAAGACCCGGCACGACTACACTTTGTATTATGATGAAATCGGTCGGCTCGACAAATACGTCGGCTTGGTTCTGAAGGAGTTGGAGGACCAGGGCGTCGCGGAAAACACGTTCGTCCTTTTCATCAGCGATAACGGTCGGCCGTTTCCGCGCGACAAGACGACGCTCTACGATTCCGGGATCAAAACGCCGTGGATTGTGCGTTGGCCGGGGCACGGGAAGGCTGGTTCACGGCGGAATCAAGTCGTTAGCGCGGTCGACATCGCGCCGAGTTTTCTGACTCTGGCAGGGGCCGAAATTGGCGACACGTTCGAGGGCGTAAATTTTTTGCCAGTGCTGGATGACCCGAAAGTTGTGACTCGGAAATTCGCGTTCGCTGAGAAAAATTGGCACGACTACGAGGATCACGTTCGGATGGTTCGCGGGCCGCGATTCAAGTACATGGCCAATTTTTACGACGATCTGCCGCAAACGCCCTCGGCTGACTCCGCGCGGAGCGAAACCTACGAGCAGCTGCTGGCCGGTCGCGAGGCTGGATCGATTAACGAAGCGCAGCAAGCCTGTTTCATCGCACCGCGTCCGCGTGAGGAACTCTACGACACTCAGGCTGATCCGCATGAGTTAAAGAATCTCGCGGGTGATCCGGAATTCGAGTCGGTGCGCGCGAAATTGGCCCAGCAGCTCGATTCCTGGGCCAAACGGACCGGCGATTACGCTCCGACTCAGCGCACGGCGGACGAGTTTCACCGGTTGACCGGAAAGCCGACTCCCGCCAGAGTTCGTCCTCGGCGATCGAAAGCCGAGATGGTGGAAATGGGGCTGGTCGCTCCGTGAACGCAAAAAAAGGCCCGCCTCCGTTTGCAGGAGACGGGCCTTGAACAGGCAAATCAGAGATTTGCGAAATCAGTCGAATCAGGCGTCGTCCTTTTTCTTCTTGTCGCCGCCCTTGCCCTTTTTGTCGCCACCTTTGCCTTTTTTGTCGCCGCCTTTTTTGGCGCGTGCTTCGCGAGCTTTGGTGAACTCTTCAAGAGTCAGCATGGCATCTTCGCCAGCCATTTTGCCAAAAGCAGCTTTGGCTTGATCGCCTTTGCCTGCGTCAGTTGCGCGTTTGCCCGGGCCGGCCATCCATTCCGATTCGGAGATCGAACCGTCGGCGTTGGAGTCGACTTTTTCGAACATTTTGGCTGGGTCGCCGCCTTTGCCCTTTGCGCCTTCAGGCCGCTTCTTCTTGTCGCCTTCGGCTTCAGCAAAAACGGAACCAAGTGCGAAGGCTGTGCCTGCGATGATCGAGATAATGAGTTTCATTTTCATATTTTGGATTGTTGTTGGGTTTAGATTGAAATCAGTTCGTTGTTGAGCTTCTAAAACCCACAACCGCGACGCTGGTTGCAGCCAAGTTGCAAAAAATATGAAAAAGTCCCTTTTTACTCTCGCTGCCATTTTCCTGGCAACCTCCATTATGGCTCAGACTGACGACGAACGAATTGAAGCGGCGAAGGAGGCGTTTGATGGCGGTGACTTCACTGCTGTGATTGACGGTCTCGGTCCGCTTTTGAAGAAAGACGGCGAAGCTGATCCAAAAGCTAAGCTCGCACAGCAAATGGCAGCATCTGCTCATCAGCGCCGCGGCGAGGACCATTTCAAAAATGCCCGAATTGAAGAGTCCGTCGCTGATTTCACGGCTTACATCGGTTACTATCCTGAGTCAGAGCCGGATCACTGGCAGCGGGGGATTTCCTTCTACTACGCTGAAGAGTACGAGAAGGGCGTTAAGCAGTTCGAGATCCACAAAACGGTCAATCCCGAGGATGTCGAAAACGCGGCCTGGCACTTTCTTTGTGCGGTGCGTGCCCCGGACGGAGACGTGAAAGAGGCGCAGAAGAATCTGATTCCGATCACGAAAGACACCCGAGTTCCGATGGCGGAAATCCATCTGCTTTTCGCCGGCGAAATTACGCCGGAAGAGGTGCTCGAAGCCGGTGGCAGGGGAGGGGACTACGGAAAATTTTACGCCGATCTCTACGTCGGCCTTTATTACGAAGGGCTCGGCGATGAAGAAAAAGGTCTTCTCTTCATCGCGCGCGCAGCGAAGAATCCTTCGTCGCAGAATTACATGGGCGATGTCGCGAGGACACACCTGCTCGTTCGCGAACGCGAGGCGAAAAAGCGCGAGGCCTTGAAAGGCACGAAACCGCCCGCCGAATAGTCAGGAGGCGGGTTTGACGAAAACCATGAAGTGCTGACTCGGGAGAAATTCCCGAGTCTCTTTCCATTCGAGTCCGACGGCGGCCATTTCCTTTTTCGACTGTGCCTCGGTCATTTTGTGAAGCCGCTTGATCGGGACCTCCGGGTCTTCGCCGCGGTACTCTAACAAAATCACCCGGCCGCCCGGTTTGAGGCCAACGACGATGGATTCCAACATTTCGCGCGGGTGTGAGAATTCGTGGTAGGCGTCGACCATGAGGACGGCGTCGAATTTTCCTGCGGGAAGCTTGGTATCTTCGATTTCGCCCAAGTGAGCGACGACATTTTCAAGCTTCTTGGCCTCCGCGCGTAGTCGGATGAAATTCAGCATCGGTTCTTGAATATCGACGGCGTAGACTTTGCCTTCCGGGACCTTTTTGGCCATTCGGAAAGTGAAATAGCCGCTGCCGGCGCCAATATCGGCGACCACTTCAGTTGGCTTCAATTCCATGTTTTTGACGACTTCATCTGGAAGCTCCTCCTTTTCCCGCTCGTCTCTTTCGAGCCACTGAATCGCCTGATGCCCAACAACATGAGAGATCTCACGACCCAGGTAAAATTTCCCAATCCCTTCGCGGTTTGACTCGGTGTAAGTGTAGTGAGAGGGCGTTTCGGCGGCTGGCTTGTCCTGAGCGATCAGGAGGTGCGGGGCCAAGCCGGCGACCGCGATTAGCGGGAGGAACAATCGGGATTTCATGGTCGAAACAAAAGCACGCGGCTCACCCCGGCACAACCAGCAGCTGCTGGCGAAAAAATCGGAGGCGGATTGTAAGGGATCGTCGATCAGGCGGTCTACATCTGCGGACTGTTGATCGGGCGCGCGCTCGACGGCGGTCTGGCAACTAACCAGCCGACGATAGAAGAGGGAGTCCGGTCGCCTTGTTTGCGGCCGGGCTCTTCTTTTATACTTGTTGAAGATGGTTTCCGTGACAGACCCCCGTTCGCTCCCCGTGTTTGGAAGGTCCCCGTTGTGCCAGATTTTTCCCGCCAGCAGCTGCTGATAATTTTCACTCTGATCGTGTCGATCGGAGTTTGGCTTACGCCCTCGGCTGCCGAGGAGTTCGCTGCGGTCCGGATCGTCGAAGCTCCCGAAATTGACGGCAAGCTAACCGATGAATGTTGGAAAAAAGCTGCGCAGATCAGCGATTTCAAACAACGCGATCCGTTTGAAGGCCAGCCGCCGAGCGAGAAAACTACCGTGTTGATCTGTTACGATTCTGAAAATCTCTACGTCGCTTTCCGATGTGACGATAGCCAGCCGGACGGGATTCGAGCAACGGTGATGCAGCGGGATCAATCGGTTGGTGCAGACGATTTTGTGTTCATTTTGATCGATCCGTATCAGCGGGGCCGCGACGGCTATTATTTTCGGACGAATGCAAACGGCGCGGTGGGGGAAGGCTTGGTTTCTACCGATTCGCGGAAGCCGGCAATGGATTGGGATGCGATCTGGGACGCGGCCAGTCACCGCGATGAAAACGGTTGGACCACGGAGTTCGCGATTCCGTTTCGCAGCCTGTCTTTCGATGGCGAAAATGGCGATTGGGGAATCAACTTCGGGCGCTGGATTCCACGGTTACAAGAGCGGGTAAAGTGGATCGGGCACAACCAGAATCACAGTACGTATGGGATGGAAGAAAGTGGCGTGATACGCGGCCTTGAGGGATTGACGCGCGGTGTCGGCGTCGACTTCAAGCCCTACGTGACTTCGCGTTATTCGAAATCGAACGGCGTTGAGGACTTCGAGTTTGATGGGGGGGCGGACGTTTTCTATCAGTTCACTCCATCGCTGACGGCGACCTTCACCTACAACACGGACTTTGCGGAAACTGAGGTCGATGGCCGCCAGATCAACTTGACTCGGTTTCCTCTATTTTTTCCCGAAAAGCGGGACTTTTTCCTCGAAGGAGCTGAGCATTTTCGGTTTGGCGGAGTATCGAAAAGTCCGCTGGCGTTTCATTCCCGTACGATTGGCTTGGCGAATGAAGAGAAGGTCGACGTCACCGGCGGCGCAAAGCTGACAGGAAGGCAAGGACCTATTGGAATCGGCCTGCTCGGGCTTGGACTGGGATCCGGTGCTGATCTGCAGAAAGACAGAGTTTTTGCGGGCCGCTTCACCTACGATTTGTTAGAAGAGTCAAAGGCTGGCTTGATTTACACCCACGGAGATCCCCAAGCCAACTTGGAGAACCAGTTAGTCGGTTTCGATCTGAACTTGCGCGACAGCACGTTTCGGGGTGGCGACGAATTGATCGACGTCCATACTTTTTTTATGTCGACGGAGGACGAAGTCGCCGACCAGGGAAGCGCATTTGGCATCAGCGCGAGTTACCCAAATAAGCCTCTTTGGATTGATCTCGAATTCGAGCAGATCGACGAAAATTTCGAACCTGCGATGGGATTTGTCAGGCGGCGTGACACTCGGCGTTTCGACGCACGGGCTTATCATTTTCTTTATACAGAGAGCCGTGATGTGATCGAACAAATGTGGATAGGAGGCAAAATGGTTCAATATCAGCGACTCGATGGTCGAGTTGAGACCGAAGAAGCGGGAGCGAGTTTCGAAATTGACATGCGAAACGGATCAGAAATTACCTTTAATGCGAAGAACCAGCGCGAAGTTCTGTTTGAGCCTTTCCAAATTGTCGATGAGGTCACGCTTGGCGCGGACGATTATAGTTTCACGGATTTCGGACTGAGTTATGAGTCGAGCAACAACCAGCCTTTGTTATTCGAGTTGGAAGGACGGTTTGGAGAGTATTTCAACGGTGAAGCGTTTCGAGCGGAAGCGGAGATTTCATGGCGACCGGCAAGGTATTTTCAGCTCGATCTAGGCGGGCAACTGACAGACGCTCGACTGCCTGAAGGAGATTTCGACGCGTTCGTAACGTTTGTGAATTTTAAAATCACGCCCAGCCGAAAGTGGTCTTGGAATACCTTGTTTCAGTATGATAACCTCAGTGGAGAAATGGGCATCAACAGCCGTTTTCGCTATATCGTTAAACCCGGAAACGACGTGTTTGTGGTGTTCAACAAAGGTTTCGCGAATCAAGACGGACGCCTTCGCAGTTTCTCCAGTGAGGCCATCGCCAAAGTCGGCTGGACGATTCGGTTCTAAGGCTCAGTGCTTGAACATCTCTTTCACCGCGCCGAGGGATCCGAGAACTCCGGTAGCCTCGTATGGCAGGTAGACGGTTTTGTTGTCTTGACCTTCCATCAGGCTCTTAAGGGTATCGATGTAGCGCATCGCGATCAAATAGGTTGATGGATCAGCACTCTGATCTGCAAACGCTTCCGAAACTCTGCCGATGGCTTCCTTTTCGGCCTGGGCAATTCTCTCTCGAGCTTCTCCCTCGCCCGACGCGCGTAGAATTTGCGCCTGTCGGTCACCTTCAGCCATGTTGACTTGGGCCTCTCGATGTCCCTCGGCTTCGAGGACCTGAGCACGTTTGGCACCTTCGGCCGTGAGAATAACTGCGCGACGATCGCGTTCAGCGCGCATTTGCTTCTCCATCGCTTGCTGAATGTCGACCGGCGGAATGATGTCCTGCAATTCAACGCGATTGACTTTCACTCCCCACTTGTCCGTTGCTTCATCGAGAATCGACACAAGTTTCTTATTGATCGTGTCTCGGCTGACGAGCGTCTCATCGAGGTCCAGCTCACCGATCACGTTACGCAAAGTCGTCTGCGTCATTTTTTCGATCGCATCCGGAAGGTTTGCGATCTCGTAAACAGCTTTCATCGGATCTGTAAGCTGAAAGTAGACCAACGCGTTGATCTCAATCGCTACGTTGTCTTTTGTGATGACGTTTTGCTTCGGGAAGTCGTAAATCGTTTCACGCAGATCGAGACGAGGCGTGATTTTGTCGACGATGAAGGTTTTCTTTCCGTCAACGGATGTATTGACATAACGCCAATTGATGGACCTCGCGCGATCGATAATCGGCCAGATGACGTTCAAACCACTATTCAAAGTCCTGTTGTAGCGCCCCAATCTCTCGATCACCATGGTTTCGGCGTGGCGGACAAGTTTCAATCCGGCAACCATCAGCACGATGGTTAATAGGAGAAGGAAGAGCAGAATGATGACGGTTGGCGTCAACGCGTCTGCGAGGATGGGTGTCAGGAGTGCAATCATGTTTTTATTGTGTGGTTAGGATTCCAGTGCCTTCACGATCAGAGTTGCGCTGTCGACTCGAACAACTTCAACTTTCGAACCTTCTTCTATGCGAGAATCATCGTGGGAAATTGCGCGCCATTCTTCGCTTCCTAAGCGAACTCGGCCCGGTTCGTGAGAATTTGGGATTGGCTCGACCACGATTGCCGTCCGGCCGCTCAGAGCGTCAACATTGCTCGTGTGTTTGTCCGAACCGGCGTAAAAGAGTCTTTTGACCAAAGGACGGACAGTGAGGAGGAGAATGAACGAAATCAGGGTGAAACATGCCAGCTGCCATTCCATTCCCGCTTCAGCAGCTGCTACGAAAGAAGTCACCAGCGCGGCGACGCCTATCAGGGCTAGAAAGAAGTCAGCTACGAAAATCTCAATAGTAATTAAGAGAATCCCAATTATGATCCAAATATGCCATGCTTCGATTCCATTCATCGCAGGCAAGGTGTCGCCCAGCTGCCATTCCGCGATTATAATGGGCGTGGGGAATTGTAACGTCAGGGGACGCTTTCGAATAGAAAGTGGGTTCGCGCTTCTTCTATAATTCGAAATCCCAGCCGCTTATAAAGCGTTAGAGCTGGATTGTTGCGGAGGACTCGAAGTTGAACCGGGAGATCCAGGGCGCTGGCGCGTTCTAAAGTCAGTTTAACCAGCTTTGTGCCGACTCCGCGATTGCGAATTTCCGGCTTTAGCTGGACGTCGGCCAAATAAACGTGGGTTTCATAAACCTGCGTTTTCAGCAGCCCTGCGAACCTGATTCCTACCTGAAGAACCTCAGTTTCGTCTGCTTTGAACCGGCTTCGAAAGAGATCCGGGTTCCAGGGATCGAATTCTTCTGAGTAGGGCCGCATACACGATTCATAGAAATCGCAGAGCTGGTCCAATTCCGAATTTCGGGCTGGCCGAAGCGTCAACGCGGGCTTGAAAAGCCGATCGCGCCAACCTGGCCATCCGATTTCCATCGACTCAACCGATAGGGACTTCGTGATATTCCAGCGCCCACTCACGCATGAAGCGAACTCGTTCGGGCCGGATTCGGTAAACGATCAACTCCGGATTGTCGACGCTGCCGAGATATTGCCTCAGCAATGGGTTTGATTCCCAGATTTCGTTCAACGCAGCCGCGTCGTTCAGGACCTCAGCGACTCCTGTGATTCGAACCTGATCATGCCGTTCGTCGAGGTAACAGAGCTCGACGTTCGGATTTGCGGCGATCTCTGCCGTTTTATGATATCCCCGAAGATTGGCCACATAAACGGTGAATCCATCGACCTTGACCGGCGAAACCGGGCGCACTCGCGGCCGATTTCCGTCAATCGTCGCGAGTTGGGGGAACTTCGCATTGCGGATGACGGCCTGAGCCAGCGCCGGCAGCTGCTGGACGTCGACTGGGTCAGGTGCAGGTCTCGCCATAGCCTTCTAATCGTCTTTCGGCGGCAGTTTCACAACTGCGAACCAGAAGTCCTCAAACGAGTGGACCACTTTGATGAACTGCTCAAAATCAACCGGCTTAGTAATATAGCAGCTGGCGTGAAGTTGATAGGCCTTGAGGATATCCTCATCTGCTGTCGAAGTTGTCAGCACCACAACTGGGATGCGTGTCAGGATCGGATCCTGCTTAATTTCTTCGAGCAACTCAGCCCCGTGCATCCCGGGAAGATTGAGATCGAGCAAAATAATGTCAGGCCGCGGAGCGTCGACGTAATCGCCCTCGCGCTTCAGAAACGACAGCGCGTCTTCGCCATTCATGCAGACATGAAGCAAATTCGCGATCTTTCCGTCTTCCAATGCCGCCTTGGTCAACCCGACATCTCCCGGGTTATCCTCCACCATCAAAATATCGATCATCTTTTCTCTTTGGTTTGGCGCGTGGCAACGAGGAGCGCTTCGGCATCCTCATTTCGCCAGTTTATTCGTCTCAGGCTAAGCTTGATGTCACTCACTTTGTTGAGCGAACCTCACTTCACCCCAATTTCGAATTCCAATCGGCAAGGCGGTCCTTTTTTGCCTCGAAAAGCTCCTCGGTAGAATCGAGAATCTCGATCGACTCAATTTTATCGCCCTGAGCGATCGCATCGACCACAGTCTGGCCCTCGTCGACTTTGCCGAACACCGTGTGTTTGCCATCGAGCCAGGTAGTCGCTCCGTGCGTGATGAAAAACTGACTCCCGTTCGTCCCGGGGCCCGAGTTGGCCATCGAGAACGTGCCTGGATTCGTGTGCTTGAGATCTGGATGGACCTCGTCCTCAAATTTGTAGCCCGGACCGCCTGAGCCAGTGCCGGTCGGGTCGCCGCCCTGAACCATGAAGTCGGCGATGACGCGGTGAAAAGTCAGCCCATTATAATAACCGCGAGTCGCGAGATTCAGGAAGTTTGCGCAGGTCAGAGGCGTTTTGCTGGCAAACAGGGTCGCCGTGATTTCGCCCTTCGAAGTTTTGAGATTGATCCGGATATCGTTCACAGGAATGCTTTTTTCAGGTCTTAGAATGCGTGGTAAATGGTGCTTCGGGCGGACAGAAAATCCCGCCCAAAACGGAAGCGCCACCCTAAGAAGGAAAGTTTGCGGCGCAAGGGATGAATCGCCCGTTCAAGAGATCTGGCCGAATCCAAATTCCGGAGTTTTGCTCAGCAGCTGCTGGCTGAAACGAAGTCATTCGTTGTAAGGCTTGCTTTCCGGATAGAAAACGTCCCACGCCCTCTTGAACGAAACGATCGCCGGTATTTCGTCGAGTCGACTGCCTTCAAGCGCTCCGCTCTCACAAATTCCCGACTCTGGATTCCACATTGACTTGCTCCCGACGTCTTGGAGTGATTTGCCTTCGTTAGTCGATTCGAACTGGAGCGTTTTGCCTTCCAACTTCCGACTGTAGGCCCGGCCACCGGCGCTTTCGGGCCGAAAAACGACGATCACTGGTTCGCCATCAAACTCATCGTTGATCACTCTCTTTTCCTTCAAGACTCCGAATCCATAAGACTTCGCCACCAAAGGCGTCCTGAGACCCAGCACGAAGCGATCGACGTCCTCGTGAAATTCCTTAACGAACTCGCGGCTGGTTCGCTTCAGGGCGAGCACCGTGGTTTCCGGATGATCGATCTTCCACGACTTCCAATCGGCCATCGTCGACGGCAGCGTCTCCAAAATCGTCCCCTTGAGTTCGCCGTCCATCGCCTTGCCCAGCAGGTGGCTCCAGAGGGATTCGGTTCCCGAATCGACCATCACGAGACTGCGATTCCACAGCTTGCCGGACACGGCAAAGGTGAGTTTCTTCTCTTTCAATTCAGGCTGTTCACGGACATACACGATGCCGTTGTGGCAGAGATGTCACCACGTCGCGGCGATCGACCGGCCACCCAGCTCATCGTTGATGATCTCCCTGCGCGGACCCGTCAGCGTGTTGATCGGGTAGGCTCGCGCCTTTCCGTTTACGACTAAGCCCAGCACCAATTCGTCGTCCCTGACCCACTCTTCATTTTCGGCTTCCTGCATAGAAACCGATTTCGGTTCCACGATCGGCGGAAACGATTTCTTGATCACAGTTCGGGGATTAAATTCAGGCTCTGCTGCTTGGGTGAACGGCAGGAACGCAAGGGCGATGATTGAATATGCGGCCAGGATTTTCATGAAGAACTGTTTTAGACGAACCTTTGAATCAGGGATTACAGAGCGTAAGCAACGAGTCCTAAGCGAACGCCTTTTCGATCAATTTGATTTCCCGCGTGACGCCGGTCAGGCGCTGATCGAGCCCCTGATGAAAATACGTCAGCCGCTCGTGATCAAGCCCTGCCAGATGCAGAATCGTCGCGTGCAGATCGCTGACGTGTGCGCGGTCTTCAACGGCGGCGAAGCCAAATTCGTCTGTCGCGCCAATCGCCTGGCCGCCTTTGACGCCCGCACCGGCTAACCACATCGTAAAGCCGTGCCAATTGTGATCGCGGCCAGGTTTGTCGACGCCCTCGCTCGTCGGCGTCCGGCCGAATTCGCCGCCCCAGACGAGCAACGTTTCTTCCCACAGACCTGTGCGCTTCAGATCCTCGATCAGCGCGGCAATTGGCTGATCCGTCTCGCCTGCGTGGAGCTTGTGATTGCTGATGCAGTCGTTGTGGCCGTCCCACGTGTCCTCGATGTGGCCGCCTCCCGAATAGAGCTGAATGAAGCGGACGCCACGCTCGATCAAGCGGCGCGAAATCAGGCATTTTCGGCCGAAGTCCGACGTTAACTTTTCGTCCATGGCATACATTTCGCGGGTCTTCGCCGACTCCAGGTTCAAGTCGACCGCCTCAGCAGCTGCTGTCTGCATTCGATACGCCAACTCGTAAGATTCGATCCGCGCGAGCAGCTCGTCTTCGTTTTTTCGGTTAGCGGCGTGCTGCTCGTTCAACTGCTTCAAAAGATCGAGACTACGGCGCTGAGTCTGATCGTCGACGCCCGCTGGAGTCTTCAAATTCAGCACAGGAGGCCCGTCACTCCTGAACATCGTCCCTTGAAAAGCCGCCGGCATGAAACCGCTCGACCAATTCGAGCCGCTGCCGATCGGCCCTCCACGAGGATCGGTCATCACGACAAAAGACGGCAGATTTTCGTTCTCTGATCCTAAGCCATAATTCAGCCAGGAACCGAGGCACGGCTTACCGATGTTCACCGCTCCCGTATTCATCTGGATGCAGCCTGAGGCGTGCGCCGGCGTGTCCGAATGCATTGAGCGGATCACGCAAAGGTCGTCCGCGTGCTTCGCCAGATTCGGGTAGAGACTGCTGATCGGCAGCCCGCTCTGGCCGTGTTGTTTGAACTCGAACGGCGTTTGGCTCAAGTGCCCGATCGCTCGGCCGTTTGAGCCGACTTCAAGCGGCCCTTCATATTTTTTCCCATGCCATTTCGTCAGCGCAGGCTTGGGATCAAACGTATCGACCTGGCTCGGCCCGCCATTCATGAAAAGGAAAATGACGTGCTTGGCTTTCGCTTGAAAATGCGGATTTCGGCCTTGGTCGCGAGCGAGCAAGTCAGTCAGGGCGAGCCCAGCAAAGCCGCCGCCAGCGCGCAGGAAAAAATCTCGGCGATTGGTCGCGTTCATGAGGCGAAATCTGGACCGAAATCACGCCTCCCGCAATACTCGAGCGAGATAGCCCATTTCCTCAACGACATCCTCGCCTGGCAACAGCGTCTGCTCGACCTCCGCCCGCATCAATTCGCGAAACCGATCCCGAAACCGGTGCAACGCGACCCGAACCGCGCCCTCTGACTTGCCAAGAGCGATCGCCGTTTCCCGAACTCCGCCATCGCCCTCGCCGGTGAGCTGCGAGCGCAGCAATTCGTAAAACTCCGTCTTGCCACTGGCCTTAGCTTCAGCGCGCAGCCTGTCGAGCACCCGACGCAGGATCGCCCGCGCCCATTCCCGATCAAACTCCTCCACATCCGGCTCAGCCGAGTCGTCAGCCAGCAGCTGCTGGTCCAACTCGACCGGCTCCGCACCACCGCCGCGTTTCTGCGCGTTGGCGAATTTCCGGGCGTCGCCGAGGTGTTTGTGCAATCGAGCGAGGAGGAACGTCCGCATTTTCCCACGATCCGGTGCCGCTTCGGCCAGCCAATCGCGATCGGCGAGCTTGGCGAGAAACGTCTGGATGTGGTCCTCGGCCTCTCCCTCGCCCCAGCCCTTGCGCCGCGCGAAACCAATCAGTGGCGAACGGTAAAGCGCATCGAATTCGCTCCAGGCGCGGTCGCGAGAGAGCGTGTCCGGCGGTGCGGCGGCCTGCTGGATCAGGCTCCAGCGAGTGGGTTGGAAAGTGGACATGGCTAACTTCGTAGTGGTGGGGTGGCGGCCCCCCAAAAG
>JBLHKS010000053.1:0-36996 GCA_047620505.1 Verrucomicrobiales bacterium | reverse complement strand
GGAGCCGTCGGCGTCGACCATCTGGACGTCATAAGTTAGACGCGTGCCGCTAACAGTTTTCTTGGTTAAAAGATTAGGCATCGTTCTTCCTGTTTTTGATTGTGTGAGTCCTCCGCCCCATCGTGTCCGCATCATCGACACGTCCATGTGTTGACTCCAGCTCAGTCAATCGAATCGACTTCCATCATCCGAACGATGGGAGCTTGGCCAGCGCGCTGCTCGACTCCGATCAAGCCCGCCCGCTCCAACTCCTTCAGCCCTCGATGCCGGGCAGTTTCGTTTACGCCGAGTTCACGAAATCGAGCCGGTTCGACCTTGAACTTGTCCGCTCCGCAGAGGCCACGTTGGTAGAACAACGCAATCGCGACCTTCAGCGCAGATGGCTTCCTGAGCAATGCCCGAGACATCCACGTAATGGGGATCGGCCCTTTGATAAAGCGTCCCTTCAATCTGGCAACCTCGCAGCGGCGATGACTTGCTGCATACTCGCTCGGCTCGTGATCGAGGCCCGTCATGCAATCGACAATCCTCGAAACCCCGTCGACTTGCGAGCTCATCCTTGGTGTAGCGTTCATAGATAGATAGTATATATATAGAAGACTGGACGGGTGGTTCAGACTGCTGGGGGTGGGTGGTCAAATTGACCACCTCCGGCGTCCTCGATGCCCGTGAGCAGACAAATCTTCCGCCACATATCGGCACCGGCCGGATCCCTGAAACGGTCGGCAAATGTGTCCCTGTCGACGTCCACCTCGAAGCCATAGAGCGCGAGCCGAGATGCCTCCCGCATGCATGAGTCCGCGAGCCAAGCAACGTGCTCGACATCTTGCACCGGAGCCTCGATCAGAAAGCCGTCATGCACCATGGCGCAGATTTTGACGCCACTCTGGATCATCAGGATAACAGCAATCCTCATCATGTCGCCTCCCGTGGCTTGCACTGGGAAGTTCTTGAACGTACGTGGCTTCACGTTCGAGGCGTCCGCCACTAGCCTCCACCCAAATGGCGTCTGAAGAATTCCTCCAAGTGCAGCCTTGTCGGCTTGTCCCTCCGACCAGCGGGTGAAATCCGGGAAAGTCTCCCGATACCGCTCAAGCATGCGGACTCCGGCAACTGGACCGCCACCGAGATCGAGACCCAGCTTCTCGGCTCCAATCCCGAACTGAAGAGCAAGGGTCGCTACCTTGTAGATCTGCCGTTCTTTGGTGTGCGTGGCCTTGGTCGCTCCCTGTGGTATGGCGCCGCATGCCATGCCGAAACCAAGATACGCGTCGCCACTTCGGTAAGCCGCCATCATCGCTTCGTCCCGGCTAAGCGCGGCCGCAATGGCAAACTCTTGCGACCGCCAGTCAAAGTAGAGCAGGACGTGCGCAGGCGAGGGCTGAATGAGATATCGCCACCACTTTGCGCGCGCGAAAATGAACTCCGAAGCCCGCGGACTGTTCCGTCCCGTCAGTGTGCCAAAAACGCCTGGTGAAACATGGGATCGGCCATCGGGAGCAACCGCCAAGTTTTGGTTGTTCAACTCGGATAGCGTCTTCCGCAATTCGTGCAGGGGCTGAACCGAAGGATGCAGCTTTGCCATGTCACTGAACGTGTCACGATCGAGGACCGGTTTGCCCGAAGGATGATGCGGCCAAGGAATGCGTTGGGATTTCGCCCAGCGCTGAAACCGGCAGCTGCTGAACTTGCCGTTCTCGAATACATGGTAGCTTTCGTCGACATCTTCGATCAGGCCTGCGCGCAGACACTCCCGATGGTCCTGAATGTGCTGAAGATTGGCTTCGTCCAGAGGGATGCCGTGCTGCTGAACCTTCGAGGCGCAAACGGCAAATCGGCCTCTCAGAAGGGCCCTCGGCACGTCCAAGTGCGATCGCATTTTCTCAAACAAGGCGACGGTCCCATCAACATCTTCGCGGCAGTATTCGAGGAGCCCGAGCTTCTCCTCGGCAGTGTAAGGACCGCCTCGGATGGCCAAACCCCGCCACATCGTCTTTTCCGATGCCGAAATGCAGTTCAGCTTAAAGAACTTAAGCGCGTCCAAGAGCGAGAGCCGTTCGACACCAAGTTGTTGACGCCGATCGGCAACAAAATTTCGAAACTCGGCGTAAAGATCGAGCACATTTAGCGGGGCAGGCCAGCCTAGAACACGATGGCACAAGGCCTCGGCGACAGCGTTGTAGGCGACGTAAATGCTCTTCTCGACATCAAACGGCGGAGCGGCTGGGGGATCGTCCCCCAGCCACAGTTTGATCAGCTTGCCAGAGCGCAATTCCCTCGCGACCACGCAGTGGGGCGAGGGAAGATGATTCGACGGCTGCCGGTATTCGAAGTCGACCACCCAGATTTCCCGGGCGGATTCCAAGTTCTTCATCAATCGTCTCCGCTCAGCTCCTTTATTGCCTCGTGATCAAGCGAGTCGATGATCCGCCCAGCGAACGCTTTTTCCAGGATTTCGCCAAAGCTCTCTTCTGGCTAGGCGGGCTTTTTCGACTGGTTCGAAGCCTCGCCGGCCAAATAGTATCCAGCCGTTTGATCGCTGATCAATTTCACCCAGCGCGTCTTCGCCATCTCGGCGATATCCCGAGCCGAGCGGTGCCACGAATTGTCAGTCTGCTTGAGTGGCCAGACCCTCGGTTCGCCGTGCCTTGTGACTACAAGACAAAGGATAGTATCGAAGTAAGCTTTGATCCCCTCTGTGATCATCCAATCCCTGACTTCGCCGGGTGCAACCAAGTAGAAAGTAGACGCCCGCTCGACCTCCAGCAGGCCAAATGGTACCCAGTGGTCTTCACCGTCATGGACCTTGAAGAACTGATCTTTGGGTGGCTTGTCGACGGTGATTTTCGTGCGCACTAGTTTGGTCTCCGTCCCCTCTAGTTCCGAGGCCGGCAGCCGCATGCTGAGGATGCTCGTTGGCGTCAGCTCTTCAGGCAACTGCTCCGGTGTTTCGCCAGACTTCCCATCACATTGCGTCTCCCTCTCTTCAGGAGGCGCACAAGTCTTCTCGACCGTGTCATTGTTTTCGACGTTTTCAGCGGCTGGCTCTTGACCTTCTCCAGGCGGGTTGGTAGGTTCGTCGTGAGCTTGATCGCTCGTGTGGCCCTTCTTATCGTTGTCGCGGTGGGTGGGGCCATTTTTATTTTCAGCATTAGCCGGTGGCTTTGGCTTTCTTCTTTTTCTCATATTGTTTTGGTAGTTAGAGTAGCGCCTCTTTCCCGGCGCCAGTTTGTGTTTGGTTTGGTTTGGTTTGGTTTTTTGGAGTCGAGATTATTCATTGCAGGAGGCGATCGATTTCTTCGACCGGAATCAAGTGGGTTCTCAGAATTCGGCAGCTTCGGATAGTGCCGTTTTTGATCAATCGCCTGACTGTCCAGTGCGAAACGTTCAGGAGCCTCGCGGCTTCGCTGATACGAATGGCTTTCGGCTCAGGTGGGTTGGATTTGGCCTTCATTGGCACAAATGATACTGGCCCGTCATCGACAGTCACCCTCGTTTGCCTAGATGAATTGTCCCACCCCCCCCGACCTTCGTTTTGGCAGATTCCGCTAAGGGCCAAATCCGTATTCTTCCCCTTTCAGGAGGACATCGAAAGGGTCCAAGAATGAGATCAAATCCGCGATCTGAGGGTCGTACTTTGCCAATTCAGCACAGTTGCATTCTGCTGTACTATCGAGCTTGCGCACCGCTACCATGATGATCTCAATTCCTTCCCGGACCGGTCGAAAGGACATTGGGGTAAGCTCAGACATGTGGTTAGGGTGGGCCCAGATAGAGCAAAGTAATTCCTCCAGATCTCTATCCGCTATTGCTTTGAGCCAAGTTCCCACATCTCGACAGTTATCGTCGGTCTGAGATAAGGACAGAAGCAGGCAATCCAACGCGACTCCGTAATCAGCAGGATGATCCGGCCGTAACCACCAACGATCGAATTCCCACCGGTGAGACAAACCCCACAGCCTTGAGAGCGATCGAAAAGCTTGAATCAGCGAGAACAAGGCCGGCGAACGATTTACCGCTCGGACAAATTCTATTCGTTTGGCTGGTGGGGGAATTCTTACGGCTTTGATTCCACCAAAATTGGAATAGGTGGCGGAAGGGTCACTCCGGCGACACGACCGTCCTTCGCATTTCGATTCTTCGCCAATTTCCAGCGGTTTGAATTCGTGATCTACCAGAGTTCCAACTTGCACGGACTGGTCGATAAGACAGTTGATCGAACCACTGGATAGAATTTCCAGGATCCTGAGAATAGGCGTCCTGCCCAGTGGAGTCCTCAGTCGATCAGCCTCAGGCGACTTTCTATTTTTCGACTTCCCGACCTTCAAGTTTTCAAATTGATCTCTCAGAATCTCGATACGTTGGCTAACGCTGAGTTTTTCGGGGCCCTTATCTTGGGCCTCCTCGAGCACCTTTTTCAGTTGATTGTGGATTCGTGTGTCACCCAGCGGGAGCGCGATACGCTGCACTGCCTTCGTCGCGGAATTTGACGCAATCGGTTGATTCTGAAGTTCCCAGTGGGATTCAAATTCACCTCGCAATGGGGCCCGCCCCAATTGCGATTCGAGTTCTACATATGCCTTGAAGGCTGGATACCGAGGATCGAGATATGAGCCCTCTGCTTCGGGTGCTTGTTCGAGTTGTGACCCAGCCCCTTGGGAGTAGGCAGGGGGCTCGGGAACGTCGCCGGTCGAGGGAGTTTGAGGGAAGGAATCGTCGGTCCCATGCCCCGACTTGAGAGTGTTCTCCTCATCACTCTTCTTGACGCATTGCCGAAGATAATCATCGAGTCTCAAAAGACCCCCGAGCGATGCTTCGGCAACCTCCAACTCATCTATCATTTCACGAATCTGTGCTCGAGTTGTGCGCTCGGCTTCGGCGGAATCCTCTTCGAGGTTCACCTTGAGATCGTCCTGCTCATTCGCCTGAGCAAGTTTCAACCTACTCTGAACTTCCCTCCTCTCTTCCTTCGCGGTAGCTTCAATACTGCCTCTCTCGTCATTCAGTTCTTTAATCAAGAATTCTGCTTCATCGATCCGGCGATTCAGCTCGTGGTGAATTCCCTCAAAATATTGCGATATCGATTCGAGCAGGTTGCAACGGGTCTCCAAGTCGGGCTTTTCAGAGTCCTCAATCCAAGCTTCAAGTCGCTTGATGCCGTCGAGTTTGTTTGTCACCGCAGACTCGCCATACTTGATAAGCAATGCTAGGTCCGCCCGCTTCAGACCGCGGTATTTTTCTTTCACCTTCTCCAGCTGTCCCTTCGTTCTGCCCATCGGGTTCGATCATTCCGGTTGATCCAGATCGGTTGTCATCAGTTCCTCCATTCGATCCGAGTGTTCGCTGAGCACATGGGAGTAGGTCGACAAAATGAGCCGACCACCATCTTGGTGACCTTGCCATGCAGAGACTGTTTTTACATCGACGCCCCGTTGAAGCGCCCGGGTGACGAACATTCTGCGAAGAGACCGGTGGTCAAAGTGGGGATAGTCAAGCCTCTCGCACGCTGCGGCCAAGGCCTTCTTGGCGTCCTTGGTCTTGAAGACTTTCTGAGCGGGAGCAGGGTTGCCCTCACCTTTCATCGTAACAAGGAGGGCCCGCACCTGCGGAAACAACGGGACCTGATACCCTTGTCTAGTCTTCTGACGGAAGAGTGTGATTTTGCCTGCCTCGAATTCGATGTCGCCCCAGGTCAGATTGCCCGCCTCGGCGTTGCCGACACCCGCGAGCCCCATGAATTCAACAAGATCACCGCTGTCTTGTGCGCGCCGGTTCTCCTTCTTGTCCCGGATTTCAACGACAATAGCTTGAAACTGCTCGAACTTGGGAGTCTTGCGAATCGGCTTCTCCCGCCTCTTGGCCTTGGTCCGGGACGCCGGATTCTCCGCAATAAATCCGTTGTCGACAGCAAATTCCAACACAGCGCGGATCATCCAGAGAAAGCTGTTGTAGGCCGAGGCTCCAAACTTGTAGGATGCCAGCCAAGTCGAAACATCGGCTGGGCGGATACTCTTCACTTGGCATTGCGCCCGCTCCGCCGCCGGCCAGTCCTTTCGGATCTTGTCCACGATTCTCCCTTTCTCGGTCAGCGTCCGCGGGGCCTGACTGAGCGACTTGAGGTAGTCTGCGCAGAGAGCTTCGAGGGTGATCTTACCCGCGCTGACGTCGGTTCGACTGAGTTTGTTGCGGTAATCGGCAAGTTTGCGGTTCGCAAGCGACCTCTGGGCGGTTCCCAGACTCTTCCAGATCAACTTCCCTTGATGCCTGACCACCGCGTAATAAATGCCGTTTGAACGGTAGCGATAGAGACACTCGCCGACCTTTTCGAAGCGACCGTTCTTCGCCTTCGAGCGGGTCCTCGAGCTGCGGGTTTTCTTGGCTGGTTTTGGCAGTTTGCGGCTCATTTGGGCTGCGATAGTATAGAAAACCAGTTTAGAATAGTTGCAACTCCTTTGACTTGCATGGGTCATAACTCGCTTATAGTAAGCTGATTAAAGCGAATTATTTCCGGAAGCGAAATTTGGTTTACACCCAGTTGGTCGGCGGTTCGATCCCGTCCCCGCGCACCACTCAAAATCAGCGAGTTACGGCAGGTCAAGGAGTGGGCCATCTCGCAGCGCAACTGAAACTGACAATCCGTTCTACCGGCCGCGCGAGAACGCAGCCTCGATCTCTTTCGTCGTCACGAAGCCGTCCTTGTCCGCGTCCATCTGATCAAATCGCTCGACCATTTTGCCAGCGGCCTCCGACTTGGCGATCTTGCCGTCGCCGTCTTTGTCCATCCGCTCGATTAACATCTTCGGATCGGGACCACCGCCACCCGGGCGCATCGCTGCTTTGCCCTTTCCTGTTGGCCTGCCTTTTCCGCCAGGGCCGCCACCGCCGCGCGGTTTTCCAGCATGTTGGTCAACCATGAACTCAACCTGGAACTCCTGCTGAACCATTTTGCACCACTCATCGACGTCATGGCAGGGAAAATAGCTCACTGTCAGGGTCAGCGGCTTCGATGGGTCGGCACCGACGATCTCAACGAGGAATTCTCGAGGGTCGTAATCCGCCTCTTCTTCGACTTTCTCGGCCATAGCAGCTGCTGGCGTGATTTCGCCGTTGTCGCTGGTGAAAGTGTACTTCAGCGGCTCGGCCAAATTGTTCCAATGCACCTGATGAATTGGATCGAGATGAAAACCGAGCTTGATCACGCCCTCGCCGTTTCGAATCACGCTCGATTCCGCGTCGGCGCGCAGCTTAATATAATAGGGCTCAGCGCTTTCGGATGCCTGCACTTTCATCGCTTGAGCGCCCCTTGGCGTTGCCACGCGAGGGACGACATTGCGCGCGATCTCCGAGTTTCCTGGTGTTTTCTCGGGCTTGCGATCGAGGTCAGCGATCGTCGTCGGCGGATCCACCTCGCCGACGAGTTCCGCCAGATCGCTCCGCAGATCTTCCGCGCTGCTCCAGACTCGTCCGCGAATGATTTTGCCTTCGGGATCGATGATGAACTCCGAGTTGTTGCGATTCCCGAACGCGTCCTTCACCTGGTTGTCCGGCGCATCCGCTAGCCAAGTCCAATCCGTGTCGAGCTGGCGATCCGCCTCCTTCACGTGCATCAGCCGCTCTTCCAAAGTCAGAGGCTGGACAAACCCGTCGTTACCCGGATGCGCGAGCGATTTGTATACATATAAAAACTGAACGCCCTTCGGTGAATAATCTCTGTGTATCGTCTCCAAACTGGGGACGTTTCTGATGAACGGCGGTCACGTCAGACAGCCGAAAACAACGACGGAATATTTTCCCTTCGTCTCTTCACGAAAGTTGAACGGCTTACCATCTTCGGTGTAAGCCATCACGTCGGCGACGGGCTCGTTGTTTGGAACTTGCGCCTGGGCGCTCATCGCCGAAATCCCAAGAAGGGCAAACAGGGTGGAGAAAATTGGGAGAGTTTTCATTGCTGTCGGATCGAACCCGCTCCACGGCTGCCGGTTGTGCGCGAACTCCAAATTCTTCGCTCCCCCGAGAAATTCCTCCGATGGCAAACAACGAAATGAGCGGCCCTTCTCGACGGAAAATGCTGGTGATGGCTTGGCCGATCATCCTGGCCAACATGGCGACTCCGCTCCTCGGCCTAACCGACACTGCGGTGATCGGAAACATCGGATCGACCGTGGACCTCGGCGCGATTGCGCTTGGGGCAGCCATTTTCAGCTTCGTCTATTGGACGTTCGGCTTTCTGCGGATGGGGACGACGGGATTCGTCGCGCAAGCCGACGGGGCAGGGGACGAGATGGAAATCCGCTCGTCCCTGGGGCGGTCGCTGTTTCTCGCTGGGTTGATTGGAGTCGTTATTCTCGCGCTCCAGGCACCGATTTCATGGCTGCTGTTTCCGCTCTTCGACGCCAGCGAGGCAGTCGACTCGGAAGCGCGGAATTATTTCTTCATTCGGATCTGGGGCGCGCCTGCTGCGTTGGCCACCTATTCGCTGATGGGGTTGTTCATCGGACTGGGCAAAAGTCGACACTTGTTAGTCCTGCAGCTGCTGCTCAACGGGCTGAATATCGGCCTCGATATTTTGTTAGGCGGCGTGCTGCGCTGGGGTGTCGCCGGGATCGCCTGGGGAACGGTCCTGAGCGAGTGGATCGTCGGCCTCGTATCGCTCGGGATCGCCCTGCGGATGCTCAAAAACCGTCATCGCCGACAACCCGAGCCAACCCCATTTTGGAGCTGGGAACGACTCCGAGATTCCAAACGGCTCCTCGCGACGATCGCGGCGAACCGAGACATCTTTTTGCGCACCC
Organism: Verrucomicrobiales bacterium; assembly: GCA_047620505.1. Taxonomy (GTDB): domain Bacteria; phylum Verrucomicrobiota; class Verrucomicrobiia; order Verrucomicrobiales; family DEV007; genus JBLHKS01. The sequence continues at coordinate 28,204 of JBLHKS010000053.1, read as the reverse complement.
TGTTCCTTCTGATCGGCTTCGGGTGGTTCACTCGGCAGGGCGCGCAATTCGGAGACGCGGTCCTCGCCGCTAACCACATTCTTCTCCAGCTCGTCACTTTCTGCGCCTTCTTCCTCGATGGGTTCGCCTTCGTTACGGAGTCTCTCGTCGGCAAAGCCGTTGGGCGGCGAGATCTGGCTGGATTCGACCGCGCGGTGCGGCGCTCGATCGAGCTTTCCGGGCTAACCTCATTGGTAATCGCCTTGTTAGTCGCGATTCCTGGTGCCTGGGTAATCGAAGCGCTCAGCGATCAATCCGAGGTAGTTGGTTTGGCGCTGGACTATCGCTTCCTCGCCGCGTTTTACGTTTTCGTGTCATTCCCAGCTTATCAGTTCGACGGTATTTTTATCGGAGCCACGAAAGGACGGGAAATGCGAAACGCCTCGCTGATTGCGTTGCTGATCTATCTGATCGCGTGGTGGTTCCTGGACGGGTTCGGCAATGCAGGTCTGTGGGCGGCGCTAACGATTTACATCGTCGCGCGAGCCGTGACTCTGGGCGTCCACATCCCGAGTTTGCGTAGGTCAATCGCTTCGCAACCTGACGATTAACGGGTTACAATCGCGGGTAAACTCGCCGCCGCAATCGCTTGGCCGTGGCGCTTTTCCTTTTCGCCGGGCTGCCGAAATTGAATCGACTCCGCGAGTTCTGGAAACTCGCTTCCGAGCACTTTTTTCGCCTCTGCGAGGAGCAGATCGCCCCCTGCTCCAGAAGTGACGCGGCCGAGCGCGAGGATCTGGCGGATGTCGTAGAAATCCGCGTAGTGCGCAACTGCGTAGCCGAAATAGCGGCCGATTGTCTCGAAAATTCCAGCAGCTGCTGGGTCGCCAGCTTCCATTTTCGCTTGAACCGCCTTGAGCCGTTCAGGGAGTGGCACGCCTTCTTCAAACTCAAATCCCGCCGTCGTCGCGAGCCGCCCAACTGCCTGCTGCGAAAAATATTGAGCGCCCACTCCAGGATCGCCGGACCACTCGTCGGCTGGGGCGTTCTCCTGATAATCGACCGGAGCGAAGGCGAGTTCGTTGAGCCAACGCGTAATCCGGCCTTCGGGCGTGACGAAGCCGACTGCCTCGCTCGTCCCCATCGCGATTCCGAGGACGCCATGGTCGCCGGTTGCCATCGATCCGGCTAACGCGGTCACATCGCCATCGTTGACGATCACGAACGGAACCCCGCCCCATTCTTCCTGAAGATCGAAAAACATTCGGCGAACTCGCGCATCAAAAACGTCGTCCGCAACACCACGGAAAAGCGAGCCAACGCGGACTTCGTTGTTGACGTAAACTCCTGCGGCGCTGCCGCCAATTGCGTCGATTCTGGGCAGATGCGCTGCCGCGCTTTTCAAACTTTGGCGGATGCCGTCGAGATGATATTGCGGGTCTTTTTGGAAATACGGATCCCATTCGATTTCTTCCGAAAAGACGACTTCGCCGTCGATTACGGCGGCACATTTTCTATCGCTACCGCCGAGATCAAAGCCAATCCGGCAGCCGTCGAGGTGACCGCCTAACTCCATGGCCGATTCGCGTTCCTCAGGCAATTCATCCAGCGCAACGCCGACAAATTCGAGTTCAGTGAGGTAGGCTTTTTCTCCCAGGAAATGAAAGTCGAACGCTCGCTCTCCGTTGCTTGAGTAGATGGACGCAAGCGCTTTGGCTAGGTCGGTGTCCTCACCAATCAGCACGCGATTCCCGCCACGAGCCCAAAGCAGGAATTTCACGAGCCGTTCGGCGTAACGCAGATTTAAAGTCGGGTCATCCGGCGTGATCGCGGTCCGATAGACAGAAACGGAGCCGTCCGGTTGCTCCAGAGCGATCCCAATTGGCTTGGGGTTTCCTGAATCCTCGACGCGCTTTTGGAACGCCCGATTCCAGAGAACAGCCGGGACGTGGCCGGGATCGAGCGGAGGTGAAAATTTACAGGAGATTTCGAGAGACATAGGTTGATCAACAAGCGCGGCGTTTCCTCGACGACAAGCGGGATTTCTCGGAGGAAATCTAGGCGAGGATCTCCGTTACGACATTTCCGTCTACGTCTGTTAGTCGGAAATCGCGTCCTGCGTAGTTGAAGGTCAGGTTCTGGTGATCGAGCCCTAACAAGTGCAGAATCGTCGCATGCCAATCGTGGATGTGAACCGGGTTTTCTTCAGCCCGGTAGCCGAGATCGTCGGTCGTGCCGTGGGCCATCCCGCCTTTGACCCCGCCTCCAGCCATCCAGATCGAATAGCCTTTGTTGTTGTGATCGCGGCCCATTCCGCCCTGTGCGTAGGGCGTTCGGCCGAATTCGCCTGCCCAGATGACGAGCGTGTCGTCGAGCATTCCGCGCAGCTTCAAATCCTCTAACAAACCAGCAATCGGCTTGTCCGTCGCAGCGCAGGCTTCGGGCAGACGCTGGTGGAGAAAAAAGTGGTGATCCCAGTTTTCAGGAGCCGTCACTTCGATAAATCGAACGCCTGAATCGGCTAGCCGTCGGGCTAAAATGCATTGCCGAGCAAACCCTTCGTTCACGCCTTTCTCACCGATCCCGTAGAGATCCAGAACTGACTTCGGTTCACTTTTGAGGTCCAGCACTCCGGGCACCTCGGCCTGCATCCGGAAAGCCAGTTCGAAGGATTCAATCGCGCCTTCGACCTCCGGATTCCAGCCGTCGCGAGCCAATTTCAAGCGATCCAGACCCTGCACGAGATCAACTTGCAATCGCTGCACGGCGCGCGGGATTTCAGTGTTTTCAATGTTCCGCATCGGCGGCCCCGGCTCTTTGCGGTCGCCCATCAGCGCCTTGTAAAGACCAGGCAATTCACTGCTTCCTATCTTCGTTCCCTGACAAACAGACGGGAGAAATCCGTTGCCGTAATTCTGGGCTCCACCGAATTCGGCAGGCGGGTTCAAAGTGATGAATCCGGGTAGGTTTTGATTTTCGGTGCCGAGTCCATAAAGGGTCCATGCGCCTAACGAAGGTCTAACGAATTGAAACGTCCCGGTGTGCATCTGGCCGAAGGCTTGGGCATGATTCGGCAGGTCGGTGTGCATGCTGTTGATGATGCAAAGATCGTCAGCGTGGCGAGCCAGGTTCGGGAAGAGTTCCGACATCCAGAGGCCCGAGTTTCCCGCTTGCCTGAACGGCCGGATCGGTCCGAGAAGGGGAGGGCCAGCGCCCGCCTTGCCGAGTTCCGCTGGTTTGCCAGATCGTTTGATCAATTCCGGCTTATGATCGAAGAGATCGACATGCGACGGGCCGCCTCGCATGGTCAGAAAAATCACCCTTTTGGCAGAAGCCGGAAAGCTCGTCGACTTTGGTTGGAGCGGTCCGCCGCGGCCAGCAGCTGCTGCTGACGCGGATTTGTGGGCGAGCGCCGCAAATGCGAGGTAGCCAAATCCCGAGGACAGGTTTTTAAGGGCGTGTCGCCGAGAGAAATTGGATGGATTCATGGTTAGTCGAGATTGCGGAATTCGGCAGTCGAAATGAGTGCCTGACAGAGCAACGCCAAGGCCGTCTTGCGATCTTTGTGTTTTTCGAAAAACGTTCGCGCTAGATCAAATTCGGCGGGCTCGGGTGAGCGCGAAAAGCAGAGCTGGTAGGCCAGCTTGATCTGGTCATTCGGGTTGGACGCCGCGCGATCGAGCCGACTGGCGAAAGCTTTGCTTTGCTCTAAAACGAAAGAGCTGTTTAAAAGGTAGAGCGCTTGGACCGGGACGTTTGTGGTGTCCCGCTGACCTGTGACGAGGCTGGGTTCGGCGAAATCAAACAGGGCGAGGACGTCGGGCAGACGATCGCGAATCACGGGCAAATAAACGGATCGGCGCTTAGAGCCGTCGAGGTCTCTTGGGATGTTTCGATCGAATCCGTAGAGCGCGATCGACTGCTTGCTGACCTCCGCTACAAGCGAGGCCGGGCGCCGGGAAAAATCGATCTCGCCAGACACCGCGAGCATCGAATCGCGAATGCATTCGGCTTCGAGACGCTGCTTTTCGATTCGCCAGAGAAAACGATTTTCTGGGTCTGTCAGGAAGGCGTTTTGTCGAAATGTGGAGCTTTGCCGGTAGGTTCGGGAAAGCGCGATTTCGCGAATCATCGCCTTCACGGACCAACCGTTTTCGATGAATTGAAGGGCGAAGTTGTCGAGCAGCTCCGGATGATCCGGGCGATCCCCGTTGAAGCCGAAATTGTCGGTGCTGCGAACGATTCCACGTCCTAACATGTGCCTCCAGATTCGATTCACCATCACTCGGGACGTCGACGGATGATCCGGATGCGTTAGCCACTGGGCTAGCTCAATTCGGCCGCTCTGCCGATCGAGCGGCGGATTCGATTCGACCTGAACGACACGCGGAAACGCCCTCGGGATCTTCTCCTTCGGCTTGTCGACTTCGCCGCGTTCGAACAAGTGAGCATCGACGATTTCTGCTCGATCCAACGTTCCCATGCAGAGAGGAAGCGCGTTCCCGTCCTCATCGACCGTTTCCAGCTGTCCTTCGATTCCGCCGCTTCGCCAAAGGATTCGAAGCGCGTCGCGAATCGACTTCGCTCCCGCTTTTTTCTCCGCTTGGAGTGCCGCGAGCTGCTCGTTCAGTTGATCGACTTTCGTCTTCGGAATCGACGGATTTGGAATGAGCTGATCTTCAAGAGCAGGCAGAGTGATCAGGTCTCCGCCGACGTTGTTTTCTGAATCGATCCAGGTGCCGAAAAACGTTTCTGTGCTTCGAAAAACGCCGGCAAGCGCGTAGTAATCGGCCATTGGAAACGGATCGAATTTATGATCATGGCAGCGTGCGCAGGCAATCGACTGGGCCATGAAAGCTCGGCTCACGGTGTCGATTTGCTCATCAACCAAGTCAGCGGCGAACTGAGCGCGATTCATTTCATTCAGCCCTTTTGCGCCGAAGGCAAGGAAGCCAGTCGCGATGAGTAGCCGAGCTCGTTCGGCATCCGAATCGTAGGGCAAAAGATCGCCTCCAAGCTGCTCAAGAACGAATCGATCGTAGGGCAGATCCTCGTTGAACGCATCGATCGCGTAATCGCGATATCGCCAGGCATGTGGGAATGCTACGTTGCTTTCCTTGCCGCTGGATTCGGCGAAGCGAGCGACGTCCATCCAATGCCGAGCCCACCGTTCGCCGTAGCGATCGGACTCCAGCAGCTGCTGGGTTTCCTGATCGAGAGCTGCGTCCAAGCCGCTTTTCTCGACTCTATCCAGAAAGGTAACCAGCACCTCCGGCGAAGGCGGCAGACCAACCAGATCAAAGTGGAGGCGACGAAGAATCACAGCCGGCTCAGCATCTGGAGAAGGCTCAAGTCCCTTGGCTTCAAGCTCAGCGAGGATGAAGTGGTCGAGATCGCGCTTCGCCCAGTTCTTCAGCTTAGTTTTCGGCAAGGCCGAGGAGGCTGGTTTCCGGAATGCCCAGAACTCACGGCCAGCCTCGATCGTCGTCGGCGCTTGTCGGACACTGGCGTCGGCTTCGCGCGGATCCGGCGCGCCGCTTTCGATCCACCGACGAAAATCGTTCTGAACTGAGTCGGCGAGCCGGGCTTTTCGAGGCGGCATCTCAAGGTCGGGATCCGCATGCGAAATCGCGGCCAAAAGAAGGCTCTCATCCGGCGCATTCGGGACGACGGCGGGTCCGAGGCTTCCGCCGCGGCGAATCCCATCGCGCGAATCGAGCAGCAGATCGCCCTTGGATTTGCCGGATTCGATCGAGTGGCACTCGTAGCAGTTCCCAACGAGGACTGGCCGAATGTTGGTCTCAAAAAACGCGACCTCTGCCTCGCTGATCTCAGCAGAAAAGAGAAGGGGGGAAGAGCAGAACCCTAAGGCAATCAGCGTAAGGCTTTGAATTCGGCGCATCCCGAATCATAGATCAAAGCGGGGCTTCTTCAATCAAAAGAGCAACTCTTGAACGGCGGCATGCTCGGGTGCTCCGACACGGATCCGGTTGTCGCCGACTTTGTGAACTGCTCTTGGATTGAGACCAACGGCTTCGAGATAGGTGTGAAACATTTCAGCGACGTGAACGGGCCTGTCTGCGATTTCGGTCCCATTTTCGTTGGTTGCACCGAGCACTCCGCCCGTCTGAATTCCGCAACCGCCGAGCACGACCGACCAGCTGTCCTGGTAGTGGTCGCGACCAAGATCCGGGCGAATTTCAGGTGTGCGGCCGAACTCTGTGATGAGCATGACCAGCGTGCTGTCCAATTGGCCTCGTTCGTCGAGATCGTTGATCAGAGTCGTGAAAGGTTTGTCGAATTCGCCGAGCTGCTCCAAGTGGAAATTGAAGTTTTCCATGTGTGAGTCGTAGTTGTTGTGGGTAACTTTAACGCAAGTCACTCCCTGTCCCAACAACCGGCGCGCCATGAGGCAGTGCCGACCGAAATCGTGATTTCCGTAGCGTTCCTGGTCCTTGGCGGACTCCTTGGTAACGTCGAAAAGTTCTTTGCGTTCGATGAGTTGCTGGGCTTGCTCGTAAGACGAGTTGTAAGCCTCGGTGTGGGCTGTGCGCCGACGTTGAGAAAAACGCATGTCGGCCATCTGGCGAAGCCGATAACGCACATCGTCAGACTCCGGGCCGAGAATCTCAGGGCGGTCGACATTCAGCGGCGGTTTGGCTCCGCTTAAAACCAGAGAAGCGTGCTTAGGACCTAGAAAAGCGGCATCCTGACGTGGACCCCAGCGACTCGGTGCGACGTGAATGTTGCCGGGCAATTCTTCGTTTGGTCCCATCATTTTGGACATCACCGGACCCATCAGCGGATACGGCCCGAGCTGGGGCGCGCGGCCTGACTCAACGTAATCGCGGGCTCCACCGTGGCTTCCCGGGACTTTCTCCGCGTAGACGCTTCGGACGACCGCGAGCTTGTGAGCGATGGTGGCTGTGTGAGGCATGAGCTCGCTGAAATGCGTGCCCGGAACGGAAGTCGGGATCGACCGAAACGGCCCGCCGGTGTCCGTTCCTGGCTTCGGATCGAACGACTCAAATTGGCTAAGCCCGCCGTTGAGCAGGAAGATCAGCACCTGCTTTTTTTGAGCTTCAATTTGCCCCGCAATCGCAGGATGAATCAGCGAACTGATTCCAGCGCCACCGAGGGCGAGGTTTGCGAGCATGCTTCGTCTTGAAACGAGATGATCTGGAGATTGGCAGGCTGGATTCATAACGAGGTTTAATGATTTAATCTAAATTCTGCGGATGCGATGAGAGACCAGATCAGCTCGGTCACTGCGGCTGGACGCTTTTGCCCGCGCGCTTCAAAATGTTCGGTCGCGAGGGCGATTTCTTCCTCTGTTGGGTAACGCGAAAGAATCGCCAAATATGCATCTTCCGCTACCGACCGCGGCTCGTCGCGACCCAGCAGCTGCTCGGCGAGATTTCCGTCCCGCGGCTCTAGCCACTCGACCACCGCGTTGTAATTCGCGAGAAACAGCGCTTGCGGCAGAGACGCTTGAAATTCGCCCTCTGGCCTACCCGGTGTGCTCGCGAACGTCCCGACAAACTCCGCAATCCGTTTCGTACGCTGGTCAGTTCGCGCTACTTCCATTTTCTCGCCATCAGCGCTGAGTTCTTCGTATTTTTCCCCATCCTCGCGCAGCGATGCCTCGATCTGCGAGGCAAAAACGTCATCGCTCTGGGTCGAAGCAAGCAGGCTCTCGAACAGCTGCTCCGGACTGAGCCCCTTCAAAATCGCCATCGCAAACGACTCCGGCGGAATCGAATTCGGATCAACGCCCACAGGCGCGGCGCTGGAACGCTGATAGGTTTCGCTCAACGCGATCTCTTTCAAAAACGTCTTGGTGTCGAATTTCAACTCCTGCAACTGCAGGCTGAGGAAGTCGAGCAACTCTGGATGAGACGGCGGATTTTCCGAATGATCCATGTCGTAAGGATGAACGATTCCACGCCCTAACATGATCCCCCAAAGTCGATTTGCGAGGTTGCGCGAAAACGCTGGAGTCTGCGATGTCGGAAGTTCATTGGCCAGCAGATCGCGGAGGCCGAATTTGAGAACGGCAGGAACGGTCTTCGACGGCTTCTCGACGAATTCCTCGCCTTTTTCGAAAGGCGGGATCGTCAGCGTCTTTCCGAACGGAACTTGCGGGCCAGTTTTGTTGGTGATGTCAGGCTTGAAAACGGAAACGAATTCGACATCCGGGATGAGGTTTTCTTGAAGCGCAATTTTGCCGTCCGGTCGCTTGTAAATCTTGCTTCCGGCGAAGAAAACGCTCAGACCAAAATAATGCTGATGCTTCCAGTCGTCGATCGTCGGGTGATCGTGGCACTGCGCGCATTGCAGGTCCATCCCGAGGAAAAGTCGGCCGGTGTCGCGGACCAGCGCGTCTTTGTCGACGGCTCGATCCAGATAAAATTTACCTGCCGGACGAAGCTCGTCTTCAACGCTACCGCCGACCAGAATCTCGCGAGCCAGGACATCGAGCGGCTTGTTTTCGGCGAACGATTTCGCGAGGTAGGCGCGCCATTCGGGCGTGGTCACATATTTGTCCGCCCGTCGCTCCATCAGCATCACATCGAAGACCACCGCCATCCGTTCGGCGAAAGCATTGCTGTCCAGCAGCTGCTGAATCAGACTGGCGCGCTTTTCCGGATTGGTGTTCGCGATGAAGCGGCTCGCCGTCCGCGCATCCGGGATTTTTCCGGTGAAATCCAGATAGATTCTGCGGACAAACTCGTCGTCGTCGCAGCGCTGGGCCGGAGCCACTTCGAATCGCGAGAATCCAGCCTCAACGTAGGAATCGATCTCTTCATGAAGAGACGCGGCGCTGGCCGAACAGGACAGTCCGAAAGCCAAAAGTGAGTAAATCGCGAATCTCATCTTAAATAGGGTTTCCAAATACACCGGGGTGCGCTCCGAAGGCTTTCAGCTCAAGCGGACCGGGTTTTCTGCAAGATTCAGGCATTTTCCTCGGCGCTGTTCCTGGTTCGATTCGCCGAAGTTCGCAATCAGCTTGCCATTTCCGGCTGGACGTCATTGAATCCCGAATGAGAACGCGCATCCTTGCTCAAGTCTGTTTCGCCTTGAGCCTCCGGCTAACCGCCATGGCCGACCCGCTCTACGACGTCGATCTCACGGTCGCTACGCAGGGCTTTGACGCCAAATTCTGTTGGGTTCACGCGAGGGCAGGCGCGATCCCGGCCGACCCGGATTCCGGCGAAGATCCGGCCGTCGTCATGACGCTGCAAAAGCTTCAGCTCTCGGGATCGGACATTTTCTACGCGCTCAACGAAATGCGCACGACGGACGGCGGCAAAACCTGGAGCGAGCCGAAGGAACACGCGTCGTTCAAACGGATCCCGTTCGAGTGGAAAGAAAAAACCGACCTTGAGATTACGGTTTGCGATTTCTGGCCGAGCTGGCACGCGAAAAGTCAGCAGCTGCTGGGCACGGGCCACACCGTTGTCTACGAAAACAACCGGGTCATGCACACTCGACCGCGCGGCACGGCCTACGCGATTTACGAGCCTGACACGCACACCTGGTCGCCCTGGAAAACGATCGAAATGCCGGACGATCCCAAGTTCGAAAACAGCGGTTCCGGCTGCGTTCAGCGTTTCGATCTTCCTAACGGCGATATCCTTCTTCCGACGTATTTCAAAGCGCCCGACACCCAGCAGTACTCAACCACGGTGATGCGCTGTCGACTTGACGGCAAGACGCTGAAATACGTCGAGCACGGCAGCGAGTTGACCGTCCCGGTGAAGCGTGGGTTTCCTGAACCTTCGCTAACCAGTTTTGATGGTCGCTTTTTCCTGACATTGCGCAACGACGAAGACGGCTACGTCGCTGTCAGCGATGACGGTCTGAATTATTCCAAACCGGTGAAGTGGCACTTCGACGACGGCGAGATTCTTGGAAATTACAACACCCAAACTCATTGGGTCAGCCACAGCGACGCGCTCTTTCTCGTCTACACGAGGCGCGGCGCGGATAACGACCATGTTTTCCGGCATCGAGCGCCGCTGTTCATCGCAAGGGTGGATCCTGACAAGCTCCAGGTGATCCGCGACTCCGAGCGAGTGCTCGTTCCGGAAAAGGGCGCACGGATGGGCAACTTCGGCGTTACCGCGATCAGCGAAGACGAAACCTGGGTAACCGTGACCGAGTGGATGCAGGCTCCAGGGCCGAATTATCACGATCCCGCGCCGCTGATCGCGCGAGGTGCCGACAACCGAGTTTGGGTCGCGAAGATCCTCTGGAAAACGCCAAATCGTCAGGTTCGAGTTCCATGATATTTCCGAAACTGTTTGTCAGATTTCTGGCCTTGGTCGCAATCGCTCCGATCGCATCGGCGATCGCTGACGAGCCGCACTGGGCGTTCGAACCACTGGTCTCTCCAGCTGACGGCGATTCGGTGGACGCGTTCGTCAGCCAGCAGCTGCTGGAAGCGGGTCTCGATTTTTCGGACGAAGCCGAACCGCAAAGACTGCTGCGACGAGTTTTTCTCGATCTGATCGGCCTCCCGCCCACGCCAGAAGAATCAACAGCCTTCGCCGCAGATCCGAATGAGGTCCGCTTCGAAACGATCGTCGACGATCTCCTCAACCGACCGCAGTACGGCGAGCGCTGGGGCCGTCATTGGCTTGACCTCGCGCGTTACGCCGATTCGAACGGCCTGCACGAAGACACCGATCGGCCGCACGCCTGGCGCTATCGCGACTACGTCATCGAGAGCTTCAACGCCGACAAACCCTACGGCCAGTTCATCCGCGAGCAGCTTGCCGGCGACCAGCTCGATCCAGAAAACCCGGCTGCGTGGATTGCGACCGGTTTCTGCCGCAACGGCCCCTCGAACGAAGAAAACGTCGCGAAAAACGAAGTCGAAATCTATCGGCTCGATCAGCTCGACGACATTCTCGCGACCACGGCCCAAGTTTTTCTCGGCCAGACGATTCAGTGCGCCCGCTGTCACGACCACAAAACCGAGCCCTTCACGCAAGCCGATTACTATCGCCTGCTCGCTGTGTTCGACAACAGCTCCTCGGCCTACGTTCCGTTCGCTGACGGCAAAATCGGCGAGCCCGATCTTCGTCCCGTCGCTGCGCGCGGAAGAGCCAAGCCGCCAAAGGAGCCGCACATCCGCGCCCTGACAAACGCCGAAAAACCGCGCGAAACCCGGATTCTGCTTCGCGGAAGTCCGCACGCGCCCGGCGATCCCGTCCAACCTGGAATTCCCGGAATCCTCAGCGAATTCGGCGGCTTCGAATCCACTGCCGAAGCCCGTGCGGCGTTGGCCGAATGGATCGCCTCGCCAGAAAACGCGCTCACCTGGCGCGTCATGGCCAACCGCGTCTGGCAACACCATTTCGGCCGCGGCATCGTCGAAACCTCGAGCAACTTCGGCGTCAGCGGAGCCGCCCCGTCGAACCAGCAGCTGCTCGACTGGCTCGCCTGCCAACTGCGCGAAAACGGCGGTCGGCTCAAGCCGCTCCACAAACAAATCGTGATGTCGCGGGCGTATCGCCAGAGCTCAGACTGGCGCTCCGCGGCGGCCCAAGTCGATCCTGACAACACCCGAATCTGGCGCTACCCGCCGCACCGGCTCGAAGCCGAAGTGATTCGCGATTCGATCCTCGCCGCGAGCGGAAATCTCAATCTCAAACCCGGCGGCCCCGGCTTCAAACCGCGTGTCCCGCCCGAAATTCTCGAGCAAAGCAAGCGCAACGGCTGGCCCAAGGTCGAAAAGGAATCGTCCGCCCACTGGCGGCGCAGCGTTTACATTTATCTCAAGCGCCAGCTCCCAATGCCGATGCTGACCCTCTTCGACGCGCCCGATTCTGCCCAAAGCTGCGCCGTCCGTTTCTCCAGCACCACGCCGACTCAGGCGCTGGCGTTGTTGAATGATGAATTCGTCAACGAGCAGGCGCGTTACCTGGCTCGGAACGCGCTGGCGGAAGCTGAAGATCTGGAGCACGTTGTCCGCCTTTTGCTGGAGCGGACTTTGGCGTTGCCGGCGGATGAAGATCAACTCGCTGCGGCGAAAGAGTTTGTTGAGAGCCGTATGAGTTTTCGAAAAGACCGGAAACTCGCGCTTGCGGACCTCGTTGTAGTCTTGTTTAACTCCAGCCAATTCGTATACGTTGATTGACGTAGATAAGGGTCTCCGCACCCGCCGCGAAGCCTATCGGGAATTTCGAATCGCGGCTTCGCGCCGCGCCCGGATACGGAGATCCGGAACTACATTAAAAAATCCTCTTCAATATGACTTACCGCGACCCTCCGCCTCACTTCCGTGGCTTGGATACTGATAGAGAAGTCACCACTCATAGGCGAAACCTCCCGCACTGGCGGCAAGACGGCGCGACGTACTTCGTAACCTATCGACTATCCGACAGCCTGCCAGATTCGCGCCTCGAGGAACTTCGCGATGAACGCGAACGTTTACTGGCCAGCCAAACCAAGCCGCTGAGCGGCGAGCAACTAAAAGAGTTCGCACTGCTCTTCTCGAAAAAAGTCGAGCATTGGCTCGACGCTGGTTGGGGCAGCTGCGTCTTGGCGGATTCCAATAACGCCCAACTTGTAAGCGGCTGCGCTTCAGCACTTCGACTACTCGCGATTGGGTGAATCTGGAAGGAAAGAGGAAGCGCGATATCATCTCTTCGCGTCCGTTGTGATGCCAAACCACATTCATGCGATCGTCCGGCCAATTGCCGGATTTGATCTCGACGCGATTTGGGAGAGTTGGAAAAAATTCACCGCGAGGCAGCTTGCGGATCGCGGTGTCGCGATTCGGCCCGTGTGGTTTTCAGAGGGATACGATCGGATCGTGCGCGAAGTCGAGCATTTGCAGAATATCGTTGGCTACATTGGTAGGAATCCTGCGAAGGCCGGGCTGACGCGGGAAGAATGCCAGTGTTGGCTTCATCCGGCGTGGATTGAAGCGGGATGGAATTGGGGTGAGGAAACAGAAAGTAGATAAGGGTCTCCGCACCCGCCGCGAAGCCTATCAGGAACTTCGAAATCGCGGCTTCGCGCCGCGCCCGGATACGGAGATCCGGAACTACGATCAGGCAAACTGTCCTGGCGGATCTCACATCGCGCGTTTAATTCGGATCCGAATGACTTGGCAAGATCGCAGAGCTTTCCTGAAATCCGCTGGCGGTGGCTTTGGCGCGTTGGCGGCGAATGCGCTCGTCGCGGGCGAGCAGCCGAGGCCGCACTTTCCGTCGCGGATCGATTCGGTGATCTTCCTTTTCATGTATGGCGGGCCGAGTCAGGTCGATACGTTTGATCCGAAACCGGCTCTGGTAGATTGGGCAGGCAAGGCGATTCCGGCTTATCGCGAGGGCGACAGTTTTTTCACGGACCAGACGAAACCGACGGCGATGCCGAGCCCTTGGAAATTCGCGAAGCATGGCGAGTCCGGTCTCGATGTCTCCGAGCTTTATCCAAAGGTCGCGCGCCACGCCGATGACCTCTGCGTGATCCGCTCGATGCACGCGGATTCGAATAATCACGGCCCGGCGTTGAGCCAGATGAACTCGGGTTTCGTGCTGCCGGGCTATCCGACGATGGGGTCGTGGTTCGGCTATGGGCTTGGAAACGAAAACGAGAATCTGCCCGGCTATGTGGTGTTGTTAGACAAGGAAGGCGCACCGGTGAACGGAGTGATGAACTGGTCGAGCGGGTTCATGCCAGCGAAGTTTCAGGGCGTGCCGTTTCGATCGAGCGGACCGCCGATCGCGAACCTCGGCTTAGCCAAAAATGTATCGATGGACGATCAGAAAGCGCGCCTGCAGCTGCTGAATCGGTTCAACCGGGATTATGCGGATCGCAACCCGGCTGACTCGGCGTTGGAGGCGCGGATCGAGGCTTACGAATTGGCGTTCCGGATGCAGGTCCACGCGCCGGAGGTGACCGATCTCAGCAGCGAATCGAAGGCGACTCAAGCGGCTTACGGTCTGGAATCCGAGACGACGAAATACTTCGGGCGGAACTGTCTGATGGCTCGGCGACTTGTGGAGCGCGGAGTTCGTTTCGTCCAGGTTTACAGCGGCGGCAACAAGGGGCCGAGCGCGTGGGACGCCCACACCAAACTTCACGAGAACCACACCCGGCAGTGTGCCCAGACGGATCAGCCGATCGCGGCGTTGCTGACGGATTTGAAACAGCGCGGTTTGCTTGAACGGACGCTGGTCGTCTGGGGCGGTGAGTTTGGCCGGCTGCCGACGCAGCAGGGGAGCGATGGCCGAGATCACAATCCGTTTGGCTTCACGATGTGGCTCGCAGGCGGCGGTGTTCGAGGCGGGATGACTTGGGGCGCGACCGACGAATTCGGCTACCGAGCGGAGAAGGACAAGGTCCACGTCCACGATCTGCACGCGACGATTCTGCATCTGTTAGGGTTGGATCACGAGCGCCTGACTTACCGTCATAGTGGTCGGGATTTCCGCCTGACAGACGTTGAAGGAACAGTTGTCCGGGAGATTCTCAGCTGACGGGAATCAGCCGACCGCCGGGACCGACGGCCCAGAATCGGCCTTCGGGCACGGGAAGCTCTGCCGCACAGATCTCGTCCTGCCGGTCCACCCGGCCTTCTGCGTCCACAGTCAAAGTTCTGCGGACAAGGCGGCGATCGGAAAGAACCCACTTCTCCATCCGCCAGTCTCCATCTTTGCGCTCGATTGAAGGCGGTTGAATCAGGTTGCCCCAGCGCTGTTCGGCTTGCTGAATTGAGGGGTGAACCAAGTCGGCGCCGGCAACCGGCAGGTCGCTCCAACACTCCAGGAGAAACTCGTCCCAGGTCGCGGCGCAGGTCCAAGCGTCAACGCTGTGAATGTAGCCGCGCGCGGTCAGTTCTTCCTCCATCCCCACGGGCGGCTTAGCTTGAACAAGTTCGTTGAAGGCTTCGAGCGAGCCGCGCAGGCTCCAGGCGTGACGGGCGCTCAGGCCGATGTAGCGGAGAGGAGGCTCCGGCATTCGGGGCTCGGGACCGCGCGGCTCTACGGCAATCTTCATTCCGGTCAGGTAAGGCTGATCGATCGCGCCGTCGGCCAGGAGGTCGGAATTCCACGTGGCGCCAGAGACCCAGGTCCGCTCGAAATGGGCATCGCTCCAATCGGCATGGTGGGACTCGGCGGAAACGATTTCGGCTTGAGTGAAGTCCGCGCGACAGAATCGACTACCTTCGATTATCGTTTCACTCAACAGTGCTCCGGACAAGTCGGCCCCGCCAAAGTCGCACTCGACCAACTCCGCCTGGTTCAGGCAGGTGCCCTTCATCGACGCGCCTGAAAATGAGCAGCGCTCAAACTTCGCAGCGGTCAGAATCAAATCGTTGAAACGGCAGCGGGTGAAATCAGAACCCGTGCGCTCGATCTGCTCGCCTTCGTCGTGGTTGCGCACCCAACTAAGGTGACTGGCGAGCTCTTCTTCCGTGAAAGGAGGTTTTGTCATCGGTTAGAATCAAATCGTGGCGATCGCGCGCGAGACGCCCAATGTTAAATCTCTTCTCAACATGACGCCACAAATCTCCCGCGATGGATCTGCCGATCTTGACATCCAAGGTCAGCAGCAGCTGGCTGAAATTCGAATGACCGCGAGGCTTTTCAAGATCGTAATTTTGTCGATGATGGTAAACGCAGATGGCGCTGAAAAAGACGACTTTCTGCGGCTGCATGAAGTCCATTGTATCGACTGCCACGACGTGGAAACCCAGAAGGGCGGGCTCGATTTGGATTCGATTCTGACCGAAGATTTCGTCGGATTTCGCGAAACATGGGAAACGGTTTTGCGCCGGGTCCGGGCGCGCGAGATGCCGCCGCCGGGCAAGCCCCGACCGGATGAAGCGAGCTACGCGGCGATCGTGGACAATCTGTCGGCGAGACTGGACGCGCTCCCGCTGAATCCGGGCCGAACGCCGACGTTTCGCCGCCTGACACGAACCGAATATCGGAACGCGATTCGAGATCTGTTAGCGCTCGAAATTGATCCGGTGAGCCTTCTTCCAAAGGACGAATCGAGCCACGGGTTTGACAATATCACGGTCAGCGATCTTTCGCCGACGCTGCTGAATCGCTACGTCGCAGCCGCGCAGAAAATCAGCCGATTGGCGATCGGTCGGGCTCAGCTGGCTCCGGGAGGCCGCACGATTCGAGTTAAGCCGGACATCACTCAGGAAGGCCACGTCGAGGGGTTGCCGTTGGGAACTCGGGGCGGCGTTTTGATCGAACACACATTTCCAGCGACGGGCGAGTACGAGATCGAGGTCAGGCTGGCGCGCGATCGCAATGAGCACGTTGAGGGGCTTCAAGGGGAGCACGAACTGGAGTTTCTGCTTGGCGACGAGCGGCTGAATTCTTTCAAGGTCAGGCCTCCGAAAGGTAAGGATCATTCGAAGGTCGATCTGCATTTGCGGTCGAGAATTACGGTAGATGCCGGACGTCGGCAGCTGGGCGTGACGTTCGTGAAAAAGCCGACATCGTTACTCGAAACGAAGCGTCAGCCGTACGAAGCGCACTTCAACATGCACCGGCATCCGCGCCAGCAGCCGGCAGTTTTCCAGGTTTCGATCACGGGGCCGTATGAAGCGCGGGAGCCGGGCGAAACTCCGAGTCGTGAGCGAATTTTCGGCGGATCGAGGGATGCGGAGGAGATCCTGATGCGGTTGGCGACTTTGGCTTGGCGACGATCGGTTGATCCGGCTGAGCTTGAGCGTCAGATGGAGTTTTTCCGCGCGGAGGAGGATTTCGAGACGGGAATCGAAATGGCGCTGAGTTCAATTCTCGTTAGCCCGGAATTTTTGTTTCGGATCGAGCGTGAACCGGCTGAAATCGGGGCGGGGGAGGCTTATCAACTGAGTGAAATCGAGCTGGCGTCGCGTCTTTCGTTTTTCATCTGGAGCAGCATTCCGGACGAGCAGCTGCTGGCCGCGAACTTGCATGATTCTGCGATTCTGGAAGCGCAAACCCGGCGAATGCTGGCCGATTCGCGTTCGAGCGCGTTGACGACGAATTTCGCCAGTCAGTGGCTGCAGCTGCGGAATCTCGATTCGATCACGCCGGATGGCCGCTTGTTTACGGGCTTTGACGACAATCTGCGTCAGGCGTTTCGTCGCGAAACCGAGATGCTCTTCGAGAGCGTCGTTCGCGAGGACCGCAGCGTGGTAGATTTGTTAGCGGCCGACTACACTTTTCTCAATGAACGGCTCGCCAAGCACTACGGAATTCCTCACATCTACGGTAGTCGTTTTCGCCGGGTTGAACTCGGTGCCGACAGCCAGCGCGGCGGGATTCTGCGTCACGGCAGCATCCTGACGTTGACCTCGTACGCGACGCGGACTTCGCCGGTTCTGCGCGGAAATTGGATTCTGGAGAACATCCTCGGCACGCCGCCACCACCGCCACCTCCGGACGTGCCCGCCTTGGAAGACAACAGCGTGGACGCGAACCTGCCGTTGCGCGAAAAACTCGCCGTTCATCGCGAGAACAAAGCCTGCTCGGTCTGTCACGATCGAATGGATCCGCCCGGTTTTGCGCTGGAGAATTTCGACGCGGTCGGCCGTTGGCGAGCGAAGGCGGATGCGCGCGGGGGGCTTCCGGATGGGAACGAGTTTGACGGCGTCGACGGGCTTGAAGCTGGTTTGCTGAAGCGGCCGGAGCAGTTTGTTTCGACGCTGACGGAGAAGCTCATGACTTACGCGTTGGGACGCGGAGTCGAGCCATTCGATCAACCCGCGATTCGCAAGATCGTTCAAAATGCGAAGTCCGAGGACTTTCGTTTCTTGGAGCTGATCACCGGGATCGCGAAGAGCGCGCCGTTTACGATGCGTTCAGCAGCTGCTGATTGAAAAATTCAGCGGTGAGGATCGATTAGCAGCTCAAATCAACTCCGCGATGGGCTTGTTGCCGTCGACCAACGGAACGGGGCGGCCGGCGTGATCGAGGAACGAAGTGTGCGTGTCGATTCCAAGGACGTGATAAATTGTCGCGAGCACATCTGCGGGGCGGAGTGGGCGTTCGCTTGGGTGTTCGCCGTGCGCGTTGGTCGCGCCGACAACGACGCCCTTCTTCAATCCGCCGCCGGCGAGAATCACGCTCATCGATTGGCCCCAATGATCTCGGCCAGGAATCGGAATTCCGGGCTGACCTGTGTTGAGCTTCGGCGTGCGGCCGAATTCGCCCATGATCACGACCAGCGTGTCGTCCTGCATCCCGCGATCGTGCAAATCCTGAAGAAGTCCGCTAACCGCCATGTCGAGATGCGGAAGCCGCTGCTCCATCGCTATTTTGATTTTCGAGTGCGTGTCCCAGTGAGGCATGTCGACCGTCACGAAGCGGCAACCGGACTCGACCAGCCGCCTGGCCATCAGCGTGTAGTGACCCCAAGGACCTCGGCCGTAGGAATCGCGGATTTTTTCGTCCTCAAGCTCCATGTCGAAAGCTTTGCGGGCGTTGCCACCGACGACCATGCTGACGGCTTCCTGCTGAAACGTGTCCATCGTTTCCATCATTCCGCTGCCATCGACATAACGCTCAAGCTTATCCAGTTTTCCAAGCAATCCCATCCGACCGCGCGTGCGATCGATGTCGCCGGACACGCTTGAGAGGAACGGCGGAGGCTGAATTGCGGCGGTGCTGCTCGCAGCGAGGTACTTCTGCTTCATGTTCACCTGAAACGGATCATGTGCGGCCCCAAGATAGGCACCTCCCATGTAGCCAGGATATTTGTAAATGGCATGCGCCGCGGGGACGCCGACATAGCCGGGCAGGCCGTTGCGACCGCCGAGAATTTTTGAAACGCAGGCTCCAACGCCGGGATACACCGAAGCTTTGTTGGCGGAGGTGCTGCCGAAGCGACCGGTCAGCATCCAGTGGCCAGCGGCGAAGTGGTCTCCGGTTTCGTGGTGGACGGAGCGGACGACGGCCATTTTGTCGGCGTGTTTCGCCTGAAGCGGCAACATTTCGGAAAAATCGATCCCCGAGACGTTGGTTTTGATCGAGCCCCACGGACCGCGAACGGTGCTCGGAGCTTCCGGCTTCGGGTCGTAGGTTTCGAACTGGCTGGGGCCGCCGTCGAGCCAGAGGAGGATGACCGATTTGCCGGTGTCCTTGGTGTTCGTTTCGGCTTGGAGTCGGGCCAGATCGGCCATCGAGAATCCGAACGCGCCGAGCGTTCCGGCTTTGATCGCGGAACGTCGTGTGACGCCTTGGCAGTTTGAGCCAGAAGCGGACGAAGTGGAGATTTTGAGCATGGCTTCTCTAAACACGTTCCAGCAGCTGCTGGGTTTTCAGCGGATTCCGAGCCTGGAAATCCCATAAAACGGCGTTCGCGAAACTGTTTCACTGTCGATTCATGATCTGGCGACTTTCGGCAAGACGACAACCGCCCAAATCCCGGCGGCGAGGATCCAGAGCAGGGCGGCGTAGTTGTGATGGGAAATCAGAATCTGAGGCCAGAATTCGGCAGAAATTCGCGTCGCCGTTGCGGCAACAACGAGTGCGATGACCGTGATTAACCAGGGCTGGCGTCGATTAAAGCTGGTCTCGAGTTCTGCATGGCCGAAAATGACGCGCGTCGCGACGGTCAGGGTGAAGAGTCCGAAGCCACTGATGTAGAGCAGGTGGCTGACTGGAATTCGGTATGCCGGCGCGAGCCCTGCGGCTCCGAGTCCCGCCACGAGGCAGAACAGCGCGAATCGAGCACTCCAGCGCATTGTTCCGCTGCTTTCGTCCCGAAAAAGCCCCGGGATTTGCGTGAAAATCCAGATCCCGGCAACCAGCAGCTGCTGAAATCTTGCGATCCTGAGATGGCCAGCGGCTTCGAGAGCCCAGCCAGCAATCAGGAGCGTTCCCACCAGGCTGGCGAGCGCCATTCGCCGTTTCCAATCTGGGCCAGGAGCCAGGGTCTCTGGAAAATTGTGTTCGCTGGTTTTTCCGAAGAATCGGGGCAGAAGAAAGGGGGCAATTCCGAGAACCGGCAGGGTGAGAAAGGCCTCGTAGGCGAGGAGACGCGGAAATTTGTAAGCGAATGAAAAAGATCGATGAAAACCCCTCTGCTGGATTCCCAAAGAAGTATCGAGGTTCCGATGATCATCGAAAGTAGTCCGAGACCTACGAGGACGAATCCCGGTGGGGGAGTGTCTTTTCGGAGTCGAACGACGCGAATCAAAAGCATCAGCGCAAAAGCGGCGAAAAGGGCCAGAAAGCAGCTGTCGCCGAGAATGACGTGGTTGCTGAGATGCGCGAGGACGCCGCCTGAAATTGCAATCAGAAGTCCGATGACTTCAGCCGGAGTTAAATGGGGTGCGCTCAGCATCCTTGGTCCTGCCGTGCCGAGGAACCCGATGACAAATGAGCCGACGAATCCGTGGATCATGAGCCGAGCGTGGCTGACGGCGGGATGAAAACTGAGTTGCTCGGCATAAAGCAGGGGCCAAAGCGAAACGCCTGCGATGCTGACCAGTAGGCCAATTGGAAAAAACAGCCGAAACGGCTCCTGACAGATCAAGCGAATGTTCACAGCGCAACAGTCACTCACGCTTCTTCAATCAAGGCCAGTCTTCGATTGGTTATTCCGGCGCGTCAGGTGTTTGATGAGGACCGCTGAGTCCCTGATGTCGAAGAAAAACGCGATTGCCGTGACCAGAGCAAGCGCCCAGGCCCAGACTGCGTAGGCTCCTCCAACGCCGCCGATGAGATCGCCGAGAACGAGGATCAAGCCGGGCGTCCAGCACAAAACGTGGAGCAGCGAGACGGTTCCAGCTCGGAGTTGAAAGGATTTGAAGAGCGCTGGCCCTGCGAAAACGATGACGTGGCTGACCACGAATCCGCCGAGCACCCAGCGTGCGGCGAGGTGCTCGGTGACGAAAAATCCGGACGCGAGGTAGACCGAAACGAGCAAACCCAGCCAAGCCAGGACTCCGCGTGGAAGCGCCTTGCGAGCGGCGTTGTTCCACGGACGGAGAGCCGGATGGTCGGCGTTCACCTGGAAGCGAAAATGACTCGAATGGAGTCGAGCCGGGGAATCGCGTTTTCGATCGCGTGGCGAAGTTGTTCTCGTTCTGCTTCGAGCGCCTTGCTCTCTTTCTCAGAAACCAGCCGGTTTCGGTCGGCCAATTCCTCCATGCGATCGAGTTCACGCCCGAACATCTCGTCGAGCCGCTCGATCGCTGCTTCGATCAGGACTTCGCCCCGACTTCCGGCGTATTTCGAGCCCTGGCTCAGGACTTTCCCGATCCGTTTGGGCAGACCTCGATGACCTCGAGCTTCGACCAATTCGTGTTTGAGATCGGAAATCTTGTAGGTGCCCGTTTCGTTTTCGCCGTCATGCGCGACGACGACTCGAACTGGCGTTGGCGGCAGAAAACGGTCTGCGTGGAGCGAGGGCGGGGCCAGCGGCTCGATGACGTAGACGCATTCGGCGACCCAGGGAACACCGAGGTCGTCCCACTCGGCGAAGCAGGCCGAACCGGTTTCGTTACGCGCAACCCACTCCATTCCTTCGCGCACAGCCGGGTGATCCCAGCTCAGCAGCTGCCAGTCTTCACGCTCAAGCGCCCGGGCACGATTGAAAGTGGCGGAGGTGCCGTCGCCTTTGAATTGCGGAAGTTGGGCAGCCGTTTCGCGGTCATGCTCAAGAACATAAGCCCGATCTTCAAGCCGTTCGCAGGCCCAGCCAAGCCACTCGAAAAGCCGGACTGCGTAATCTTCCAGCATTTTGTCGGCATCGATCTTGGCGATGCGCTCGACGATCCGCGCCGCTTTCCTTGGACGGCAGGAAGCGAGTTCGTGCAGCCGGTCGCGGCCGTCTTCGAGTTTCTTTGAAACCTGCTTCCGGAATTTTTGTGTTTCGTCGATCAGCGCCTCAATTTCGACCTTCGCCGCCTTGTGCATGCGCTTGCCGAGGTCGCGGATCCGCGAGCCAAAACGCGCAAGATAAGCCTCGCCGCCGTGTTGCGAATTCTCGATCCCCTGAAGGCCTTCCTGATGCCAACGGAACAGCAATTCCTGGCCGGTTCCGAGCACGTAAGGCACGTGAATGTTGACGTCTCCGGTCTGACCGATTCTGTCAAGCCGTCCGATGCGCTGTTCGAGCACTGCCGGGTTCATCGGCACGTCCCAGAGGACGAGATGCTGGACGAATTGGAAGTTCCGGCCCTCACTGCCGATCTCCGAGCAGACCAGCAGCTGCTGGCCGGTGGGCTCGGCAAACATAGCCGCGTTGTGATCGCGCTCGATCAATTCGAGGTCCTCATGAAACTCGCCCGCGTCGACATCTCGATGTGCGAGAGCCAGGACGATCGCTTCGGCTTTTTCGCGGCTTGAGCTGATTACGAGGGCTTTGGATTCGCCGAGCTCCACGAGTAAATCGAGAAGCCATTCGAGTCGCGGGTCGTCATCGTAGTCATAACGCTCAAGCTCTTCTTCACCGATGTCGGTTTCGAATTCCATCTGGATTCCGTCGACAATCGCGTCGTCTTCGGCTTTCAGCGGAGCTGGATGGAGCTTGCGATCCGGAAAGTGGCCGTCAAGCGCGGCCCGTGCGTTGCGGAACATCACGCGGCCGATTCCGTGTCGATCGATCAATTCTTGAACGAGGCGTTCGCGCTCTGACTCGTCCGTCGCCGCGACTTCAAGCCGGGTTTCGATGTCGTCGCGCAGATCCTCGGGAACTTGTTTCAGGAACGCGTCGAGTTGCTTCTCGGTCAGGTTTTTTCCTTGAGCCAGAGTCTCGGCAGCGCGCGCGATCGCCGGAAGTTGATCATTCTCGTCTTCGTAAGATTTGAAGTCCGCGTGGCGAGCTGGATCGAGCAGGCGCAACCGCGCAAAATGGCCTTCTTCGCCGAGTTGTCGCGGCGTCGCGGTGAGAAGAAGCAGGCCTTCGGTTTTATCCGCGAGCTTCTCAATTGCGGTGTACTCCGGGCTCGGATTATTCGGGCTCCAAGCGAGGTGGTGCGCTTCATCGACGACCAGCATATCCCAACTCGCCTCGACTGCGTGAGCGAGCCGCTTCGGATTTTTCGTTAGCGATTCGATGCTTGTCAGGCCGCACTGCGTGCTTGCGAACGGGTTCTCGTGAAATTCCTCGAATCCTTCGCAGTAGGCGTCGTTCAGAATCGTGAAACCCAGATTGAAGCGGCGTAGCAGCTCGACAAACCACTGATGAATCAGCGATTCCGGCACGACGATCAGGACTCGCGTCGTCCTTCCGGACAACAGAAGTCGATGCACGATCAAGGCGGCTTCGATGGTTTTTCCGAGGCCGGTTTCGTCCGCGAGGAGCACGCGCGGCGCTTTGCGCGAGACGACTTCGTTCGCGATGAACATCTGATGCGGAATCAGATCGACCCGCGCTCCGATCAGCCCGCGCTCCGGCAATTGGCGATAGGCTGCGCGTCGGCGAAGGGTTTCGAGACGGAGATCGAAATCGTAAGGTTCGTCTGATTCGTTACGCTGAAGCCGACCTTCCGGGCCAGCAGCTGCTGAGATCGTGTTGGACGCGAGAAGCGGTTCGGGAAATTCGGCTCCGTCTGCGTGGTAGACGAGGTAGCTTTCCTGTTTCGCGATCTTTTCGACCACGTGAGTTGTGCCGTCTTCGGTCGAGATTTCCTCGCCGACTTCGAATTTTACTCGTGCGAGAGGCGCGGAACGAATGTCGTAGATTCGCTGTTCGCTTGCTGCCGGAAAATGCATCGTGACCCGGCGGGCTTCCGCCGTGAGGACGAGGCCGAGGCCGAGTTCTGGTTCAGACTCGCTGATCCAACGTTGGCCGGGGAGGGGCGTAGTTTTCAAGAGTGAAACGTAGCTAAAAGAATAATGTTAGGGTGCTTGATTACGGGGGCCGTAGTGTTTAGCACGCTTAAACGGAGGCGCAAGCGTTCGTCTGTCTCGCATTTCGGATTGCAGAAACGTCAAGTAGCTCTTCCTTCCCGGTCCTATGATTTCCAAAATCTCTCGCCGCCTTGGCCTCAAACTCGTCGCCTTCGCGTCGCTTCTTGGATTCGGAAGCGGCCGCCGCGCAATCGCCCAGGAATCAACCGGCGAAGATCTCGAGCGAATCGACAACTGGGACAAAACCCACGACCGCGTCTGGTTGGGCGGGAATTTCTGGGCGAACCCGATGGAAGACTGGCAAATCGTTGACGGCTGGGCGGAGTGCCAGACGACTGGCTTGAGCCGGAGCGTTCATTCGCTGACTCATCAGATTACGAATCCGAAGGGCTCGTTTCAGATGACCGTTCGGGCTGGGCAAGCGGGCGAAATCAAAAAGGACAACGGAGGCGGTTTTCGCATCGGCGTAAAGAGCGAGTTGAACGAGCACAAGAGCAATTGCTTCGCGAAAAGTGGGATCAACGCCGGGGTCCTGGGCCAGCAGCTGCTGCTCGGTTCGAAGAAGGCGAAATTGGACGACGCTGTCGATCCGAAGGACTTTTCGGTGACGCTTTTGGGCATGCCAAAGGGCGATCGTTACGAGTTGACGCTGACGGTCGGGAAAACGCAGCTGAAGGCCGATTTTCCGGCTGAAAACCTGCTGGGCAACGTCGCGGTGGTTAGCCAGTTCGGGCTCTCGCCGAAGAGAGGTGGAGGGCGGCCGGAAGGGAAAGCGTATCGGTTCACAGATTGGCGGGCGGGTGGGGACGCGTTCACAGTTTCTGCTGAGCACCGTTTTGGCCCGATTCTCTGGTCGCAGTACTCGTTGAGCGATTCGCGCGGCGATGAGGGCTTCGTGATGAAGATGAGCGGTTTGACAGGCCCGTTGGGCAGCGGCGACAACCAGACGGTTGCTCTCGAAATTCAGCCGAAAGGGAAAAAGTGGGAGGTCGCAGGCGAGGCGAAACTCGATACCGATGCGTGGGTCGCGACGTTCCGGATTCCCAACTGGGATGAGACTTACGAAACGCCGTACCGGCTCGTTTACCACGAAAAACACACGGACGGAACGGCGACTCGCGACGAGTGGGCGGGCGTGATCAAGGCCAATCCGGTTGGCCGGCCTTTGCGGCTCGGCGCGCTGACTTGTCAGAACGACTACGGCTTTCCCTACGCGCCAGTGGCCGAAAATATCGTCAAACTCGACCCGGACATGCTCTATTTTTCCGGCGACCAGATTTACGAGAGCCACGGCGGTTTTGGGATCATTCGCGATCCCGCAGGACCAGCGATTCTAAACTACCTGCGTAAATTTTACCAACACGGCTGGGCTTTCCGCGAATCGATTCGCAACGCGCCGACGATCTGCCTTCCAGACGATCACGACGTTTTCCAGGGCAACATCTGGGGCGAAGGCGGAGCATCGATGGAAGTCGGCGATTCGGGAGCGTCGTCGAAAGGCGGCTATCGCGAGCCAGCTCGAATGGTCAACGCGGTGCACCGAACTTGCACGGCGCACCACCCGGATTTCTTCGATGCCAAGCCGAGCAAGCAGGACATCAGCGTCTACTTCGGCGACATGGTTTATGGCGGTGTTAGTTTCGCGATTCTCGGCGATCGCCAATGGAAAAGCGGCCCTGAGCGCGTCGATACCGGTTCCGGTCGCGCAGACCACGTGCCTAATCAGGACTTCGACACCAGCGTGCTCGACAAACCCGGTCTCATTCTTTTGGGCGAGCGTCAGGAAGAATTCCTCAAGCAGTGGGGCGAAGACTGGCGTGGCCACACGATGAAAGTTCTGCTTAGCCAGACGGTTTTCGCAGGAGTCGCCACGCATCACGGCGGCGCGAACGGCTACCTAAAGGCGGACCTTGATTCGGGAGGCTGGCCGCAGACCGCGCGGAACAACGCGATCGACATCATCCGAAAGTCCAAGGCGCTTCACATCAACGGCGACCAGCATTTGACGACGCTGACGCAGTACGGAGTCGAAAATCAGCGCGACAGCAACTGGTCCTTCTGCACTCCGGCGATTTCAGCTGGTTACCCGCGTTGGTGGCGTCCAGACGATATGGGGATGGAGCACGAGAACCGTCCCAAACACGGAAACGACAACACCGGCGAGTTTCTCGATGGCCTCGGCAACAAGGCTTACGTCTATGCTGTCGGAAATCCAGTCGTCGGCACGGACAAGAATCGATACAACAAAGCTCATCAGAAAGGCAGTGGATTCGGCTTAGTCGTCATCGACACCGAAAAGCTGACCTACCGCCTCAATTCGTTCCGGTTCCTTGTAGATCCGACAGACGGAAAACCGGAGAACCAGTTCCCAGGTTGGCCCGTCACGATTCATCAGAAAGAGAACGCCGGGGAGAACGTCCTCGGCTAGCAGCTGCTGGCTTGTTCGAAATTGATCTTTCGGGCCGCGCTTGAAGATGAGGAAATTTCGCGTTGACCCTCGACGTGCTAGTCGGTGGAAATTCACCCTGAAAAATCTCACTTCGCTTTGATCAAAAATTTCCTGACATCGGCCGCGCTGTTCGCCTTTCTTTTGCCCTCGGCAAATGGACAGAATTTCGATTCCGAAATTCGCCCGTTTCTCACCAAAAACTGCGTGAGTTGTCACGGGCCGGATAAGCAAAAAGCCAAATTGCGGCTCGACACTCTCGATCCCGACATGGTCAACGGCAGCGAAGCCGACATGTGGCAGGAGGTGCTCGATTTGATCAATCTCAGCGAAATGCCGCCCGAGGAGGCTAAGGAACAACCAGCAGCTGCTGAACGTCAGGCCGTCGTTAAAGCGCTCACGGCTTCGCTTCGCGAGGCGATGGAAGTCGGGCGATCGACCGGTGGCCGGAATGTTCTTCGTCGACTAACAGCATACGAATATAACAACACGCTTCGCGATCTTCTCGATCTCGATCTTCAATTCGCCGCTGACCTGCCTCCGGAAGGTACCGCAAAAGAGGGCTTCAAAAACAACAGCAGCGTTCTCGGAACTTCTGCCCTTCATATTGAGTATTTCGAGCGGATCGCCCGAAACGCGCTGGAACGAATTATTCTCGTTCCGGAGGAGATGCCTCCAGCTTACTTCGTTCGGGTTGAACCAGAATTGGCATTCGAGACAAAGCCAGCTCCGGCGAAGAAACCCAGAAAGCCAGTCACAGGCAATAGCTATACCATCAATGGAAAAAACTATCGCCCCGGCAAAACTGCTAAAGCGCCGCTCTTTCGACTCGACCACGGCGAGCAGACTGACGGCGGAATTTTGCTCGCTGGAAATCGGCCGGGTGATAAGATCGGAGATCCTTTTGCGCTCGATAAAAAAAGTGGCGGAGCGCAGGGCGACGGCCGGTCTGGATTCCAGCCGGAATTCCGCGTCGAAATGTACGAGGTCCCGTACGACGCGCCTGTTCTGGTCAGAATCCGAGCTTCCGCCGTAGTCGGGAAAGAGGGCGCTTTTCCGAGGTTGTCATTTGAGCTGGGTTCGTTCCGCGGCGCAGGGGTCAGCGATCAAAAGGAAGCCGCAAACATCGAAATCCGCTCAACCGAGCCAGAGATTTACGAATTCGTCGTCCAGGGCGCCAACTTTCCGTTCCAGTCTAACAAGCCCGGCCGACCGTCCTATTTCCGGATCTATAATGATTATCGGAGAGGCACCAGCGAGCTCACCTACGAGGAGCTTCCCAAGCTGAAAATCGAATGGGTTGAGATCAAAGGCAATCACTTCGAAACTTGGCCGTCATCTCAGAGACAGGCGATTCTTTTCGATTCCGAAAATCAAAACGACGAGTCGCTCTACGCTCGCGAGGTCATCGCCGCCTTCATGAAGCGGGCCTACCGCCGTCCGGTTTCGCCTGCCGAAGTCGATCGCAAATTGGCGCTCTTCAACAAGCTGAGAAGCCAGGAAGCATCCTTCGAAGCAACGATCATTTCGACCCTGACCGCTGTTCTGTGCTCCTCGAATTTTCTGTTGATCGCGGAACCTGCCTCTGACGAACGGCGGCCGCTGAACGACTATGAAATGGCCACGAGGCTCTCTTATTTCTTGTGGAGTTCGATGCCGGACGAAACGCTCTTGGAGCTAGCCGCCGATCAGCAGCTGCTGCTGAAGCCTGCAGTTTTGCAAGCGCAGGTGAAGCGGATGATCGCCGACCCAAAAATTGCCGGATTCTCTCGAAATTTCGCTTCACAGTGGCTCGACCTGGCTGGAATCCGTCGTCTCGCGGTGAACCCGGAATATTTTAGCTTCCAGGAGAAAACGGCTCTTCAGGAAATATCGTGGCAGCTGAAAGCATCGTAGTAGAGTGTATGAATGAAAAGCCTCGCCCATCACTATGCTTTGTTACTGGGAT
>JBLHKS010000052.1:0-37009 GCA_047620505.1 Verrucomicrobiales bacterium | reverse complement strand
TCCAGATTTTAACTGGATTCTCCTGTTCAGCCCCGGTCACTCGACCGCAGCTTCCCGTCAGACCCGGCAGATTGCCGGACGGGCGCATTGTCAGGAGTTTGGCCATTTGCGCAATGAGAATTGCGGATCTGCCGGACTCTTACAGGTTCCCGAAATAACAGTCGGCAAGCGCGCGTGTTTTCGTCAGTTCATGACCTTCCGAGCCCCACTGATTTTCGTTTTCAGCCTGTCGCTGTGCGCTTCTGCGTTCAGCGCCCCGCCAAAGCCTGAGTCCGCGCCGAATTGGTGGGACGAGGCGGGCGAGATCCCCGATGCCGACGAGTCGGTCTCGAAGGTGATTGATCAGGCGATTTCTGCGCGGCTTGAGGAATTGGGAGCTGAGCCGGCCCCAGCAGCTGCTGAGGAAACCCAGTTTCGGCGTTTGACTCTCGATCTGGTGGGCAGAATTCCGACGTTAGCCGAGCTGGACGCGTTTCGAGCTGATTCGAGCCCGGATCGATGGGAAAAGACGGTCGATCGGCTGCTGGCTTCGCCGAGTTTCGCCCGGCATCAGGCGCACGAATTCAACTGGCTTCTGCGCGACGGAAAATCGGGCGATTTCCGAAATTATCTCATGGCAGCGACCGCTGAGGATCGGCGTTGGGACCAGATTTTCGAGGAAGTCATCCTTGCTCGCCATTCGGAGGAAAAAAAGGGAGTCGATGAGTTTATTCGAGATAATTTGCGCGATCTTGATCGCCTGACGGCCAAAGTCAGTGTGCGATTTTTCGGTGTCGACGTCAGCTGCGCGCAGTGCCACGATCACCCGTACGTGGCTGACTGGACTCAGGCGACTTATTACGGGATGCAGTCGTTTTTTAACCGGTCATTCGACAACGGCGGCTACGTTGCTGAGCGCGAGTACGGCTTGGTCAGTTTTAAAACGACCAAAGGTGAAGAGCATAAAGCGAGCCTGACTTTTCTCGGTGGACCGGCGATCGAAGAGCCTGCCGAACTCGAACTCGACGAAGCCGCGAAGAAGGCGGAGAAAGAACGCTTTGAGCAATTGAAAAAGGACAAGAAGCAGGCTCCGGCTCCGAAATATAGTCGTCGCGGGGTGCTTGTGAAGGAGGCGCTCGACGATCAAGGCTACTTTGCTCGCGCGTTGGCGAATCAGGTTTGGAATCGGCATTTCGGGCGTGGTTTGGTTATGCCGTTAGACCAGATGCACGGGCAAAACTTGCCGAGTCATCCTGAGTTGCTTCTTTGGATCGAGAACGATTTGCGAACCCATCAATTCGACCTGCGTCGATTGATCAAAGGCATCGTGATGAGCGAAGCCTGGCGGCGTTCGAGCGTCTGGGAAGGGGAGGGGACGCGTCCAGCAGCCGAGTTGTTCGCCGTGAGCGAACCGCGACCGCTGACTCCGCGGCAATTCGGAATTTCAGTTCACGTTGCGATGGCGGACCCAAATCAGTTTTCTCCTGAGGCCTCGGCTGAGGAAATTGGGAAGCGGATCGAGCAGATGGAGCGCAGCGGCGAGGGGATTGCTAACCGGTTTGATCGTCCGAAAGACAATTTCCACTTCGCAGTCGAGGAAGCGCTTTATTTCAGCAACAGCGCGGATGCGATTGGCCGGATTCAGAACGGCGGCCTGCTTCGGGCGCTTAACTCGATTGAGAATCGCGACGAGCGGATCCAGTTAGCCATTCGCTCGGTTTATTCGCGTGAAGCTGAAGCCGAAGAGATCGAGATTTTGACAAAATATCTAGCCGAGCGTGAAGATCGCGCGGAATCCGGCCTCCAGCAGCTGCTGTGGGCGTTGCTGACCTCAAACGAAGCTCGTTTCAACCACTGACATGTCCCCTGAACACGAATTCAATTTCTGCGGCTCGCCAGAGCACAACATCAGTCGGCGCGCTTGGCTGAGTCACTCGCTCGCCGTCGGATCTGGCGCTTTGTTAGGGACGACAGGGGCGATTCACGCGCTCGACGAGCCCAGCGTGAACGACGCGCTTCGGACTTCCGGGCGCAGCGTGATTTTGCTCTGGTTAGCCGGTGGAGCCAGCCAGATGGAGACCTGGGATCCGAAGCCAGGCGTCCCGACAGGCGGACCGTTCGCGAGCATCCCAACTTCGATGCCAGGCGTCCGAATCAGCGAGCTGATGCCGAAAATGGCCGAGCGGATGCATCGAATTTCCGTCGTGCGCTCGATCGATAGCGGAGATGCCGGGCACGGCACGGCGGCGCGGACGATGCTTCGTGGACGCAAGAACGAAGCCGCCCTGACTTACCCATGCATGGGCTCGGTTCTTTCCCGCGAACTCGAGCGCGCTCAATCGCGGGTTCCGGGCTACGTTTCCTTTTATTCTCAGACAGAAGGGCGGGGCAACACCGAAGTTACGCCATCTTTCCTGGGCGCGCAGTACGCGGCGATGGAGTTGAACGACGGGATGACTCCGAATGACATTTCGCGGCTTGACGAGATCACCGAATTTGATCATCTCGATCGCGCCGAGCTCCGGCAGCTGCTGAGCGATCGGTTTGCTCGCGGGCGTGATCTCGGCGTGGTTCGGAGCCACGCGAACGCCTACGCACGGGTCCACGGGCTCATGAGCAGTGAGGAACTTTTTAACCTCGAAAACGAGCCGGAATTTATTCGAAATCGCTACGGCCCTTCGCTTTTTGGTCAGCAAGTTTTGATGGCGCGCCGCCTTGCGGAGGCTGGCGTCCCGTTCATTCGGGTAGGCCGGGCCTGGTGGGACAGCCACGGCCAGAACTTCGAAACGCACGCCGAAATGGTGCCGGAGCTCGATCATGTCATGGCGACTTTGTTAGACGATCTCGACCAACGCGGAATGCTCGAATCGACGCTCGTGCTTGCGGTCGGCGAATTCGGTCGGACGCCGAAAATCAACGCGAGTCTCGGCCGCGACCACTTTGCGCGGGCCTGGAGCACGGCGATGTTCGGCTGCGGAATCAAGGAAGGCAAAGTTTACGGCGAAACGGACGAGCTTGGCGAGTACGTCGCGAGCGATCCGGTCGGAGCAGGCGAAATTTTTGCGACCGTGCTCAAAGCAACCGGGATCAATCCAGAAAAAGAATATCTGGTCGGCAGTCGGCCAGTTCCGCTCGTCAATCCGGGGATCGAACCGATTTCTGACATCCTTTCCTAAGCCCGATGAGTCCTGATAAAATCACTATTAAAGAGGCAACGCGTTTCAGTCGGCAAGACATCGTTTTTTGCCTGAAGCGCGAAGGCGAGACGGAGCAATTTTACTTCGGAAGCTCGGATTCGAAGGTTCATCACATCGATCTCGCGGCCGAGAAGCCGGAATCGACGACATTCGAGGGCGGTGGGCACAGCAGCTACGTTACGGGGTTAGCTCGCGTTGGCGGCCAGCTGGTTTCGTCGAGCTACGACCGGCATCTCTGCTGGTGGAACGCGGAAACTCGCACTTTGGTTCGCAAAATTCCAGCCCACGACAAGTGGATTCGCGGCGTGGTCGCTTCGCCGGATCAAAAAATCGTCGCGAGCGTTGCGGACGACATGGTCTGCAAAATCTGGAATGCCGAGAGCGGCGATTTGATTCGCGAACTCGGCGGTCATGAGCCGTTTACGCCTAACGATTACCCCTCGATGCTCTTCGCTTGCGCGTTTTCGCCAAATGGGCAGATGCTGGCGACGGCGGACAAGGTCGGGCACATCGTGATCTGGGATTTGGCGACTGGCGATCAAGTTAAGACGCTCGAAGCGCCGACGATGTACACCTGGGATCCGAAGCAGCGCCGACACTCGATCGGCGGGGTTCGTTCGCTCGCGTTTTCGCCCGACGGCAAGATTCTAGCCGCTGGCGGGATGGGTCAGGTCGGAAATATCGATCATCTTGGGGCGAAAGCCCGAGTTCGGGTTTTCGACTGGGAGGCTGGCGAAACGCTGGCGGAGATCGAGACGAGCAAAGCGAAAGGGCTCGTCGAGCAGCTTTACTGGAGGCCGGACGGCGGGGTTTTGTTCGGTTTCGGCGGCGACAACAAGGGGATGAGCATCGTGATCAATCCGGTTGGCTGGAAAGTCGAGCACGAGGCGGTCAGCTCGACCCATATTCATGATTTCGTGATCAACGCGGCGCACGACAAGGTTTTCACTGCCGGACACAATCAACTGGCGGTCCTTGAGCTGACCGAAATCGCTGAATAGCTCAGCTCGAATCTCAAAACATCATCGATCCGGAGTTGTGAAACCAGCTGCCATCGAGCTTGAAGTAGATCATCGTTGCCTCTTTCCAGTCCTCATCGTTAGGAAAATCAGTCGGCAGCTGCTGGCCGCCCGGAGTGTAAATTAGTTCGATGATCGTGGATTCGCCGTCAGCCCGAATCAGGGTGACTTGATGGGGCTTGTCTTTGATCGGATTCCACCGCACGAAGCCGGGCTCAAAGTCTGCGGAAATCGCGAGACTGTTCAAATCGAGCGAATTGCTACTTGGCGAAAACCGGATCGATTTTTTGGGATCGTCGACGGCTTCAAACGCGCCGTGCTCCAGGAATATCGCGGATCTTGCGAGGTCCTTTTTTCCTGTATCGGGCCGGTTCGCTCCACCTCGAAGATTCAGCAATTGGAACGAGAATTCTTTTCCTTCCCGAGTTTTCCCCTCGAATTTCAGCATGCTCAGCAAACTCCTTGCCTCCGTTTCCGACTTTGTGCGGAGCGAAAAACTGGTCCAGCCATCCCTGAGGTCGAGAATCAGGCCGCTCTCGACGACGCCGTCTTTGGAAATCGAGATGATCGAAGAGTCCGCGATTGGATCGAACGGGCTGACCAATTGGATCGGCTCTTTGAATCCTTTCGGAAATTGGATTTTCTCAACGATGAACGCATCGGCTTCATCTGGATTTGGAATTCTGGCGAAGACGGCAGCGCGAATTTTGAATTCGAGATTCTCGTTTTCCGGGTGGTCCTCGATCGTAAGGACGTGAAATGGAGCGCTCTCAAATTTTGAAATCGCCTCCTGACCGGAGAGAGCGGCCGGAATTGCGGCGATCAGCGCGAAAAATTGGCATCGACGAATCATGCGGAGAAAGTCGATTCGAAACGGGTTGGGTCAAACGTGGAGCTAGGTAGAAAGGCCGATTGTCAGACAGTCATTTGGAAAGCTGGCCAGCCCTGGCTACACGATCGTGTGAGTCGATCGAAATCTGGGAAAATCTCACTGGAAACATAGGGATTTTCCCCGATGGAGCCCCGCTTGACGGATCGCGGAAACGCCCCATACTTGGCGATCCTGAATCCAGGCCATTCCAGCGGTTGCAAAAGCCTCAAACAACGGTCAGGGTTGAGGATTCGAAAGGATTCTTAGAATTTCGGAAAATTTGAGGAAAATATAGGATTTACAAGAATTAGGAATCGTTGGAACACGCTTGGGACCCCCAATCCAGCTTGCCGGCAGCTCCGCACGGGACACGATGAAAAAGCGACCGAAACAAATACGTAAGGAAGCCGTCTCGCCAAGAACTAAACAAACGCACTTTTAATATCAGCCGCTCGCATGGAAACGAACTCGTCTGGAGACCATTCCACCCGGGAACCACTGGCTATTGTCGGCATTGGATGCCGATTCCCAGGTGGTGTCGAAGATACAGAATCATTCTGGAATATGCTGGCCGAGGGCCGGTCCGGGATTATTGAAGTTCCGGAAAATCGATGGAACCGGGAGCGTTACTATCACCCGGATACGTCGATTCCTCGGAAGATGCATACAAAGTGGGGTGGTTTCGTCGACAACCTCGATATGTTTGATGCCCAGTTCTGGGGAATTTCGCCTCGCGAGGCGCTCAGGATGGATCCGCAGCAGCGTTGGCTGCTCGAATGTGCATGGGAATGCATGGAGGATGCAGGTTACCAGCCGAGTAAGCTCAGAGGAGCAGCTGCTGGGGTCTACGTAGGGATCGCTTCGAACGATTATGCGCAGGTTCAGATGACCTCGCCGGACGATGTGGACGTCCACACGAACTCGGGATCGACGTTGTCGATCGCATCGAACCGGATCGCTTATCTGCTGGATTTCAAGGGTCCTGCTCTGTCCGTGGACACCGCGTGTTCGTCGGCTTTGGTCGCGATCAACGTCGGTTGCAAAGACATGTGGTCTGGCGAAATCGACTACGCTCTCGTCGGCGGCGTGAATGCTTTGTTAACGCCTGACACTTCGATTGGATTCTCGAAAGCGACGATGCTTTCGCCGAGTGGCCAGTGTTTCGCTTTCGACGATCGCGCTAACGGCTATGTCCGCGGCGAAGGTGCCGGAATGATGATGATTTTGCCGCTTTCGAAGGCGATTGCGAATGGCGACCGGATTTATGCGACCGTTCGGTCGGCGGTGATCAATCAGGACGGGAACACGTCCTCGATGACCGTGCCCGGGCAGGACACGCAGGAAATGATGCTCGTTCAGGCTTATAAAGAGGCGAGCATGCCCGCGAGTCGAGTGACTTATATGGAGGCTCACGGAACCGGGACGCCGGTTGGAGATCCGATCGAGACGAATGCGCTCGGGGCGATTCTTTCGCAGGGCCGCGAGGATAAATGCCTGATCGGCTCGGTCAAAACGAATACCGGTCACTTGGAATCCGGGTCAGGCGCAGCTGGGATGGTGAAAGCTGCCCTTGTACTTAGTAAGGGGATGGTCCCGCCGAA
Organism: Verrucomicrobiales bacterium; assembly: GCA_047620505.1. Taxonomy (GTDB): domain Bacteria; phylum Verrucomicrobiota; class Verrucomicrobiia; order Verrucomicrobiales; family DEV007; genus JBLHKS01. Next base: position 30,342 of record JBLHKS010000052.1, on the reverse strand, counting down.
CCTGAATTTTGAGCGGCCGAACCCGAATATCGATTTCGAAGGGCTAAAGCTGAAAGTTGTGACGGAGCTGACTCCGTTGACGCCGCTGAACGGGCATCTGCCAGTCGCGTCGGTGAACTCGTTTGGCTTTGGCGGTACGAACGCTCATATCGTGCTCGAAGCCGCACCTCCGCAGCCGGAGCTGGCTAAACCGACCGAAATCGCCAGGCGCCCGTTTGTGCTGCCGGTTTCAGGCAAGGACGACACGACGCTTCGGAATTACGCCAGAAAGTATCGGAAATTCATCGAGGATAAGTCGGTCGATCTCGCAGAAATCGGCTACAACGCCGGCGCGCGAAAAGAGCATCACGGAAATCGGGCTGCTTTGATCGGCTGGGATACGAAAGAGCTTCGCGACCGTCTTTTGATGCTTTCGAAAGGGATTGAGGGGATCGAGGGCGTCGTTGCAGGCACGGCAAGCGATGAAGTTTCGCCGATCGTCTTCGTGTTCACAGGCCAGGGTGCTCAGTGGTGGAAAATGGGGCAGGAGCTTTTTGAGCGGGAGCCGGTTTTCCGCAGAACGATCGAGAGCATCGACACGGAAATCAAAAAGTTGGCCGACTGGTCGCTTGTTGATGAAATGACCCGTGCCTCGGAAGAGGACTCGAATATCAACTCGACTTACATTGCTCAGCCGGCGATTTTCGCGCTTCAGGTCGCGCTCGCTGACCTGTGGAAGAGCTGGGGCGTTACGCCGTCGAAAGTCGTCGGCCACTCGGTTGGCGAGGTAGCAGCTGCTTACGTTGCAGGGGCTTACACTTTGGAAGATGCGGTCAAAGTGATCGTTCATCGCTCGCGCCTCCAGGAGAGCACCGGGGGCGACGGAAATCTCGGTCGGATGTACGCCTTGGGCGTTTCAAAAGAGGACGGCGAGGAGTTTTGCAAAGACTATCCAGGTCAGATTGAAGTCGCGGTCGTGAATGGTCCGACGATGATCACGCTCGCGGGCGATAAAGAGGCTCTTGAGGAGCTTGCAGCGAAGCTTGAGGCGGAAGGCAAGTTCGTCCGCCAGCTTCGGATCAACTACGCGTTCCACTCTTTCCAGATGGAGCCGATTAAGGACGATTTGCTTGCGGCACTCGCCGATATCAAGCCGCAAAAGACGACGATTCCTTACATTTCGACGGTGACTGGCGGCGCTCTGCGCGGTGAAGAGCTGGACGGAATGTACTGGTGGCGAAACGTTCGTGAGTCGGTTCTTTTCGCTCCCGCGATGACCAATCTCATCCGAGGTGGAGAGCGCTGTTTCATCGAACTAGGGCCGCATCCGGCGCTGGCGTCTTCGATTAACGAATGTCTTCAGGAGCAGAGCCGCAAGGGCCACGTTTTCCACTCACTCAAGCGCAAGTCAGACGAGTCGGTGGAGATCCTGACGAATCTTGCCGCGCTTCATAATTATGGCGTCGAGATTGACTGGAAGTCGGTCAACCAGGCCGCCGGCAAGTTCGTTGAGCAGCCAAGTTACCCGTGGAATCGCGAGAAGCACTGGCTTGAATCCGAAGAGGGAACGCACAAACGCTGCGCGTCGACGGTTCATCCGCTTTTGGGGATTCGCACAGCAGCTGCTCGGCCGACATTCGAGTTCCACTTGGACGTTAGGCTGTTTCCGTGGCTCGACGATCACCGGTTCTGGGATTCTGTGATTTTCCCGGCGGCCGGCTTCGGCGAGATCGGTTTAGCGCTTTGTGAGGCGCTTTTCCCAGGCGAAGATTATTGCCTCGAAGAGCTTGAAATGAAGAAAGCGCTCTTCGTGAACGAAACGCGGATTCCAGCAGTTCGCGTTGTGTTTAACGAAGAAAATCGCTCGTTTGAGGTCTGGTCGAACACAACGCATAACGCTCTTAAGGAATGGGAGCTGAACTCAGTCGGTAGGCTGCGCAAACTTGGCGCACCAACAGATGCTAAGGGCGATCTCGAAGCGCTGAAGGGTCGGATGGGGCGGCACTACACTCACGAAGAGTATTATCAGGATTACGAGGACGCCGGTTACCAGTTTGGTCCGAATTTCCAGCAGCTCGCCAATGTTTGGCGGCGAGATCACGAGTCAGTGGCCGAAGTCGAGGTGCCCGAAAGCGTGCTTCCGACGTATGGCGATTTTCACTTTCATCCGGCGGTGCTCGATGCCTGTTTTCACGCAGTCAAAGGTGCTCAGATCATCCCGGATGGAGCTAAGGGTAGTGATTATTTTTACCTGCCGGCTAAGATCGGTCGCGTCCGAATTTTCAAAGCGCCTTTGCCCGAGAAATTCTGGGTCCACGCGAAGATCCACTTCGATGATTATGAGACTCTGATCTCAAACATCCTGGTCTACAACGAAGCTGGCGAGCCGATTGCGGAGATCGTTGATTTCCGCGTCGACCGAGCCGCGCAGAAGGACGAAAAGGCTGAGGAAGTCGACAATTCTTTCTACCAATTCAAGTACGAGCCGCGTCGTCTCTGGGGCTCCCGAGCTCCCGCGAAAACTCAGCTGACGCCTATTTCCGAAGTGATCGCCAGCGTCAACGCGATCATGCCTGACGTGTGCAAAAAGCACAATCTGGATAGTTATTTTGAGGGCTTTGCAGACGGCCTTGAGCAGGGCGCGGTGCAGAGTATCATCAATGCTTTTATCAAGTTGGGTTGGGAGCCGAAAGTCGGCGATGCCGTCGAATTTGATGCGTTCGCGGATGAGCTTGGGGTTCTCGAGACGCATCATCGATTGCTTGCAGCTCAGCTGAATTCGCTAGCCGAGCGCGGTTGGCTCAAGTCGACTGGCGAGCAAAGTTGGGAAGTTGTCGACCAGCCGAAAACCGCGTCGGTAGACGATATTCTCGATCCGTTTATCGCTGATTTTCCGCAGTTCGGCTCGGAAGCGATCCTCCAGAAACTAACTGCCAAGTCGCTTGGTGGCGTGCTTTGCGGAGAGGAAGATCCCGTCGAAGTCCTCTTCCCTGGCGGTAAGTCGATCGACGCTCTGACCGATTTCTATCGCGAAGGCGCGGACTTCCCGGCGAGCAACGAGCTTGTTGGAATCGCAGTTCAAAAACTGGTCGCGCAGATGCCTGAACGGCGCGCGATCCGCGTGCTTGAAGTTGGAGCGGGTACGGGTTCGTTAACGCGGACGGTTCTGCCTGCTTTGCCGGCTCATCGCAGCGAATTCACGTTCACGGACACCAGCCCAGCGTTCCTCGCTGATGCTAAGAAGCAATTCAGTGACTACAATTTCGTCGAGTACACAACGTTCGACATCGAGAAGGATCCAGCGGGGCAGGGGATCGATGTCGGTGGTTATGATTTGATCCTCGGGACGAACGTCATTCACGCGACTTCGGACCTCAAAAATACTCTTTCGAACATTACCAAATGCCTCGCTGAGGACGGCGTTTTGATGTTCCTCGAGGTAACCAACGAACGCGCATCGTTGAACAACTTGTTTGGTCTGCTTTGGGGTTGGTGGCATTATAAAGATACTGAGCTGCGTCCGCGTTCCGCGCTGATGGAGCGGAGTGTCTGGGAAAGCCTGCTCAAGGAGTTGGACTTCCGTGATGTCGAGTCGTTTGTTAGCTCGCCGCGGATCGAGGACTGTCAGCAGGCGATTTTTGTCGCCAAAGCGCCAGTTCCGCAGCCAGCAGCTGCTGAGGAGACTCCGGATGAGCCGGTTCTGGCCGAGATTCAAGAAACGGTGCTTGTTCTCAGCGACGAAAGCGGCGTGGCCGCGAAGTTGGGACCGCTTGTCGAAGGTGCTGATTTCCGCGTTGAGACTCTCTCGCCCGCGAAACTTGTTCAGGCCGATTGGGAAGCCAAATTCGCCGAGTTGGCCGAGGCTGGTCTTCGCGTATCCCAGATTATTCACCTTTGGACGCTCGACCATCCAGCTGCCGCTGACATCTCGCTCGCCGATCTGGAAAAATCCCAGGAAACCGGCGTTCACAGCCTCTTGGAAATGGTCAAGGCGCTCGCCAAGACCAAGCCGGAAACTGCTCCGAAGATTTCGCTCGTCACCCGTGGTCGCATGTCGATCGATGGCGGCAAATTGGGCGCAATCTCGACAGCGCCGATGACCGGGTTCTGTCGTGTCTCGAACAACGAGCATCCGGATTATCCGATCGTGATGATCGACCTCGATCCAGCTGGTGGGCCCGACGAGTCTGGTGATTTGTTAGAAGAAATTCTTCGCCCGGATAGCGAGCTGGAAATCGCCTACCGCGGCGACATCCGCCAAGTCAATCGTCTCCATCGCGTCAAGCACAACGAAGTGCCGCTGATCACCAAGGAAGGCATCGCCGACCGCGACGAGATCCTCAGTTACCGTCTCGAAATCGACAAGCCGGGCGTACTCTCCGATCTCACCGTCGCCGAGACGCCACGTCGCGATCCAGACGAAGCCGAGATCGAAATTCAGGTCAAAGCGGGCGGGATCAACTTCCGCGACGTGATGAAAGCGCTCGGGATGTATCCGGGCAACCCCGTCGACATCAAATGGTTCGGCGATGACATCGCAGGCACAGTCGTCAAGGTAGGGGAAGGCGTGACCGACGTGAAGGTCGGCGACAACGTCGTCGGGATGGCGCCATACGCGTTCCGCAGTTTCGTTACCGTTAATCGTAACCTCGTTTTCAAGAAACCGGACACGCTCACATTTGAAGGCGCGGCAACGCTGCCGACGGTTTTCCTGACAAGTCACTACGCGCTGATCGAACTGGCGCGGATGGAGAAGGGCGAGCGCGTCCTGATTCACGCCGGAACCGGCGGAGTTGGCTCGGCGGCGATCCAGATTGCTAAGTACCTTGGTTTGGAAATTTTCGCAACGGCTGGCTCCGACGAGAAGCGGCAGCTGCTGAAGGATTGGGGCGTCGATCACGTGATGAATTCGCGGACGCTCGACTTCGCGGACGAGATCATGGAGATCACGAAGGGCGAGGGCATCGATTGCGTGCTCAACTCGCTCGCAGGCGATTTCATTCCAAAGAGCTTCAGTTGTCTGCGCCGCTTCGGCCGGTTCGTCGAGATCGGCAAGATCGACATCTATAACAACACCCAATTCGGGTTGGAGATGTTGAAGAACAATATTTCCTACTTTGTTGTCGATCTCGCGCAGCACCTTGAATCGAAGCCGGCGTTCGTCGCTGGTATGCTCAAGGAATTGGAGACGCAGTTCTACGCAGGTAACTACAAAGATCTGCCGCACTCGACGTTCGGCATCGATGAAGTCGTCGAGGCCTTCCGCTTCATGGCGCAGGGCAAGCACATCGGTAAAAACGTGCTGAACTTCGACGTTAAGTCGCTTCAGGTCGCGCCTTGCTCGCAGAAGGGCCACCTCTTCCGCGGCGACCGCACGTTCCTCATCACTGGGGGCGCTGGCGGCTTTGGTTTCGCGTTAGCGCAGTGGATGGTTGAGAACGGCGCGCGTCATCTCGCGCTGATGTCTCGCTCAGGTCCGAAGGAAGAGGAGCAGGCCGAGATCGCGAAGATGGAGGCGAACGGCGTCACTGTGATCGACGCTCGCGCGGACGTCACTGACGAACCGGCGGTCCGCAAGATCATCGACGACATTCAAGCCAGCGAGCATCCGCTCTGCGGCGTGATTCACGGCGCGATGGTCATCAACGACCTCGACATTGTCGATCTCGACGAAGAAGGCTTCAATCGCGTGCTGCATCCTAAGATGCTCGGCGCGTGGATTCTGCACAACGCGACGAAAGACATCGACCTCGATTCGTTCATCTCTTTCTCGTCGTTCTCGACGGTTATCGGCGCGGTCAGGCAGTCGAACTACAACGCGGGCAACGCGTTCCTCGATGCGCTTTCGCAACATCGCCATTCGATCGGACTTCCGGCGCTCACGTTCAACTGGGGGGCGCTCGGCGGAGCCGGTTTCGTCCAGCGGAACGAGAAGACGATGCAGTATCTCGACATGCTCGGGATGAAAATTTACGAGTTGGACGAGACGCTCGATGTCTTCAGCCGCTTCATCAACCGGCAGGCAGTCAACATCGCCTGCTCGCGGATCGATTGGACTGGCCTTGCGAGGTTCAGTCCGCTGGTTAATAATTCCAAGACATACTCGTTAGTTGCGCAAGACGATTCCGATGGCGAAGGCGGCGCGATCCGCTCGCAGATCCTCGGAGGCGCAGCAGATGCGCGTCACGGCCTTGCGGTCGAGTTCCTGACCGAGCAAATCGCAGGAGTTTTCGGCACGGAAGTCAGCAAGATCGACAAGGATTTGCCGCTCAACCAGATCGGTCTCGACTCGCTCATGGCGATCGAGTTGATGAACCGCGTCGAGTCGCAACTCGGAATTAACGTGCCGATGGGCTCGGTCCTCAACGGGCCGAACACCAAGGAACTCGCCGCGACGATTTTGGACATCCTGTTAGCGTCCGCCAGCGCCGAAGAACTCAGTGGCGGTGCCGCTCCGGACGGGCCGATCTCTTCCAGCGGTTCGAGCTTGCCGCCGCTCGAAATTGGTGGAACGCCCGCGAACGAGTTTGGTTTAACCGAGGGCCAAAAGGCGCTCTGGTTCCTCAACCGCCTTGCGCCGGAATCCCCGGCTTACAATCTCGTCTACAGCGCGAAGATCACGCCGTTGGTCGATTTCGAGATCATGAAGCAGGCTTTCGCCGGGCTTTACGAGCGTCACCCGATGCTCGACGTGACGTTCCATACCGTCAATGGTCAGCCAGTCCAGCGCGTCCACAAAGGCCGCACAATTCAGTTTGTTGAGCACGACGTCACCGCGCTCAGCGACGACGAGATCAAGGCTGAGCTTGTCAAGCACGCCAACGCGCCGTTCAACCTTGAAACCGGCCCGGTCATGCGCCTCGACCTCTTCAAGACGAAGGACGACGCGCACATCACCTTGCTTTGCATGCACCACATCGTGTCGGACGCATGGTCGGTGACGCTGTTCATGAACGACTTGATCGAGAGCTATTTCTCGCGGCGCATGGGCAAAGAGCCGGAGTGGGATGCGATCCCAGCGCGTTATCAGGATTACGTTCAGTGGGAGCAACTGCACCTCGAAAGCGAGTCCGGCGAGCGCATGCTCAACTACTGGAAAGAGAATCTGGCTGGCGCGCCGATGGCGATCGATCTGCCGACCGACCGGCCCCGTCCGGCGGTGCAGACGTTCAACGGATCGGCTTATGGATTCCAGTTAGAGCCGAAACTAACGAAGGCTGCCCTCGATGCCGCGAACGACGCGAACGTCACGCCGTTCACCTACTTGTTGAGCGCGTTCGAAGCGCTCTTCCATCGCTACACCAATCAGGAAGACTTCATGGTCGGCGTTCCGCTCGCTGGCCGGAATCAGAAGGAGCTGCACGACATGGTCGGCTACTTCATCAACCCGGTTCCGGTCCGTAGTCAGATCACCGAAGATCCGACCTTCGCCGAGTTCGTCGCGGGCAACTCCGATCAGGTGATCGGCGCGCTGGAGAACCAGTACTACCCGCTTGCTAAGCTCGTTGATCAGCTCAAGGCTCCGCGCGATCCAAGTCGCTCGCCGATGTTCCAGATTAGCTTCTCGATGGAGAAGATTCCGGGCCTCGATGGCGAAGATGCAGCCGTGTTCATGATCGGCCAAGGCGGTCACAAGATTAACATCGCGGAAATCACCGTCGAGTCGGTCGACCTGACATTGCGCCAAGCACAGTTTGAAATCACGCTCGTCGTCGAAGAAGCGGGCGGCATCCTTTATGGCTGCTGGCAGTACAACTCGGACTTGTTCGAGGAATCTACGATAGCGTATTTGAACGACTTGTTTGCCCAAGTCCTCGGTCAGGTTACGGCGAACCCGGATGTTAAGATTTCGGAAATCAATCTGCTCTCCAAGGCGGAGGAGACGAAGATCCTCAAGACTTGGAACGACACCAAGGCCGATTATCCGCGTGAGCAACTGCTCCACGAACTGGTGCTCGATCAAGTCTCGCGCACGCCGGACAAGATCGCGGTTCGCAGCAGTGGCGACACCCTGACATTCAGCCAGCTCGACCGTAAATCGAACGGCCTCGCGCAGGAACTCGCCGACATCGGCGTGACGCCGGACGAGCCTGTTGCGCTGCTCTCCGACCGGACTTGCGACATGGTCGCGGGGACGATGGGCATTCTCAAAGCGGGCGCCTGCTACGTGCCGATGGATCCGGAATTCCCGAAACATCGCCTCGAATTGATGCTGCGTGATGCTAAGCCGGGCGTAATTGTGACCCAGCGCGATTTGCAGGACAGTTTGCCGAGCGGCGATTGGAAAATCATCTGTCTCGAAGACGTTCAGCCAGCAGCTGCTGGCCCTGAAGTCACCGGCGTTAAGCCAGATAATCTGGCCTACATCATTTACACCTCCGGCTCGACCGGCACGCCGAAGGGCGTCGAAATCCCGCACCGCGCGGCGGTCAACTTCCTCTGGTCGATGAAGGAGACTCCGGGGCTTAGCGAAGACGACACGCTTCTCGCGGTTACGACGCTCAGTTTCGACATTTCACTGCTCGAACTTTACCTGCCGCTCCTGACGGGCGCCGAAGTTGTCATCGCCAGCCGCGACGAGGTCAAAGACGGTCGACACCTCGGCCACATGCTCGACGAGTTCGACATCACCGTGATGCAGGCGACGCCAGCGACTTGGCGTCTCTTGATCGACGGCGGCTGGGCTGGCAAAGACAATCTGCGCGTCTTCAGCGGCGGCGAACCGCTTCCACGCGGCTTGGCGGATCAGCTTCTTGAGAAGGCCGGCGAAGTCTGGAACCTCTACGGCCCGACTGAAACGACGGTCTGGTCGACGGTCGACCAAGTCATCGCTGGCGAAGGCGCTATCTCGATTGGTAAGCCGATTGGGAACACCACGATTTACATCCTTGATGACCGGATGAATCCGGTTCCGTCCGGGTTTGTCGGCGATCTCTACATCGGCGGCGACGGCCTTGCGCGTGGCTACCATGGTCAGCCGGAATTGACGGCGGAGAAGTTCGTCGAAGTGGCTCTGCCGAACGGCAAATCCGAGCGCATCTACAACACCGGCGACCTCGCGCGCTGGCGTGCGGATGGCAATCTCGAATGCCTCGGCCGAAGCGATTTTCAGATCAAACTCCGCGGTGTCCGCATGGAACTCGACGATATCGAGGCCCACGTCGAAGCGCACCCGAAGGTCAAGCAAGCCGTCGTCATCAAACGCGACGACCTGCCCGGCGGCGAGAACCTCGTGGCTTACGTCCGCGTCGATGGCGAAGTCGAAATCCCAAGCCTCCGCGCCCACGTCGCTGAGCGCCTGCCGGAGTCGATGCGCCCTGCGTTCTTCAGCATCATCGAAGAATTCCCGCTCACGCCGAACAAGAAAGTCGACCGCAAGCGCCTCCCCGCGCCACAGATCGACCGCTCCGGCTTAGAAACCAAGTTTGTCGCTCCGCAAACCGCGAGCGAGCAACTGCTGGCCGGAATTTTCTGCGAAGCGTTTGAGACCAACCAGATCGGAATTCGCGACAACTTCTTCGAACTCGGCGGCGATTCGCTGCTGGCCGTTCGAATTCTCGCGTCGGCGAGTGACGCGTTCAATCACAACATCCCGGTTTCCGCGTTCCTCCGTTTCCCGACAATCGAGCAACTCGCCAACTACCTCCATACGACTGAGTCCGAAGAGGTAGAGGAGCCGTCTGATTTGACGCTCGACAGCTTGGCCGATGTCGATCACATCGAAGTCGAATTCGTCGATGAAGAAGCCGAGCTTCCAAAGGTCGACGCCGTGGCAATCGCCTGCATCCCAGACGCTTTCAGCGCGATGACCGGCCTGAGCCGCGACGAGCTGATTGGTCAGTGGTTCGAAGGCAAACCTCGCCTCGGTAGCGTCTACGATTTGCCACAGGGCAAGATCGGCCTCGTCATCCTGCCGAAGTTCGAACTCGACATATTCAAAGACGAAAGCGGTCTGCGCACGGCGATCGTCGATGCGCTCGAACTCAGCGCCAAGATGGGTGCCAAGACGGTCTCCTTGACCGGCATGCTCCCCAGCGCCACCGATCATGGTCGCGACATCGCCAAATGGACTGAAGGCCGCAGCGATCTCCCTGCTGTCACCACTGGCGACGCCACTCGAACCGCAACGATCATCAAGACGATCGAGGGCGCGCTCGAACAATCAGGCCGCAAGTTCGCGGACGAGAAAGTCGCGTTCGTTGGCCTCGGCTCGATCGGCCGCGGCACAGTTGGCCTCGCTCTCGAAGTCCTGCCACACCCGGCCGAGATCCTCCTCTGCGATCCCTACATGAGCGCCGAGGATCTCGCCAAGGTTGAAACGGAAGTTCGCGACCTCGGCTACGAAGGCGAGATCACGCTCCACCCGAACGGTGGGGGCCTGCCTCCGACGGTCTACGGCGCGAGTTTCGTCGTCGGAACCACGAGCATCCCGGGAATCCTCGACGTCGCCAAGCTCCAAGCTGGAGCCATCGTCGTTGACTACAGCTTCCCGCCGAGCTTCCGCGTCGCCGACGCCATCAAGCGCATTCAAACGGATCACGACATCCTTTTCACGACCGGCGGAGAGCTGAGCATCGAAGCAGAGATTACTGAGACGATTTACCTTCCAACCAAGGCTGCGGAACTGAGCGGCATGGCCAACGGCAACCAGCTGAGCTTGCTGACAGGTCGCGCGGCGAACGAGATCACAGGTTGTGTCGTCGTCAGCCTCCTCACAGGTTTGGATGACAAAGTCAAAGCTACGACCGGACCAGTCACCGATCCGGACGTCCTCGTTCATTACCAATTCCTGGCCAAACAGGGTTTCAAACCCGCTCGGCTCCAAATGCAACGCTACGTGCCGACGGGAGACTTGATTGATAAGTTTAAGTCAGCAGGGCAGGGGGCAGTTTCAGTTTGAGCGGTGACTCGAGTGGCGTGAATTGACGGTCTCGTTGATTTCCGGGATGATGCGCGTTCTCCGCACCGTCGAATTCCTGATCGGTTGCCAATCTGGTTGAGCAGGTTTCGGCGCGGCCCGCTAATTTCGAGCCTGCATTTCTTCCCTGCGGGTATTCTTTTTGCATTCTGGCAGGCTGGAAAATTGCGGAATTACAGAAATTCTATAAATTCTATTGAAATTTAAGTTATCTTAAGTATCTTTAAAAAGATTCACTAATTTTTAGAACGGAAAGACTTTATCATATCCATGAATACGGACCAGATTTCAAACCAGCAACGCACGCACTCTGCCAGCTCGCTTCGGGACCTCGCGCAGGTTGCGATTCAGGTTCAGGCCGACGCTCAGGCGCTGATTGGTTTTGAACTCTATTTTGGCGAGGAAAACATCGGCTATGTCCATTTCGGCGCGAACAGCATGCTGGAATCGATCCACAATTTGATGCGCGAATCTCTCAAATCGGCCAAAAACGGGAATCTTTTGTTGGATCGCGAGATCCGCCACGATCTGCGCAACCGAGTTGCCGTGGTGAAGGGTTTTTCGGATTTGATGCGGATGGAGGCTCCAGATGATCACCCTTCGGCCGAGGTGCTCGATCAAATCATCAAACGTTCGAGACATTTCGTCGACATGCTCGACGGGGCAAAGTCCGTCGCTGACGACGAGTTGCTGGCGATGGCCAGCTAATCCAGTTAGGTCGAGTCAATTTGCTACTTGGCCAACAGCGACACAAACGAGTTCGCCATCCGAATTCCGCGCGTAGAGCCGACCGTTTGCCAGCACAGGCGGAGTCCAGCACCGCCCACCCAGCAGCTGCTCACGTGTGAGCGCCTCAAAACCAGTTGGCGAGGGCTTGGCGATCACCATTTCTCCCCGCTCGCTGAGGATGATCAGGTATTTTCCGCCCCCGGCAGCGATGACTGATCCGCATCCGAGACCGCTTTCGAGCCACTTGCCTCGGCCGGTTGCGAATTCGATGCAGGCAAATTGTGTTTTCGGCCCGCGGTGTGCGGTTCCGCTGAATCCGTAAAGATGGCCGTCGATCAGCACGCTGGCGTTCATGTGATTGCTCATGGCCTTGTTTTCATAGATTTTCTTCAGGCGGCGATTTTCCGGGTCGAATTGAAACAGCGCACAGCCGCGGGCATAGCCGGTCGAGACGAAGATTTTGTCGCCTTCGATCAGCGGCGTTGACGCGTTCGTGTTGAAACTCGTTTGCCAGGGCGTCATCGCGAGGGTCTCGCCTTTCTCGTTCATCACGACGAGGCCTTCAGTCTTGATTGACGCGAGGTAATTGGTAAATCCGATCTGCATTTTAGCGGTCGATCCGTAGGCCGGCGTGTAGTTTCGGCCTTGCCAAACGACTTGACCCGTTTCTTGGCTGAGCGCCATGGTTTGGCCTGCTTCGAAGATCACTTCGAATCCGTGAATCAGCGGCGAACTCGAGAATCCCCACTCTGGCGGTTTGGACATTCGCGCCAGAGTCATGAGATCGGCGGCCCAGATGACCTGGCCGGTTTCGGCGTTAAGGCGGAATGCTTTGCCGTCTTTGCCCAGCGTGTAAACCGAATCCCGATTCACCGTTGGCGTTGCCGCCGGTCCGCCTTCATGGAGATTCGGGAGAAGTTGGGCGCGATAGCTGTGTTTCCAGAGCGGATTTCCAGTTTCGGCATCGAGACACCAGACAGTTTCCGTGCTGCCGGAATTTCCCATCGTGTAGACCCGACCGTCGACGACCGACATCGACGAAAAGCCAGTTCCAACCTCGGCGCGCCAGACGACTCCGCCGAATTCCGGCTCGATTTCTTCGTCCGTGATGCCGTTTTGATTCGGGCCGAGCCAGTGCGGCCAGTTTTCAGCAGCTGCTGAGAAAGGGAGGGCTAAAACGAGAAAAGCGAGGCAGTGGTTCATGTGGGAAATGTTGCCTCGAATGCGAGCCGGGCAAGTTCCGAGATTTCATCAAAGCTTGGCCTGGCATTACGTTTTGGTGAGAATTGGCCGATCGTCCCCACAACGCTTGACCCCGGGGATTTGAGGGCGTATCGCCGGTTTGTCCCCGATGGCGCTCCTCAACCGCATTCTCCGCTTCCTGAAAGCGCCCGAAAACCGCGGCGCGAACATCCTCCGACTTTTTGGATTGATCGTCGCGTTGATCCTGTTCGCGATCGCGCTTCAGACCGTTGGCGATTACAACGATGGGCAGCGGCAGCTCACTGAGGCGAAAGTCGATGATGAGCTCGAAAGTCTCGGGCGAGTCACTCCTTTTTGGCTGATGGTTAGTCAGGGCGCGGCGGCGACGGTTGCCATGTTCGGCCTTGTGATCGCGCTGGCGATGGGACGGCTGCCAATCGGGCAGATTCTCTCGGTGGCGATGATCTCGATCGGGGTCACGCTGAGTTGGTCGAGCGCCGATCTGTTCCGAAACCTGGACAGCCTGACAATCAGCCAAATGGGCGAACTTCCGTCCCCGGGTGCCTATTTCGGTCAGCAGCTGCTGACTTGCGTCCTGTTTTTGAGCGTTCCAGTGCTCGTTTGGGCCTATCACCGGGCTCCGCTGATGGACAAGTACACTCTCAATGCTGTGCTCATGCCGGTTGCCCTGATTTTCGTCGCTCTGATCGCGATCTGGATGATCATGGATTTGACGGACAACGGGCGGGATTTCATTTCCGCCGGTGCGGGTTTCGGGATGTTGGGGCGCTACTACCTCGTTCAGATGCCGCAAATGATCCTGTTGGTATTTCCGATTACGCTGCTTCTGGCTCTCCTTTATGCGTTAGGTCAAATGTCCAAGTCGAACGAAATCGTTTCGATGCTCTGCTCGGGGCAAAGCATGGCGCGAATTCTCCGGCCACTCTTGATTCTTGGTGCCTACGCCACGCTTCTTTGCACAGTCCTCAAGTATGAATGGGCGCCGAATGCGGACGCTCGAAAGCAGGGGATTCTCAACCAGGTCAGCGACATGGCCTCGGATCGGAAGAGCAAAGGGAAGAAGGCCAAACAGGCGGAGGAGTGGGCCAATTTGGGTTGGCTTTATCGAAATTCGACCGGTAATCGGACCTGGTTTGTGGGCCGTGTTCCCGTTGACCTTAAAAATAAGCCGATGCGGTACGTCGCCGTCTTTTGGCAGCACGGAACCGGGAAGATTTTCCGCACTTACCGCGCCGAGGAGGCCCGGTGGGATCACACGCGGAGAGTTTGGATTTTCCGGAAATGCATGATTTATGAATTCGATGAATTTGGCACAGCAACGAGGAGTTATCTCTACATTCACGAGGTTCCGGATTGGAACGAGACGCCTTGGCACGTGGTCGGATCGAGCACCAAGGCCGAGCATCTGGGGATTGCCGGGCTGACGGTTTACTTGCGAACCTTTGAAGAAAGTCTGGACGCGGATATTCCTCTCGATACGGAAGAAGCGAGGCGGATCAGAGATGCGGAGTTGGCAGCTGCCAGCGATGAAGAAAATCCAGCCTTGACCAAAAAACTCGCCCCATTTCGGACCCACTGGCACTACCGTTGGGCGGAGCCGTTCCGTTGCTTTTTCATCGTCCTGATGGCCGCGCCTCTGGGAATTGTTCACTCCCGTCGAGGCGTCCTAACGGGGGTCGCGGCGGCGATTGGGATTTTATCCGCCCTGATTTTCCTCGATGGAGTTTTCCTCGCCCTTGGCGGAAGCGGTCGTGCTCCGGCCTGGATCGGTGCTTGGGGCCCGAATTTGATCCTCGGTGTGGTTGGCTCCGTGATTTTCTGGATGAAACAGAGGAACAAAGAAGTGCCGAAATTTCGCTTCCCCAAACTGTTTGCGAAATCCTGACACATCGCCATTTTCCCCACCCCCATGGCGATTATTCAAAACTGGAAGATTCGATCACGCTCGCGCAAGTGCTCGCACACCAAGCGCAAGTTTGAGGACGGCGAGATGTTTCACGCCTGCATTTTCGTCGACCCGGATAGCGATGGCTGGCTTCGAAAAGATTTTTGCGAGGACTCGTGGAACGAGCTGAAGCCTCACGAACAAACCGACTTGGAGCCGTTTTCTTATTGGCGCTCCAAGTTCGAAGTCCCGGTCCAGATCGAAGAGACGAATCGACGGATGGACCAGGACGACGCTGAGACGCTTTTGCGTCAAATGATGGACGAAGACGATCCGCGCACCGACAAAGCGCGCTACATTCTGGTCGTAATGCTAGAGCGGAAGAAGCTCCTGAAACAGGTCGGAGAAAAGCAGGTCGAAGAGCGGCGACTTCTGATTTACGAGCACACCAAATCGGGCGAAGTCTACATCGTGACCGATCCCCAGATCCGACTCGAAGAGGTTGCCGAGGTTCAGGAGGAGGTCGTAGGCCTTCTCGATGACTTGGCGAATCGGCCAAACGAGTTGGATCTCGACGACGACGATAGCGACGAGGAAGAGTCGGCCGAAGGCGAGCAGCCGACTGAACAAGTCGAGGAAAAGGCCGAGCCAGTTTCCGAAGAAGCTTGAGCCGCTTTATCGGCGCGGGTGCGCTCGTGATGGGCTTGTGAATGCGATTAGACCAGCGCCATCGCTTTGCGCGCGACGCCAAATGCAGGTGCCGCGTCTCCGCCGATTGCCCAATCGAATTTCGTCGTCGCGTCGTGTGGCGGGATCGGGCGCTGCTTGTAAAACGGGGCTGCGCGGTTGTCGAAGCCGTATTTCACGGCATCCAAGTACCAATCCCTGAATTTCGATTCAGCTAAGCCGCCGCCGATTACGACAAGACCGGGATCGAGAATGCTGACGAGGTCTCCAATTCCATAACCGAGAATGTGAGCCTGTTTCTGGAACAACTCCAACGCCAGATCGTCTCCCTGTTCCGCGTAGTCGCGAAGTGAGAGCGCTTTTTCCTCAATCGGGACCTCACTTTTCGCGAGTTCGTGATCCTGGTGCTCGTCTTTGCTCAGCGCGATCTGCAATTGCCGTCGCAGCGCCACCAGCGAAACCGAAGCCTCAAGGCAGCCCTCGCGCCCGGTCGCGTCGCTTGGAATCCGTCCATCTTCGTCAAACGGCACCGTTCCGTCGCTAACCTCCAGGGCCAAGCCGAAAGCCCCCTCATAAGGCACGCCATCAGGCGAAACCAGCCCACCGCCAAGCCCTGTTCCCGGTGCCATCAAGAGAAGGCCGGAATCGTGATCCTCACGCAGCAACCACTCGCCGTAAGCCGCAGCGTTACCGTCATTCATCATCGTAACCGGCTTGCCAATGTCCTCAGCCAATTCTTTGCAGATGTCCGTGCCGACCCAGTCTTCGGAAAGGTTCGCCCGGCCCCAGATCACGCCTTTTGAGCACGGTGCCGGCACGTCCAAACCAACCGCAGCAATCCCGTCCGCGCTCACGCCGTTCGCCTCACAAAGCAACCGCATCGACTCTTCGATCTGGCTGAATGTCCGCCGATATCCTTCCCTGACATGGCTCCGAATTTCGACCATGTCGCCGACCTGTTTGCCGGCCTCGTCCACCATCATCGACTTTACGGTCGTGCCGCCAACGTCGAAACCTACGAAGTGCTTGCCCATGTGATTTTGTGTATAGAAAAGTAAAAAATAAAGCGGCCCGAGGTCAGCAGCTGCTGATCGCTCGGGCCGAAATTCGATTGGTTTCAGGCGATACTTAATCCTTGCCAAAAATGCTCTGCCCAGTTGAGCGAAGATCGTCGCAAGCAACGCCAATCCGATCGGCCATGCTCTTTTCGCCCTTTTTGAGGTAGGCGCGCGGATCGTAGGCTTTTTTGACGCCGATCTCGCCGTCGATCTTGAAAACGCCTTCGACGTTCTCGCACATGTGGCTCGCGATCGGCCGCGTGAACGAATACTGCGTGTCGGTGTCGACGTTCATCTTAACAACGCCGTAATCGAGCGTTTCACGAATCTCTTCAAGCAGAGATCCAGAGCCGCCGTGGAAAACCAGGTCAAACTCGGCAGCCGCTCCGTGATTCCCGACAACGCGGTCCTGACCTTCTTTCAAGATCTTCGGCTTAAGTTTGACGGCACCCGGCTTGTAGTGACCGTGAACATTGCCAAAGGTGGCGGCAAAAGTGAAGCGTCCAAGCGGGCTGAGTGCCTTGTGGACTTCCTCCATGTCTTCCGGAGTCGTGTAAAGATCCTCGTCAGGAGTATCATCGCTTCCGGCCGAGCCATCCTCTTCGCCGCCGACAACGCCAGCTTCGACTTCGAGGATAATTTCGTTCTCTGCACAGAGCGCGAGATACTCTTTCGAGATCTTCATGTTTTCCTCAAGCGGGAGAATCGACGCGTCGAGCATGTGATTCTGGAAAAGGTTGGTTTTTCCCTCAGCGCGGCGCTTGGCCGTCTCTTCGATGAGTGGTTTGAGGAAAGAAGCGGCTTTTTCAGGCTGGCAGTGGTCGGTGTTCAGAGCGATCAAAACATCGTACTGCTCAGCAAGCCGGTGAGCCGCCTCGGCGAGGACGATCGTTCCAAAAGTGGCGTCACCGTGATTCAAGCCGGAAGCGAATTGGCCAGCTCCGGTGGAAAACTGAATGATGCCATCAGACTTCTTGTCGGCGAACGCCTTGAGCGCAGCGTTGATCGTTGTGATGCTCGAGCAGTTGATGGCAGGATATGCATAACTTCCTGCCTGGGCGGCATCGAGCATAGCGGCGAATTGTTTTGGTGTCGCGATTGGCATTACGGCGCCGATACTAGAGGGAGTTCCTCAGCCTCGCAACCCCAAAAAATGCCCCATTTTGACCTCGATTCTCCGCCTTTTCGGGGCGTTTCACCCGTTGAGACTTGTTGCCGGTCACGAAGCACTTGCGCCGGGTATAAAGGAGGCCTAAACATCAAAAAAGTATGCCCAAAACCATCGCTTTCCTAACCGCCGGCGGGATCGCCCCGTGTCTTTCTGCTTCTATCGGGGCTCTGATCGAGAAATATCGCGAAATCGCGCCTGACGCGAAGCTGATCGGCTATCTAAACGGCTATCAGGGCTTGCTCAAAGGCAAGTCGCTCGATTTTCCACCGAGCGTCTGGGACAAATTCCACATTCTCTATCAATTTGGCGGCAGCGCGCTCGGCAACAGCCGGGTCAAGCTCACCAATGACGCGGCCTGCGTTCGGGCTGGCCTCGTCAAAAAGGGCGAAGATCCATTGAAAGTCGCTGCGGATCAGCTCGTCGCCGACAAGGTCGATATTCTTCACACAATCGGCGGAGACGACACCAACACGACGGCTGCAGATCTGGCGAAATATCTCGAAGATCACGGCTACGGCTTAACTGTCGTCGGTTTACCAAAAACGGTCGATAACGACGTTTTCCCGATCCGCCAGACCCTCGGCGCGCTGACCGCGGCTGAAGAAGGCGCTCGATTTTTCCAGAATATCGCGAACGAAAACACGACCGCGAGCCGCCAGCTTATCGTCCACGAAGTCATGGGTCGAAGCTGCGGTTGGCTGACTGCGCGGACCGCCCTCGATTATCACACGAAGCTCAAGGGCTACGAATGGCTGCCGGAGTTGAACATCAGCCGGGAGCGGTGGGACGTTGACGCGATCTGGCTTCCGGAAATTGCGATCGATTTCGAACAGGAATACGAGCGGCTGCGCGAACGGATGGAACGCGACGATAAAGTCCACGTTTTCCTGAGCGAAGGTGCTGGTACGGACGAGATCATTCTTGAGATCGAGGCTTCCGGCGAAAAGGTCGAGCGCGACGCCTTTGGCCATGCGGCTCTCGATAAATTGAATCCCGGCGCTTACTTTTCGGAGAACCTGAGCCGCGAGTTGAAAGCGGGCAAAACGCTCGTCCAGAAATCCGGTTATTTCGGCCGATCGGCCAAGCCGAATGCAGAAGATCTCGAGCTGATTAAGCAAAGCGCATTCGCTGCAGCTGGTTACGCTCTTGAAGGAAAGAGTGGCGTCGCCGGTTTGGACGAGGACAACAATAACGAAATGAGCTGCATCGCTTTTCCCCGCATCAAGGGCCACAAGAAGTTCGATCTCGGTGAGCCGTGGTTTCAGCAGCTGCTGGGCGAGATCGGCCAGCCGAATTATCCGAAATCGTAGAATCTGGCCTCAAGACGCGGTACTCTGCGCCGTCAGCGTTGGGCGATACCACTTCAGCAGCTCGACGTAACACTCAACCTGGCCAGGGTCTTCCTTGTTTGGCTTGACTCGGAGAGTTCGGATAACGCGAAACGTCTCCGGCTGCTGCAAAGTGTGCAGCCAGGTGAAAACGTCGACCAGCGTTCCTTTAGCGTCAAAGCTGACGCCAGCCTGGGTGTAGTCAGGCGTTTCAACCTGTTCGATCAGTTCAATTCCGCTCGTCTCGACGCCTTCCACGCCGTCAGCGCGAGCCTCTTTGAAAAGCTCGTTCTGGACTTCGCCGCGCGAAGTATAATTCGGCTGAAAAGCTTCAAGCCACTCGGACCGCTGAGTCCATTTGTCTCGTTCTTCCAATAGCACTTCGATTTCAGCTTCCTGCAGGCTGAGCTGATAAGATAGTTCGTCTGCTGACTCGCGGTGAGACACATAAAAACTTCGCGTGTACCAAACCACTGTCAGAAACAGGGTGACGAGGAATGCAAATAGCAGACGTTGTTCGTTAGCTTTCAGTTTGGCCATATCGATAAACACCAACAGCTTGGAATCGGGCTCGGTAATCTACTTGATCAATCGTAGTTGGACTCGCTTCCCATTTGTAGTCACTGAGTTCTTCGAGAGCGATCAACTCATTCTGATAGCTGATCGCTAAAGCTGGATTTGTCGCTTCGCCTCGGATAATCAAGCGATCGCCGTTGACCTCGAAATGCGTAATTCGGACTCCGCGCTCCGGCAGAATCGAAGCGCAGCGGTGAAACAGGTCTAGCGGGTAACGAGTTGGGTCAACTGCAGGACGAAGCGACTCCCATCGGTCTAAAACGTTGCGAACGATATCGGCTTCGGGAGCGACGGCCTGAATCCGCTGGCTTGTCTCGTGGTTACTCGAGTCGAGCGACTTCAAATGGATAATTGCGCCTAAAAGCAGGCCTACGTAGACGATTCCGACGATAACGGCCGCAAGCGTAAAGCGATTCCGAGTAGCCGCCTCCGCTCGATCGCGAGCGACCTCATGCGGCTTGAGGCTGGATTCTCTCAGTCGCCGGAAATCCGGTTTCGGCCGCGATTCGCATTTTACGTCGACACCGAAAGCCTGCTCAAGTTGCTCAAAAGCGATTGGATCCAGAACCTCCCAAACCGTCACGCCGTTGAGAATGTCCGCGTGCTCTTTCTGTTGTAGTGTAAGGAAGAGGACTTGGAGTTCAGAAACGACATCTTCATCCAACTCGGCGACTCCAAGCGGATGATAGTAGGCCAGCTCTTTCCCTTTCGTAAATGCGGCCACCCACTGCTTTTCCTCTTTCCAGAGCGTGATCTGATTTTCCGGTAGGTCAAAAATCCGTGCCGAAGCGTTAAACGATGCCCAATTCAGATCCTGTTCTTCGAGCTGAGTTTCAGGCGGCACAACCGTGATCTCGACCTGGCTTCGCGGCCCCTGTTTGTCCACCACGCGGTAATCGTAGCTGACGCCCGGCCCTTCCAGGATCAGCCTGCGTTTCTCCAATTCCATCTGGACGAGATCACTCGTCAGTTCGGGGTCCGTGCTGTTAATCCAGAGTGGAATGCAGGTCAGATCGCGCGTTGCAAAGCAATAACAGCCGACGGCCGGGTTACCGCTCTTCGCCAGTTTGGCAGAGCGCCCGGATCTCTGCCAGACTTCACGTTCCTCGGCCCCAGGTGCCGAAACAATCGTCGCTTTACTCATGTTCGGCGCATTCTAAACCTTCCGCAGAAATTCGCGAACATAGGTTCTGATCAATTCGCGATCAGGCCGCCAGCGCCACGCGTAGTCGTTTTGTCGCATCGCGCATCCGCCACAGAATCGTGTTTAGCGGTGAATCGGTTCGCTCAGCGATTTCCCGAAACGTGATCTCCTCTTCCAATCGAAATTGAACGACTTTGCGCGTTGGGGCCGGAAGTTTTCCGACACATTTGTAGAGCTCCGCGTTCCTTTCCAGAGCCAGCAACTGCTCATCGGCTGGAGGCGTCGATTCGTCCGGAATTTCGTGGAAATCCACTTCTTCGACCTGTCTCAGGAGGCGTTTGTCGCGCTGCCGGATAAAGTTGAGCATCTCGTTTCTGGCGATTCGAAGCATCCAACTTCTGAAATGCCCGCGTTCGTTGTATTTCGAAAACCCAAGCCAGATCTTGATCCAGATATTCTGCGAAACGTCCTCAGTATCGTGCTCGTTCCGTAGCCTCGAAATCAAGAATCCACGCAGGATCGGCGTCTGCTCATGAACGAGTTCATCAAATTTCTCTGGATCAAGGGGCGGCACTGACGGTCTGCTCGATTGAGGTTTGAGACTCCAGCAGTTGCTGAAGTTCTGCCGGGTTGTGAACGACGTCGTCGCTGGTCCAGACTTGCTGATCCGGACCTCCAGAAATGATTTCCAGATGCGTTCCCGAGATCTGATGAAAATGGAACGGCGTGCCCCAGCGATCGATCCATTGGCCTTCGCTGTTAATCGCGGAATGGTCCGAAGGCAGGAACGCGATCTGTTTTGGATTATGACCGGTCAAGCGACGAACCATATCTTCGTTCAGGCCGACCGGGTTTTCGCCGAACTCAGTTCGGTAGCGTTCAAAGACCGATTTGACGATTTTAAGGTCATCGAAAATACTGTTTTCGGCTGAGTTCAGTTTGTCAGCCAGCGGTGAGCGGCCGTAGCGAGCTTCGTTCAATTCGCGCTGGATTTCGAGCGTCGTGGCCCGACCTGAGGTCTGCCCAGCGGCGATGAGCGACTGGCGATCACCCGTAACGAAGCTGCTCGCCGGTAGTTGACTCGGATCCGCGACGAGATTCACCGGGGCATCGCGATCCCCAGCAGCTGCTGGGGCATTTCGCGGATCGACTGGCGGGCGCGGGCGCAACGGAGTCGGTTCGTCAAACGCGGGCCGTTTCACCGGAATCGACTCGTCCCAATGCGGCTTCTGGCCCGGCAAAACCGCATAACAAACCGTGTCTGAAAGCTGCAACTGGCCATAACCAGAATAATCGCGCTCAGGCTTCGGCTGCTCGCGAGCGCCGAACACGATCGCGCCCAAAATCCCAACGACAACGAGGGCGGTGAGCGCAATCAGAGCGATATTGAAACGATCCACGGTGAATTTCAGGCAGGCTGCATGAAGCCGACATCGGGAGTGGCGAAGCGGCTGAGGTTAGGAAAGACGGTTTGCATGTCGGATGGGCTAACTCCAAACCATTTCGCCATCGTTGCCGAATATTCGTCGACTGACATGCTCGGAATCCAGCGTCCACGGCCGGTGTCATCCGGGCCATCTGTTTCGAGCTGAGGCATCGTCCCGTAAATGTCGCCGCCGTTGACCGCGCCGCCCATCACAACATGCGGAGCACCCCAGCCGTGGTCGGAACCCTGGCCGTTCGAGTTGAAAGTTCGCCCGAACTCGGAAGCGGTGAAAACGGTCGCTTCGTCTACCTTATTGATCTGGGTCATCGCCGCATGAAACGCGCCCATCGATTCGCTTAGATCGTTCATCAGGCCAGCGTGAGGCCCAAGCTGAGCTCCGTGGGTGTCGAAGCCGCCGATCTGGCAGAAAAAGATCTGCCGCTTCATCGAAAGCGAATCAGAAATCGAGATCAGCCGAGCGATCATGCCTAGCTGTCGGCCAAGCGAAGTGTCCGGAAATTGCGTAAAGTCAGGCGCGTTCTCCAAGCTTGTGCTTAGCAATTCGTCGTTCGCGATTGCCCGATTCATGATGTTCGCGAATTCCTGCTCCAACAGATTTTCGTGAGTCAGGTCAAGAATGTTTCGCAGCGCCTGGTAGTGGGCTTCGCCGTCGTTTCGCCAGCGCCGAAACCCATCCAGGCTGACGCTGCCTCCCGACGGAGTCACATGATATTGGAAAACTTCACGACCGACCTGAAAGACGTTCGTTCCGTTGAGTGAGATCGACATTGAGATCGCGCCGTTCGTGTTCAGCGCTCGCGTCGCGTCCGCCATCCGGCCGCCCCATCCAGTTCGATCTAACGAATCTGGCACGGACGTCTGCCACTGCGTCGACTGGTCGCTGTGCGAGAAAAGCTGCGGCGGAACCGCGACCGATCCTGCTTCCCATTCGGCCTTCGTCAACGGTGCCAGCAGCGTGCCGACATTGGCTACGACCGCGAGATCGCCGCCGCTGAAAAGGCTCTGCAACTCAACCATCGAAGGGTGCAGAGCCCAAGTCCGTCCATCGCTTGTCGCAGGCGAAATCGACAGCATCTGCGAACCCGGAATCGCCAGATTCGACCGATCCTGAACGTATTGACTGAATTCCGGCCCGGACCGCGGCAGAATCATATTCGCTCCATCATTTCCGCCGCCGAGGTAGAGGCAAACTAGCGCTTTGTAGTCAGTCGGTGGCGGTCCCTGAGCGAGCGCGGAGCCGATCATTTTTAGGTCCGTCACCACGCTGGCCGTTCCCATCACACCGGCGGCGCGGCAGCAGCTGCTGAGAAATCGGCGGCGTGCAATTTGTGGAGCTTCGATCGGTTTCTTCATCATTTCTGAACCACGTATTCGGGCGAGGTAACGACGAGATGCAGCGCGGCGCGGGCTCGCCAGAGTCGATCTCCGGCGTCGTCGTTGTCGAAAATATTGACCGCGGCAACGATTTCCGCCTTTTTCGGCGCGGTCATGTCGCCGCCCATCAGCAAAAGGTCGAGCTGATCGACTAACGCTCTCGGATCATCCGTTAACGGCGGCTGAGCGCTCTGGGATTCGCTCAAGCTGGTCAAGTCGAGCACCAGCCTGTCGTTGTCGCCGCTTCTTGGGCTTCGGTGAATCAGGTAGTAGAGATAATTGGAAGTGAGGATCGCCGTCGTCTCCGAAGTGATCTGGAATTCCGGCGAATTCAGTCCGGCGGCGGCCAAAGGGCCGGGATGCGAGTAGTCAGGAGTGAAAAAATTAAACACCGTGGGGCTGCTCATCGGCCCCTGACCAAAGTCGTCGATAAACCAGCGAATGCTAAGCTCACCGTCCGGCTGCGAAGCGCTGAAAGCCCGCATCAGGCCGACGATTCGGACCAGCGGCTCCTTGAGATGACCGTAGCCGATGAAATCGATATGGTCAGTTGAGCGTGCTTCGTAGTCGAGCAGGATCGCTCGGACAACTGCGGCCAAGTCGCCTCGAACGCCTGAACCGTTGTCGTCAAAAATCTGAGCAACCCGGTAGATGTAGCCCGGGCTTGGGTTCGAGGTTACTAAACGCTGAATGAGCCGTCGAGAAATGAAAGGACCCACGTTTGGATGGTTGAAGAGCAGGTCGAGCGCGTCGTCGAGGTCTTGCTGACCACCCTGACCAGCTGGAATCACCACGTCGTTGATCACGTGTTTTTCGCCGTCCTCATGGAACTCATCGTAAAGCTCCATCGGGTTGAAATAATCGCGATCTCCCCAATAAAAGTTGGGCTCTGGCTCCTTTTTGAAAGCCCAGCCGGTGAAAACTCGCGAGAATCCAACAATGTCGTCTTGATCATAAGTCGGAACGGTCAATCCGGACGGCCCGAGTTTTGCGGTCCCGTCCGGGTGCAACTGCCAGAGGCCAATCGTCAGCAGCTGCTGGATTTCGCGGGCGAAGTTTTCATCTGGACTGATCCCGCGCTGAATGTCTTCCTTTTCGTTTCGCAGGCTACTCAGGTAGGTCCCCATCATCGGACTCAGAGTCACGTCCTCGAGCAATTGTCGAAAATCGCCAAACGCATGCCCGAGCAGCATATCATAATAGGCAGCCATCGCGATTTGTTCATTTCTTAGCGTATCGTCCTCGTCGGAAATAACGAAAATCTCGCTAAGCGCGAACGCAATTCGCTGACGTAGCTGGTCAGGCGCATGAGTCGAATGATACCACCAGACTTCCTGGCGTTGGCTGATCCCTTCGCTCGATTTTGCCTCCAACCGCGGCCGATGAAGCGTCGCGGGAAGGGCGATCTGGTTCGTAATCCAAGTGTCGTAGCCCTGCGTGACAACGTTGTTAATCTCGTTCCAAGTCGGACCAAACGAAGCCTGATTAAGGAATCGTGAAGCTGCCTTTTGCGTGACCGAAATATTGGGCAAAGTCGGTGGGTCCGGCGGCGCAACGAAAGTTTCAGATGCTTGAGCTTCCTGGAAGAATCCTTTGATCTCACCCGGCGCAAAATTGGCAGTGTGGACGTTCACGTAGAGTCCGCCCGCCTTGAGCTTGGTTAGTTGATCGAGAATATCCGGTTCGACGGATGGGTTAGCTGAAATCTGCTCGCGAAGCGGCCAACGCAAATCTTGAAAATTACCGTTCGGCAAACTGAATACGATCGCGTTGCCATCGCCGTCATGAATGTGGGCGGCCGTTTGCGTTGACGTCAGATTGGAAAAGTAAAGACTGACATTCGCGTAAAGTTCGTTGCCTTTTAGCCAGACCGTCGCGACACCGCTCGCCGCCGTTTGTGCGCCGTCCTGAGCGGACAATCGAGCGAGGAAAAAAGTCGGCGGCGAGTCCTCAAATTCGACCGAAGCTGTGCTGTTTGCGCCGATCCCGTAAGCGCCGGGGCTGATCGACACCGTTAAAATTTCCGTATCTTCAACTTTGATATCTGCGATGGTGGCGACGTCAAATTCCGCCCTGTGAATTCCCTGTGCGAACGCGATTGAGCCCGAAACAAGCGGCGTGTGATCCGCGCCTGAGGTGGTCGTCCCGCTTACCGTGTAGTTGATTAAAATCGGATCGTAACCGCCTCGACGTTCGATCACAAATTTCGTCGTATTGGCGGCGCTTTCGTATAGCACTCCGTTCGTCCGTCGGACAGTGACTGTATTCGTCCCGCCCGCGTTGCGCTGAAGATAAACGAGGTCGTCGAGCCCGAACGTATTCGGATTCGCTGGATCCAGTCCGGTTTCGTTCTCTTCCCAATCGGTTACGCCATCGCCGTCCGTATCGCCATCGGCTGCGTTGAGGCGGAAGAATCGCCAATCGCCGCCGTATGAGGTCAATCCGTCAGGCGCGAGGCCCGCGAAAAACTGCGCAGGAATCACCTGAAACGAAATTCCCGGCCCGGACCAGGCGACTCTGACATGATCGCCTCCATACCATTCTTCGTGGAGGGCTTCGATCAGATATGGCGTGTGAGCTTGTAGAGTGATCGGAGCCGAAACCTGGGAACCGAATTTGTCCCATTCGTCCCAGCTGGCCCACTCTGAAACCTCAGCGATTTTGGTCAGGTTCGCAGCCGTTGTATCGGAACTCAGGTTCAGCTCGCCCTGGTCATCGCTGGTGAAGTAGAAAGTGTAATCGCCGGTCGTTGGCGGGATCAAATACGCCTGAACCCGTTGCCCATATCGGCTCGATTCATTTCGCGGAGTCGAAAACTCGTCGTCTTCGGTGTATTCGACTCTCGTGATTGGCAGTAGTCGAAGTTCGGAAAGATTATCGATGTCTGGACGGTTGAAAATATCGCGTCGCGCCTGACCCGGAACTGAAAGCAGCGTCGAGCTGTCAGTCGCGTAATTCATCAGCCCGTCGGCACCAAATTGAACGCCCCCGAGCGAGGACCAGAGACTGCCACTTGGCGCGGAATTATTTTCAACCCAATAGCGTTTTTCAGCCACGCCAGTCCAACTAAAGTGGTAAGATCCAATTCCGGCCGAAAATACGAATCCCAAATGCGAATTCGGGTCGAGAGGGTCGGTTCCGTGGATGCTTTCGCCCAAATTTGAATACCCGTCGCCGTCATCATCGTCGAGAGCCTCGAGAATCCCAAAAACGCCAAATTTGAACTCCCAGATATCGCTCATCTGGTTGTTGTTGGTGTCGACTTGCGCATTCAAACCGGAGCAGAGCAAAAGCACGGTGGAGAGAACGAGCGCGGCGAGTGGGGGGCTCGGTCGGGGAAGCGTCACGACGATGTATTTACAAAGTCATTCAAAGGTTGGCAATAAGAATCGCCAAGAAAATTACCAAACGTTCAGATTTTATGCTAATTGACTGAGCGCTGGCCTTTTCTACCAATAAAGAACGAAGCCTTGGTGTTTAGGCTACACGGAGGACTTTAAGCCTCGATTCAAATGCTCCCCAAACTCTCCAGAGCCGCATTTATCACTGCAGTCGGCGCGACAGCCCTCTTGGCGGGTGTGCTTTTGCTTCGTGAGCCGGATTCGGAGAAACCGGAGGCTTTTGACGAGAATTCGGTCAGCCAGGCGGAGTCCGAGTCGAACGCTGAGCGTCTCGAGGCGTTTGTTGCCGAGCCAGTTGAAGTTCCGTCGTTGATGCCTCCGAGTTTGCTGGGGACAGGTCGAATTCAGCCCGTTCCGATCTCCTATCGCCTCCAGCAGCTGCCGGGTTATCGAGCTCTGCCCGGAGATGACGGCCGATTGCCGGATTTTCCGGTTCACGAGTTCAATTCAGCCTCGCTCGAGTCGCTTCGAACCGCATCTGAGGGCGATTTGATTACTTTGGAAGTCACTCCCGGATTTGAAATTTCCGGCCGAGTCGATTCTGTCGTCCGTGGTCTCCCAAATCGATCTCTCCAACTCGGAATCGCGCTCGAAAATGGCGAAGGCCGGATGATTTTTTCGGAAACTCGCGAGCGAACTCGGGCTCACGTTTTTTACGAGGACAAATCCTTCGCGCACCGCATCACCGGCTTCCCAAAAACAGGGGACTACGTCATCGAAGAATTGCCGTTATCTCAGGTTCTGTGTTGCCTCGATGGGGCGACTTATCCGATCTCTGACGCCGAAACTCTGCCGAATCGGGCGAGAGCGGGCTTGGTCGCCAACGCCGAACCGCCGCCGGCTGGAAATCTAGTAGCCGCGAATTCCGATCCGGCTCCAGGAGAATTCCAGTCGCTGAGCGGTTCTCAGTTCGTAATTTACCTCGATTTCGATGGTGAAGTCGTCAACGACCCGAACTGGCACCCGTCTGCGATCAACGCGCAAACTTCAGGGATAAACGCAGCCAATCGGCTGGAAACTCTCCGCCGCGTTGCAGAGGATTTCGCCCCGTTCAACATCAATGTTACGGACAAGCGCTCGGTTTTCGACGCGACTTCGGCTCAGCGTCGGACGATGTGTGTCGTTACGCCGACTGACACGGCTTCACCGGGCAGCGGGGGAGTCGCGTTTCTCGATAGCTTCCGTGACAACACGGTTTCCTGGTGCTTCGTGGTGAACGATCCGAACGACATCGCCGACACGATTTCCCATGAAGTCGGGCACCAACTCAAGCTGGCGCACGATGGCCGTGGCGGTCAGGAATATCATCCGGGTCACGGGAGTTCACCCATGAATTGGGGGCCGATCATGGGCGCGGCGTTCAATTCCAACGTCAGCCAATGGAGCAACGGCGATTATTCGAATTCCTCGAACACCGAGAACGATTTCGCGCGGATCGTCACGAACGGTTTCAGCTATCGCGCGGATGACGTCGGCAATTCAACCGGTTCGGCGACCGTCTTGACAGCCGTTAGCGGTGACTTTGCGGCAAGCGCTGTGATCGAGCGAAACACGGACGTCGACTTTTTCCAGTTTACGCTGACTGAGCAGTCGACCCTGCTGATTTCCGCGAACCCGAAGACTCCCGGGCCTAACATGAAGGCAGATCTTCGGCTTTACGACATTGCTGGGACGCAGCTCCGCGAAAACGTGGGTGGAGCCACGATGAACGCCTCGATCAGTCAGCTGCTTCAGGCTGGAATTTACTACGTCAGCGTCCGTGGAGCTGCGCATCTCACGCCAGACACCGGCTGGAGCACCTACGGAAGCGTTGGCCAATTTGATCTTCTCGTCGACTCGGACAACAACTCCGGTGGTGGCGGAGGAGGGGACGGTGGCGGCGGTGATCCGGATCCCGAATCGCTAACGAGCGCGCTCGATATCGTCCTTCCGGTTTCGGATGGCGGCAGCGAGATTGGATGGGCCTACCAAACGGATGTGACTTCGGACGGGGTGGACGCGGCCGCTTCGGCCACGATCACGCACGACGAAACCACCTCAATGCAAATCACGGTCGTCGATGCCGAAACGATCAGCTTTTACTGGAAGGTCAGCTCCGAAAGGCGCTTCGATTATCTCAATTTTTACGTCGATGGTGTCCGCCAGACTCGGATCTCCGGCGAGGTCGATTGGACACAGCGAACTTACAGTCTTCCGGCGGGAACTCACACCTTGACATGGAGCTACGTGAAGGACGAATCCGTCTCAAACGGAAGCGATCAGGGCTGGGTCGATCGAGTGGTGATCACAGGTTCGGGCGACAACTTTTTTACCTGGATTGCAAGCCAGGGCGTGCTTCAAGTCGGCCCTAACGATGATCCTGAAGGCGATGGAGTCGAGAATCTCTTCGAGTACGTAACCGGTGGCAGCGCAGGTGGCTTCGACTCGAACGGAATCGGCCTGACGGTCGACGTAACCGGCAAAATCATCTCGTTCCGCTACAGACCCGGTCTCACGGATATTCGTTTGCGGCTGCAGGGCTCGCGTGAGTTGCAGGCCTGGCAAGATCTCGCAAACGGCAGCGGCGGCGCACCGGTTTCGGCGATCAGCGGCTACGCGGTGACGGTCGTTTCGGGTTCCGGATCGAACTACGACTCGATCACGATCACAGCTCCAAATTCGGCCCTCTGGCAGTTTTACAGGATCGTGGTAAATCGGCTGTGATCGGCGGCCGATTTCAGGCGGCCATTTCCAGCATCATCGAGTCGCGCAAACGCCGCGTGGCGCTGTGCATCCGCCAAAGAACCGTGTTGATCGGCGTGCGAGTGCGCTCTGCGATCTCCCTGAAAGTTATCTCCTCGTTCAAGCGCAAATAGACCACTTGGCGTTGGGCTTCAGGCAGTTTATCGATGCTTTCGATGAGCCACTCGCGACGTTCGCGCTCCAGCAGCTGCTGATCGGCGGCCGGTTCACGACCCTCGATTTTGCTCCACTGAATTTCGTCAAGCGGCGTCGATCGAATCCGCTTCTGGCTCCGCACGAAGTTCAACAATTCGTTGCGCGCGATCCTCAACATCCAAGCCCGAATCCGGCCACGATCCTCGTATCGCGGGAGCGCTTTCCAGATCTTTACCAAGACGTTTTGAAGCAGATCGTTCGCGTCGTGCTCGTTTCGAAGATTCGAAATCAGGTAACCACGCAGACTCGTCGCGTGAAGCCGAGTCAGCTCCGCGAAAGCCTCGCGATCGCCACTTTGGGCGAGAGAAATGAGGGTCGTTTCCGGGTTGGGGATCATGTCAGGGGGCGGTGATGTCGACCTGGCCGAATTTCTGCGTTCCTGCGCCAATCGGCGAAGTTTCGCGGACGGTTACGCGCTCGAAACTGGAGTCGACGTCGATGATCAAGTGTTCGGTGAGACCGACCGCGCTCCAGTTGGCGAGGT
>JBLHKS010000051.1:0-37345 GCA_047620505.1 Verrucomicrobiales bacterium | reverse complement strand
CGAGAATATTCTGGACTCGTTCGGCGAAAACCGAGTCGTTGTAGGCGTGCGTGTAGCTCGCAGATTCGCGTGGGTTGGCCACGACTGGCGTTTCGTTGATTTCGTCCCCTTGAAGATGGAGATTCGCCGTGATCACTCGGCCTCCACGGTCGAGAATTCCCTGGACGGCCGGAGTTGGAGTTCCGTCCCCTTTGAATAAGCCGTCCTTCCCCTTTTCGTGCGTCCAGACAACAGTGAATTTGAAATCCCCCTTTGGTTTCGCCGTAAAAACCGAGAAAGACGGGGACTTCGGATCAGTTTGAAGGGTAGTTTTTTCTGGCGAACCCACGGCAGAGAACGAACTCGCAACTGCGCCGCTCAAATCGCTCGCACCGATCATCGTCCGCCACGCCGCACGAACCGTCTCGCGCCGCTCGCCTTCCGTCATCGCGTCCAGCAGCTGCTGGTCCTGATCCGCGATCCAATTCGTTAGATTCCGCTCGAATTCATCGCCGCCTTCTGGCTCAGGATGCTCGACAGTCCAGACAGCGTGCTCTTCCGCCGTCAGCAGCTTGAAATCCTCCTCAACAATCGGCTCCTCAAGACCGAGGTCGAGATGCTTGTTGAACCACGAATACATGACCGCGCGACTCACATAATTGTAGTTATGCCCAAAATGAAGCAGGTCTTCACAGATCACGTTGTCCACTTTTCCGTACATCCCGTAGAGCTTCTGCAATTCCGGAAAACCTTTCCCGGGCACGAGCATTTCTTTGGTCCAGTCGTTAGCCGCGGTCATCCCTTGCGGCTTAGGTGCGAACAGCGCGGCGAGTTCCACGTTGCCAGTTCCAATCCGCAGAAGACTCGCGTTTTCACAGGTGCAACCGCCTTGCATCGCGCTGGAAACCATCCCGTTTGGGAAACCCGCGATCGGCCGCGAGTCGATCGCGCACAACATGATCGTCTGCGTTCCTCCGCCGCTTCCGCCGGTCACCGCGATGCGTTTTGGGTCTACGTCAGGCAGGCTTTCGAGAAAATCCAGACCACGGATCGAGTTCCAGGTTTGCAGACCGAAGATCGACTGCATCCGCATTTCCGCCTGCGCGCTGAACAACCCCCAGCTGTCCTTCCCCTCGAAATCTGGCCGCTGTTTCTTGAATCCGTGAGCAAGCCCGCGTGAAAGTTGATTGCTATCGGCATAACCAAACATGTCGTAGAGAAAAACAACGCAACCCAGCCGCGCCAACGTCGCGCAGCGAGCGACTTTCGGCATCCGGCCTGACTCCTTGAATTTCTCGCCACCGCCCTCAATCTGCTTGAGGACGCCCTCCACGCCGTGGTCCTGAAGTCGACCGCCGTGACCGTGCGGACTCAACACAGCGGGCAGTTTTCCCTCCGGCGGATTCTCAGGTCGAAAAAGCAGGCCAGTGACGAACAATCCGGGATAGCTCTCAAAGTAGACCTTCTCGACCGTAAAGCCCGGGCGCTCAAATTTGCCGTGGATGACCGGGTTCAGCGGAGTTTTCTCCGGCATCGGCCAGAGACCATTGGCGACGAGCACGCGTTGGCGAAGATCGGCCGCGCGCTCCTCCCAGGCCTCGAGAGTTTCTGGAACCTCGAACGGAAAGAATCCGTTCAGATCTTTGAGCGGCGGGGCGTCTTGCGCATGAAGCGCGATGGCCGAAAGGCCGAGGAGGATCGAAACAAGCAGGGTTTTCATAAGCGGAGTTTTCGGAACCCGAGCCGGTATTCCCAATCGACGCCAGGGAAATATTGAATCTCCGCCTGCCGAACGAGATTTCAACACGCAGTGGCCGGACCAACGAAGAGGCCAGCGGCGAGTATTTTGACGATCAGGCGCGATATCCCATAAAATTGCCATAATTCAGGTTTTAGGAAAAGTAGAATGCGCCAACACCCCGGCACATTCATTTTTTGCTTAAGGGACGAGTGGGATTCATCCTGACAAAGCGCGAATCTCGGCTTGCAAGCGCCCGACCAGTTCGCAAGTTCACGGTCGATGAGACACGACGAAGCCAAAGCCGAAATTGCCCGCCTCAGCGAGGAGCTTGAGACGCACAACCGGCTTTATTACCTTGAAGCTCAGCCGACGATTTCCGACGCCGATTACGACTCGGCGATGAATCGGCTCAAGGCGCTGGAGACCGAATTCCCCGATCTGCTCAGCCCGAATTCCCCTTCGCAGCGGGTCGGCGGCGCTCCGCTCGAAGGTTTCGAGCAGATCAACCACCTCGCGCCGATGCTTTCGATTGAGGACATTCACGAGCTCAAGGAAGAGGAAATCGAGGAGACAGGGGGCGTGAACGAGCAGAATTTGATCACTTGGTTTGAGCGCCTGATCAGGAATCTCGGCCCGGATCGGGCGCGCCTGACGATTGAGCCAAAAATTGACGGAGTCGCCGTATCAGCACTCTTCCGCGACGGCGAAATGGTCTACGCGGCGACCCGGGGCGACGGAACGACGGGCGACGACATCACTCAAAACGTCCGAACGATTCACAGCGTCCCGGTTCGGCTGCCAGCAGCTGCTCCGAGACTTTTCGAAGTGCGCGGCGAGGTTTTTATGCCGAATGAGGGCTTTGCGAAGCTGAACGAAGAGCGCGATGAAGCCGGCGAGCCTGCTTTCATCAATCCGCGTAACGCGACTGCTGGCACGCTCAAGCAGTTCGACCCGAAACTGGTCGCAACGCGCCCGCTCGACTGCATTTTTCACTCTTTCGGCGAGGTCGAAGGAGCTGACTTCACGACCATCGAGGATTTTCACCAAACGCTCCCCAACTTCGGATTTCGGGCATCGAAGTGGCTGGCCCAGGCTGACGATCTCGACTCGCTCCTCGCGGCGATTCGCAAGCTCGACAAGGATCGGCACGGATTTGCCTACGCGACCGACGGCGCGGTGATCAAGGTTGACGAAATTGCTCAGCACGCGGCGCTTGGAGCGACTTCGAAATTTCCAAAGTGGGCCTGCGCTTACAAATTCCGGCCAGAGCAGAAGGAAACCGTGCTCCGAAAAATCACGATTCAGGTTGGCCGAACCGGCGTGCTCACCCCCGTGGCTGAGCTGGATCCTGTGTTCGTGTCAGGCACGACCGTTTCCCGCGCGACGCTCCACAATCAGGACGAGATCGACCGCAAAGATGTTCGTATCGGCGACACTGTCATCGTGGAAAAGGCGGGCGAGATCATTCCTGCGGTTGTCAAAGTGATCATCGCGAAGCGACCGGTTGACTCCAAGGCCTACAATTTGGTCGATGCCGTTGGTCACGCCTGTCCCTCGTGCGGAGGGCCAGTGGAACAGACGGACGGCTTCGTTGCCTGGCGTTGTGTGAATTTTGCCTGCCCAGCTCAAGCAGTTACTCGAATTCGGCATTTCGCGGCGCGGCGCGCCCTCGACATCGGGAACGTCGGCGAAGCAGTCGCGGTGAAGCTGGTCGAATCGAAGCTCGCGAGTTCGCCGTTGGATCTCTTTTCTTTAGACTTGGAAACGCTTGCGAATCTAAAGCTCAATCCAGCGCAACTTCAGAACGGCGAGACTTCCAAGCCCCGTCGATTTGGCGAAAAGAAGGCCCAGCAGCTGCTGAGTTCGCTTGAGCGCGCGAAAGCCGAGCAACCGCTCAATCGCTGGATCTTCGCGTTTGGAATTCCGAATGTCGGCGAGTCTGCCGCGCGTGAACTGGCGCGAATCCACGAAAACCTGGCGGCAATCCCGGAATCGCCGGTTTTAAAAACGATCACCGAGATCGCCAGGCTGGAAGACGAACAGCGCGAGGCCTCACCGCGAAATCGCTCCAACCCGCCAAAGGACGACGTCGAAAAGCAGGCGCGAAAGGAGCAATTCGACAGCCTGAAAGAGCAGGTGGCCGCCCGAAAAGCGGAAATCGAGGAACTCAACGTCTCTCCGGATGTCGGGCCCGTCGCTGCGGCTTCGATCCTCGGCTATTTCGAATCGGAGGGTGGCCAGGCGGCGCTTGCGCAGATGAGCGAGCTTGGAATCAATCCCAAATCGGCCAATTTTGCCCCCTCACCCGCGAAAGCAGACGACGTGGATGGCGCTTCGCTCGCTGGGACGACCTGGGTGATCACCGGATCGCTGAGCCAGTCGCGCGACCACTTTAAAGAGCGAATCCAACAATTGGGCGGCAAAGTTTCCGGTTCCATTTCCGCCAAGACCGATTACTTGCTTGCCGGAGAAAAGGCTGGGAGCAAACTCACCAAGGCAGAGGACCTCGGGGTCCAGGTGGTCGATGAGCCCGGTTTTGAAGCCTTGCTATCGCCATGATACAAACTCGTCTAGCAATTGTAATCCGGTTCTCCACCCATTTCTTCTAAAGTCACGCCGCCACAGACATGACTTTGATCCTGACAGAAGCCCTGAAAAGCCAGAACCTACCCCTTACGATTCTTCTCGGGGCCGTAGTTGTTTACTGGTTGATCGTTATCTTGGGAGCGATCGGCGTCGACAGTCTCGATTTCGATGTTGATGCGGACGTCGACGCCGATGTGGATCCAGACCTTGATACCGCCGGAACCGGCGGAGGCGGTATCGGAATGGCCGTCCTTCGATTCTTGAATTTTGGCCAGGTTCCCGCGCTTATAGTTATTAGCGTCCTTGTACTCTGCCTTTGGTCCATTTCGATCCTTGGGAATTATATATTTAATGGCGGTGGCCTGATTCTCATCACTGCAGCGATCTTCACCGCAAACCTGTTTATCAGCGCGATCCTCACAAAAATCACTACCGCTCCTCTGAAGCGTCTCTTCGTGGCTTTGAACGCAGATGGAGATACCCATGAGCCAATCGTGGGTCGTGCCTGCACCATTCGGTCATTGAAAGTGACCCCGGACAGCGGGCAAGCAGAGGTCGAACGCGACGGTGCCACCTTTCTGATCAATGTCAGGGCAACCGAAGATCAAGAGTCATTGATCAAGGGCGATGAGGCCCTAGTGGTTTCTGAAGATCCTGAAACCGGCTTTTTTTCCGTTCGTAAATCCGCGGCAGTGGAAAAACTTATCCAAATAAACCAACCGAACCAGATCGAACCGAATGAGTGAACTAATTGAAATGCTAGGCGGCATCGGCGTCGTCATTGTCGTCGTATTCCTAATCTTGGTCGTAGGATTGTTTGTGCTGGTCGTAAAGTGCTATCGCAAAGTCCCGCAAGGACTCGCGCTGGTGCGCACCGGCCAGGGCGGAACACAGGTGTCATTTACCGGAAAAGTCGTCATTCCCGTATTCCATCAGGCCGAAATGATCAATATCTCGGTAAAACGAATCGAGATCGACCGAGCAGGCGATAACGGCCTGATCTGCAAAGACAATATGAGGGCAGATATCAAAGTCGCCTTCTTTGTCAGGGTCAATCCAACGGACGCCGACGTCAAAAAAGTAGCGCAATCGATTGGCTGCGTTCGCGCCTCGGATCAAAAGGAACTTGAGGCGCTTTTCGGAGCCAAATTCTCGGAAGCCTTGAAGACAATCGGAAAGCGCTTCGATTTCACCGAACTCTACGAAGAGCGCGACAGTTTCCGCGATGAAATCATCAAACTGATCGGAACTGACTTGAATGGTTTCTCGCTGGAGGACGCCGCGATTGACGACCTTGAGCAGACTCCGCTGGATTCCTTAGACCCGAACAACATCCTCGATTCGGAAGGCATCAAGAAGATTACAGAGAGAACGGCAACGCAAGCCAAACTCGCTAACCACATTCAGCGAGATAAGGAAAAAGTCATCAAACAGCAGGACGTTGAAGCTCGTGAAGCGATTCTAGAGTTAGAACGCCAGCTGGCAGAAACCGAAGCGAAGCAACAGCGGGAAGTCGATTCAGTTCAGGCGCGAGAGCAGGCCGAGACGAAGAAGGTCCAAGAGGAAAACCGTCAACGAGCCGAGCAAGCTCGGATCGCAGCTGATGAGGAAATTCAGATCGCTGAACAAAACAAAGAGCGCCAGGTGATTGTCGCGCTGCGGAACAAAGAACGAACCGATGGGGTCGAACTTGAGCGTGTTGAGAGGGATCGGAAATTGGAGGAGATCGATCGTGAGCGGGTAACGACTCTCAAGTCCATCGAAAAGGAGAAAGCCGTCGAAATCGAGAAGAAAAACATTCAGGACGTGATCAAAGAGCGCGTCGCGGTCGAAAAGATGGTCGTGATCGAGCAAGAGAAGATCAAAGATACCGAGGCCTTCGCGGGCGCGGATCGAGAGAAGCAAGTCGCGATTACCCTGGCTGAGAAGACGGCGCAGGAGGCGATGTTGGTCAAAGTTCGCGACGCTGAAGCACAAAAGGAATCTGCACAGTTGAAGGCAGACGAAGAAGCCTATGAGCATGTGAAAGCGGCTGAGGCCAGCAAGCAATCGGCCGAGCTTCATGCGCAGGAGATCGTGATCACGGCTGAAGCGAACCAGGAATCAGCCGAGAAAGAGTCGGCAGCGAAGAAAATGCTCGCCGAGGGTGTCACTGCCGAGACAGCAGCTGCTGGGCTAGGTGAATCTCAAGTCATCCGCGCTAAAGCAAACGCAAACGCTGAAGGAACAGAGGCACAAGCAAGAGCGGAGGCGGAGGGAATTCGAGCCAAAGCAACTGCTGATGCCGACGGAATCACCGAGAAGGCCGGCGCCATGAAGCTATTCGAAGAGGCCGGTCAAGGCCACGAAGAATTCAAGCTCAAGCTCGACAAGGAACGCCAGATCGACCTCGCTGAGATCGAAGCTCAAAAGGATATCGCAGCCGAACAAGCTACCGTGGTTGCGGCAGCCCTCAAAACCGCAAACATCGATATCGTGGGCGGCGAAAGCACGTTCTTCGACAAGATTACTCAAGCCATAACGGCTGGCAAGCAAGTTGACCGCGCGCTCGACAATTCGGATACCCTAACCGAGATCAAAGATACGTTATTCCGCGGCGATCCGGACGCATTCAAGGCGCAGATCCGGGAATGGGTCGATATGTTCGGAATCAGCAGT
The DNA here is from genome assembly GCA_047620505.1 of Verrucomicrobiales bacterium. Lineage (GTDB taxonomy): Bacteria > Verrucomicrobiota > Verrucomicrobiia > Verrucomicrobiales > DEV007 > JBLHKS01. The sequence goes on along the minus strand of JBLHKS010000051.1, from coordinate 30,381 downwards.
GAGGACTTAAAGAATCTGACCGTGGCTGCGGTTCTTGGCAAAATGCTGGCTGCCAACAACGACTCGACAACCGGTCGCACGCTGAACGGACTTCTGGGTGCTGCTCAGCGCCTCGGCGTCGCCGACCAAAAGGCTAACAAGGTCCTCTGAATTTGCCTGACGAATCAACAGCTGGCGCAAAGCTGGAAGGCGGAGCCTACGAGGTAATCCGCAATCGGCTCAACACCCACGCCTCCGACTTGCGCGAGCGTCTTGGGACGCTCAACCGGGATCGGCAGGCGGTTTTCGGCGCGATCGAAAGCAGCCTCGTCGCGACCGAGCGGGTAACGACCGCCCACAACTGCACGCCGCGCGACATGGTGTCGATCGGCGGCGGAAAATTCCTCTTCGGGTATAACGTTCAACTTGGGCTCAAGGCTACAACCGACCTTGCCGATGTATTTTCGGCGTATCATTACGAAAACGCCGGACACACTTTTGTTCCGACGACTTGGGAGATTGAAGGCGAGGAGAGATTTGCAGAGGAGTTTGCCTATCTCTACAAATACTATCGCGAAACGATTTTCGTGAAGTTCATGGTCCTGGGCGTCCATCTTTACGTGGCTTTCCGCACCGGTGCCTCTGTTGAAGACATTAAGGCGTTCAAATTCCTGATGCCTGGCGATGGTCGTCTTGAGTATCTGGGCAATCGCTTCGATCACGAATACAAGTTTCCGCCACAGCACGAGTTCGAATGGAAGCGTGCACACCGCGACATGCAGCGCGGTGGCGATCATCCGCACATTTCGATCGAGGACCGCGTTTTCATCGAGACTGTCGGAGGCGATTTAACTGTAAAGATCGAAGACAACACGGAAACGGGCGAAGGGATCTATGCCGAGCCTGTCGACAATGTCGATCAGACCCTGGACGATGCCGAAATTCTCTACACGATTGTTGGCAGCTTGATATTGATCAAAGTTCGGCCTTATCAAGAGCAGGAATTCCGATATCTCGCTTTTAACGAGAAGACGAAGAAGGTTACTCGAATCGATACGATAGCGGATTCGTGTGTTCTGCTTCCGGACGATCACGGGATCGTGGTTTCCAATGGCTATCTCCTTCAAACCGGCGAGACAAAGGTTTTCGACAGCGGGCTAACCGACATGCGATTCGAGCGTCGAATTGCTTCATCGAACGGCGAGGACACGTTGTACGTTTTCTACAACCGCGCCAGTGGGACCTACACGTTGATGGCCTACAACTTGATCGCGCAAACGCTGGATACGCCGATCATCTGCAACGGCTATTGCGTTTTCCCGGATGGTGAGCTGTTCTATTTTCGCACGGAGGATCAGCCGCAGAAACATCACGTGATTCAGGTCTGGCAAACTCCGTTTACGACGGAAGGTGCCAGCGAGCCAGCGCAGACCGACAGCTATCTCTTTAAAATAGGCAACGCCGATATTGTGCGCGGCATGGCGGAGTGCCATGAGGTTCTCAATCTGATCGGCAAGGACGATACTTACGCCGATCTCTATGTCGATCTGGTCAAGAAAACCGGGGATATCGTCGATAGCTATTTCTGGGTTGGCAACTCCGAGACCGCCGAGCTGAAAACGCCGTTGATGGCGGTCAACCAGGCTGCCCAGGCTGCGATTGGGGAATTCGATAAGGTTCAACGGATTCGCAAGACGACAAAGGAGGAAACCAAACGCGCACACGATCGAGCCCGCAAGGCAACGTCAGCCGCGGATCACCAAGCTCCGGATGACATTCTCGGATTTGTTCATCACTTGGCGGATCTGCGAGGGGCGCGCGGCGAGGTAATTTCGTTGCGGGACCTCCGCTATATTGATAACGACTTAGTTGATAAACTAGAAGCAGAAATTTCTGAGGCGACAGAAAAGACGTCCCAGAGTTGCGTTAGTTTCCTCCTGAAGCCCGAGGCGCTCGATCCTTATCAAGCGAAGATCACCGAGCAAAGGGATGCGGCGGCAAAACTCACCAAAGTTACTGAAGCCACCGCAGTTTCGGACGCTTTGGCCGAGGCTGGCGGCGAATTGGAGATGCTGATCGATATCGTCGGGAATCTCCAGATCACAGACGCGACGGAAGCGACGAAGATCACTGAGGCGATCTCGGGCATTTATGCGAGTTTGAACCAGGTTCAAGCGCAGGTTCGCAAGCGCCGGCAGGAGCTCGGACGAGTCGAAGCGGAAGGCCAATTCGGGGCGCAGATGAAGTTGATCGCTCAAACAGTGGTCAACACCTTAGATGTTTGCGATACGCCAGAAAAGTGCGACGAACAGCTTACGCGCCTAATGGTGCAGATCGAAGAGCTGGAAGGTAAATTCAGCGAGTTTGATGATTACGTCGCTCAGCTCGGCGAAAAACGGGAAGAAATTTACGGCGCGTTCGAAAGCCGCAAGCAGCAGCTGCTGGAGTCTCGAAACAAGCGAGCCGACACTTTGCTAAAGTCCGCCGACCGGATTTTAGGCGGTATTGTGCGGCGCGTGTCCGGGTTTGAAGAGATCGCCGAGATCAACAGCTACTTTGCCAGCGACCTGATGGTCGACAAGGTTCGTGACATTGTCGAAAATCTCACGGAGTTGGGCGACACCGTCAAATCGGGCGATGTCCAGACGCGTCTGAAGACGATGCGAGAGGACGCGGTGCGGCAGCTCAAAGATCGCAAGGAACTGTTCATCGGCGGCAAAGATGTCATTCGCTTAGGAAATCACCAGTTCTCAGTCAATACACGCGAACTCGATCTCACTGTAATTCCGCGGGACGGCGAAATGGCGTTTCATCTGGCAGGCACTGCCTTTTATGAAACGATCGTTGACCCAGAGTTTCTACAAACTCGCTCCGTTTGGGATCAGGAAATCATTTCCGAAAATCAAAATGTATACCGGTCTGAGTATCTCGCCTTTCAGATGCTCAGTGAAAAACGTTATGCTGATAGCGAGGCGGTTTCGATCGAAATGATTCAAGAGTTCATGTCATCTCGCTACGCTGAGGGCTACGTCAAAGGAGTCAACGACCACGATACCGAGCGACTCTTGAGTGCGTTACTCCCGATTCATCAAAGGGCCGGGCGTCTAAGGCATTCAATGACCTCGCGGGCGTGCGGTCTCGTGTTTTGGGAATGGTTTGAGGGAGCCGAAAAGCAGCGGCTTGCCGCCAAACTGAAATCGTTCGGCCAAATGCGCGATGCTTTTGGAGGCGCCGGCGGGAACCTCGATGCTGATTACGAAGAAGAGTTGGCGGAGCATCTTGGTGTATTTCTTGAGCAGACTGGGCTATTTGACGCGCGCCATAAGTCCGGAGCAGCCGATTATCTGGTGGATGAGCTTTCGTCAGAAGGTGGCGTGGTCGTTTCCGCAGAGGCTGCACGTGTGGTGAAGGAGTTTCACGGGAAACTCGCTTCAACGCGGTCAAAGTCGAAATTTCAGGAGGCTGTAAGCGAACTCGAAGACGACGCGGCTGGGCGTTTCCAGGTGACTTCCGACTGGATGCGAGGAAGCGCTGGTGGCGACGTCACGGAAGACGTCGTGGTTGAGGCGGCGGCGCACGAAATGCGTGGTGGATTCGAGCAACGCGAAGTCGTCGATGCGGCGACCCGCGCGGAGCTGGATGGTTTACTGGGCGATCATTCGCGAATTGCTGGAGGCGGATATTTGTTGGACTACAACGAATTTCTGACTCGTTTGAGTAATTTCGAATCGGAGGTTGTTCCTCGCTTTGAAGCCTACCATGAATTGAAATCTCGCCTGATCGATGAGGCGCGTGAGTCAATGAGGTTGGACGAGTTTAAACCAACTGTTATGAGCGCCTTCGTGCGCAACCGGTTGCTCGACGAAGTTTACCTTCCGATGATCGGCGACAATCTGGCCAAACAGCTCGGAACCGCTGGAGCCGATACGCGAACCGATCGAATGGGCATGCTGTTGCTCGTTTCCCCGCCAGGCTACGGCAAAACCACACTGATGGAATACGTGGCCAACCGATTGGGGATCACGTTCGTGAAAATCAACGGGCCAGCGATTGGCCATCAAGTCACCTCGCTTGACCCGACAGAAGCGCCAAACGCCAGCGCGCGCGCCGAAGTCAACAAGTTGAACTTCGCCTTAGAAATGGGCGACAACGTAATGATCTACGTTGACGACATTCAGCACTGCAATCCTGAGTTTCTTCAGAAATTCATTTCGCTCTGCGACGCTCAACGCAAAATTGAGGGCGTCTGGGAAGGCAAAGCCAGAACTTACGATCTGCGCGGGAAGAAAGTCGCAGTGGTGATGGCTGGCAACCCTTATACCGAGAGCGGCGGGCGATTCCAGATTCCTGATATGCTCGCCAACCGCGCCGATACCTACAATCTTGGCGATATTATTGGAGAGAACGAAGGTTCGTTCAAAGATAGTTATATTGAGAACTCGCTAACCAGTAATTCGGTGCTGAGCAAGCTCTCAAGCCGAAGCCAAAAAGATATTTATGCGGTGATGAAGATCGCGGAGACGGGATCACAGGAAGGCGCGGATTTTGAAGGCAACTATTCGGTAGAAGAGATCGACGAGCTTGTTTCGGTGACCAAAAAATTGATGCGTGTTCGCGATACGATTCTACGCGTGAATCTGGAATACATTCGCTCTGCCGCGATGGAAGACGCGTATCGAACGGAGCCTTCGTTCAAGCTACAAGGCAGTTATCGTAACATGAGCCGGATCGCTGAAAAAGTATTGGCGATCATGACGGACGAGGAAGTCGAGAATCTCATCGTATCGCACTACGAAAACGAGAGTCAGACGCTCACTACGGGCGCTGAAGCGAATCTACTCAAATTCAAGGAGCTTGAAGGGATTTTGACCGACACCGAGGCGACTCGATGGGCGGAAATCCACAAGGCATTCAACAAAAACCAACTGCTGGCGGGTGGCGACGAGTCCGACCCGGTAACGCGCGTGGTAGCTCAGCTGAGCGAATTCAACGACGGTTTGAGCCGGATCGGCGAATCCTTGCAATCGACTGGGCTGACAGACGAGACCGTCGCAAAGCTGGAAAAGGTGATTTCCGGACTTCGCGCTGTGCCAGTGGAAGTGGAAATCAAGGTCGTTCCCGTTCAGGAAGCGTCCAAATCGAAGTCAGCAGCTGCTGGCGCGCCGAAGAAAAAGAAGATTAAGATTAAGAAAGCTAAGGGCGCGGATAAATTACCAGTGGATATCGAAGGCGAAGTCAGGCAAGGAGACTGAGTGCTCTTTCCATTCGATAACAGTTATGCTCGGCTTCCGGAGGCTTTTTATGCTCCGGTCCAACCAACTCCCGTCACGAATCCGACAATCATTCGGGTTAATCATTCGCTGGCCGCAGAGCTTGGACTAGACGCGGAGAAGCTGGAATCGCTGGAAGGTCTCGCGGCGCTTTCAGGAAATCAGACACCCGAAGGTTCTGATCCATTGGCGATGGCTTACTCGGGACATCAGTTTGGCGGCTTCTCGCCCCAATTGGGAGACGGTCGGGCGATTCTGCTTGGCGAGGTCATAGGAAAAGATGGCGTCCGGTATGACATCCAGTTGAAGGGCTCGGGGCCGACTCCGTTTTCACGGAGAGGCGACGGAAGATCCGCGTTAGGGCCCGTTTTGCGCGAGTATATCGTTTCTGAAGCGATGGCAGCTCTTGGGGTTCCGACGACTCGGGCGCTGGCGGCTGTGACGAGCGGAGAGCACGTCGCGCGTGAGGGAATGCAGCCTGGCGGAATTTTCACCCGGGTCGCGCGTTCTCACATTCGAATTGGGACTTTTCAATGGTTTGCAGCTCGGGATGACAAAGAGAATCTCCGAATTCTCGCCGATTACGTGATCGACCGTCATTTTCCCGACGCGAGGGAAGCCGAGAACTCTTACCAAGCTCTGCTAAGCGGCGTGATTGGTCGTCAGGCCGACCTGATTGCCCACTGGATGCAGTTCGGTTTCATCCATGGAGTGATGAACACGGACAACATGAACGTCTCAGGCGAGACGATCGACTTCGGGCCGTGTGCTTTCCTCGATGACTACGATCCTGCGAAAAAATTCAGCTCAATCGATCAGAATGGGCGTTATGCTTTTGCGAATCAGGGACCAATCGCTCAATGGAACCTGACGCGGCTTGCGGAGACCCTGCTTCCGTTGCTGGACGACAATCCGGATCGATCCGTAGCAATTGCAGAGGCCGAGCTTGAGCGGTTTCCCGATCTGCACCAAAGCGCGCTCCGAGAACGACTAACGGCGAAGATCGGATTGAAGGGCGATGAAAAAGACGACTGGCAACTCGTGGAGTCTCTGCTCAAAGCGATGGCTGAAGGCGAGGCCGATTTCACTTTGGTTTTTCGACATCTAACGAGCGCTCACGGAAGTTCTGAAGACGCGGAAGTGATCAAACTGTTCAATCAGCCGGAAGCGATTGTTGCTTGGTTGGAGCGATGGCGAGCGCGGATGGCGGGCAGTGATCAAGACGAGGCGCTTGCGTTGATGCGGCGGTCGAATCCGGTGTTCATTCCGCGCAATCATCAAATTGAGGAAGCGATCCGCACCGGGAACCAGGGAGATTTCGAGCTGTTTCACAGGCTGAACGAAGTCCTGAAGGAGCCGTTTGCGGAGAAAAGCGAGTTTGCCGAATTCGAGGCCGCTCCAAGCGCCGGCGAGATTGTGGAGGCGACTTTTTGCGGAACCTGAGATGGTCAATCACCCGCCGTTTCGATCACGTAGCCGCCAGATTTTTCGTCTGGGCTAAGCGCGATCAGGCCGCGATCTCGCGCGACTTCGAGCATCGCGTTGAAGGACTTGAAGCCGTGAGCGCGTTCGTTGAAGCCGGGACGCTGACGTTTGATCGCCTGCTTGACCATCGAGCCCCAGAGCGAACTCCGACCGCCGATTTCATCGATCAGACTGTCGATCGTCGACACGACGAGCTCGATTCCGTCGTCGTCGATGTTTTCAGCTGATTTGGTTCTGGCAGACTTTTTCGTGGTCGGTTTGCCAGCCTTCTTTGCGGCTCGACGAGGCTTTTTCTCGACCAATTCATCGTAGAAAATGAACTCGTCGCAATTCGCAACCAACAGGTCCGAGGTGGAGTGTTTCACGCCGACTCCGATAACGACTTTGTTGTTCTCACGAAGTTTACTGACCAGCGGAGAGAAGTCCGAATCGCCGCTGACAACAACGAAGGCGTCAACATGAGCTTTGGTGTAGCAGAGGTCGAGTGCATCGACAACCATGCGGATATCGGCCGAGTTTTTTCCGCTTTGCCGAACGTGCGGGATGTCGATTAGCTCGAAAGCGGCCTCGTGCATCGAGCGTTTGAAGGATTCGTATCTTGACCAATCGCAGTAAGCCTTTTTGACGACGATGTTGCCTTTCACGAGCAATCGCTCGAGGACTTTGTCGATCTGAAACTTGGAGAACCCTACCTCGTTCACGCCGAGAGCGATGTTCTCGAAATCGCAGAACACCGCCATGTTTGAGATCTCAGATGTGTTGGGCATGGTCGAATTTCGACGCGTTCAGGCAAAAAGAAAGCCGCGCCCGAAATTTCGAGCACGGCTTGAAGGAAAATTCAGAGAGCGAAATCAGAACGGGTCGCCATCTCCAGCAGCAGCTGCTGCCTGTCCAGCCTCGATCATTCCCTTGAGTTCGTCCGTCATCGAGGCTTTTGCCGCAGCGACTTCGGCCTCATAATCGAAGAGCGGGTCACCTGGCTCGATAATAATTTCGAGCGGTCCCGGCGATCCGAAAACCAGCTCCATCATCTGATCGTCCGGCGGCTCCGGCATTCCCTGAGCATCGAAACTGCCTTCAGTCATGAGCTTCCGCATCGCGTCATCATCGCCGATCAGCCCGTCCATCGCGCCGATCATTTTCTGTCCGTCCATCACGATTCCCGCGACATTCGGCTCGTGTTGAGTGAAAGCAGAAACCGACTCGATTGTCCCGCCGACTTTCAATCGATATTCCATCCGCATCGATCCAATCATCGGCCCCATGACGGGCTTTTGCTGCTCCCATTGGGCACGACTCTGGGCAATAATTGTGTCGATCTGATCAGCAGGGATCTGAGGGGCCGCCGCAGGATCATCCGGTTCGCCGTCATCTTTCATTTCGATCGCGATCACCCACTTGCCGTCCCGCATTGTGGAAGTCGGCGATCCGAGGTCCGGTCCTGCGCCGCCGTCGTCACTGGAAGCCTCGAATTCATTGAAATCCCGAAAGTAGGCAACTCCCTGAAACCGCATTTTCCCGTCCTCAGTCGCACCCCACTCGACATTGCGCCAAGCTTCCACGCCTTTGGCTCCACCCAAGATCCCCTGGGCCATGTCTTTCGCCATATCGTCGATCGAGGGCATGCCTTCAGCAGCGGCAGCACCGTCTGGTGCCAGACCTTCCATCATGGCTCCCATCATCTCCGCAGGGTTCGGCATGATGAGAGTGACTCGAGTTTTGCCAGAGTTGTCCGGGTTGAGGATGACTTTTTCTTCGAACTGAATGCAGCTCGACATCATCAGGGCGCTAACGCTGAGAAGCGCCGCAGTTATCAATAAAGGAGAGTTTCGTTTCATCTGAAAATCGGGTTTCCGGCATCGAACATCTCAGAAATTCAGCTAGCGACAAGTCTGGAGTTCGGGAAAGTCACTTGGCGCGCGGCGAACTAAGCGACTTTCATTCCGTAGTCGAGCCGTGGCGGAGTCTCAGCGATTTCGGCGACGGCGTCGAAGAGCGGGCCAAATTTGTCTTCGTAAAGATCTCCGATGAGGCAATCGGTCAAACTCGGACGGAGATCGGGATTCCTTTTGATGAGTTTGCCGAAGGAGAAATCCTGATCGTAGAACGCGTAGACGAGGGCGCGCATCCGCTCGATCGCCTCGCAAGTTGCCGCGCCGTAACTCTCGAACTGAGCAGCGCTAAAGTCGTTAACCTCGATTGCCCGATCGACGGCATCGGCGGCCAACTCGCCGGTTTTGAGTGCGAGAAAAACGCCGGAGCTGAAAACCGGATCGAGAAATGCGAAAGCATCGCCCGCAAGAATGCAGCCGTCAGCCGCACAAAATTCGCTGCGGTAGGAGAATTCTCCGGTCGGAGTGAAGTCATCGACGCGTTTCCCCGGCGCGAGGTGCTCCTGAATCCAGACATTTTCGTCGATCTCGCGATTGAAGATCGTTTCCAGATCGCGGACACCATCGCGGTAAAGATAATCACGGTCAGCGACGACGCCGACGCTGACCCTGTCGTCCTGAAGCGGAATGTACCAAAACCAGCCACGCTCCGGAATGTAGGCCACCGTCGTGGAGCCTTCGTCGAGACCCTCATCGCGCTTAGCGCCCTCATAATAAGTCCAGATCGCGATCTTGCTTAGCTCCGGATCGCGGCGCTGCCATTTCTGCTTTCGGCTGACCAGCGCATCGCGGCCCGTGCAGTCGATCGTAACCTTCGCGCGGTGCTCACGTTCCTCGCCGTCGGGTCCCTTGGCCCGGACTCCGACCACTGCTCCGGACTCGTCCTTAATGACGTCGAGCACCCTGGTTTCCTCGAGAGTCTCGGCACCGTTGGCGACGGCTTTCTCAAAAATCATATTATCAAACGCCGCACGCTCAACCTGCCAAGTCGTCGAAGAGGGATGATCGTAGTGCTGAAAAAAGTAGAACGGCCGAGACTGCTTGCCGTCCTGGGTCACGAATTGCACCGAGAACTTTTTGACGAAACCCAGTTCATCCATCTTTTCGGTTAATCCAAGCCGCTCAAGGGTGAACCAGCAAAACGGCATGAGCGATTCGCCGATATGGTAACGCGGATGTTTGTCTTTTTCGATAAGTAGGACCGATCGGCCCTTTTCGGCGAGCAGAGCAGCAGCTGTCGAACCAGCCGGGCCGGCTCCAATGATTATAGCGTCGTGTTGGGTCATTTTGAGGGACTACGAGCGGGCTGATCGTTCGGATCAGCGCGATTCGAGCCGAAATTCCGGGTTTCCGCCAGGATCATCGGTTTGATCCAATTTGAATTCCTTGGCAAACACATCGGAACGTCGCCAGCCGTCCGTAGGCTCAACAGCGACGTAGCCGTCCGGTTCCCAACGAAGAATCGTGAATTGGGGCGGCTGATCGCGGGCGTCGATCAACCAATATTCAGTGACGCCGGCCTTCCAGTAGAGATCGCGCAGCTCGACGGCGTCTTTTTCCACGCTGCTGTCGCTCACCGCTTCAAGCGTCATGTCAGGCGAACCTTCCAACTCAACAAATCCACTCCCGGCACCCTCGATCAGCTGAACGCCGCCGGCTTCAAGCGTCTGCCAGGAGACGAACATTCCATCTGGAACCGCAGAGAGGTCGGCGACGGCGTTGCTAAGCCGGGCTCCGTCGCAAAAATAGCGACCGCTTCGTTCGTTTTTTGATTGAGTGTGCAAAACCGCTCCGAACTCCGTCTTAATTCCATTGTGCGAAAACAGCTGCTCCTTGCTCATATCGATCCAGACTTGTCCGAGATAACAGATCCTTCCTTCAGCCGGGAAATCGCTCGAACGCGCCCAATTGCGGAATGAAGCGAGAGTCCGAACTGAATCCGGAATGTCGATATGAATCTGGTTCTCTTCGGCGATGAACGTCACGGCTGGAATCTACTTAAATGGGCTGGATCACGCAACCAACAACAGGGCGGGATTTTTTGGCTGGAATCTCATGAAACTACGCGCGTTTGGGGAAGAATTTCGACCACGTCGGCCAAGGCGAAGCCCTCGGGATTGCAGAGTTCGTTGCAGCGGCCGGAGAGAACCTGACCGACGTCCTCGCCAAGAGCGTTGGCGATCAGCTCATCGGCCTCGAGCTGGAAAAAGCCGCGCGGCCGACCGTAGTGCGGGATTTCGTGGGTCTGGAGAATTCCGCCGAGCGGGATTTGGCAATCGCGAATCAGCTCGCGGACTTCGGGCTCGAAATGCTCGAGATGAATCGCGATCGCGCCGCATTCGACTGGCAAGAGATTATCGTGACGTCGCAGAATCACGAGCCGCAAAATCATGGCTTCGCTGACCTCTTTATCGAGGACCTGGATGCCGAGTTCCGTGCCGTGATGCTCAGTCAGAGTCGGCGTCATGTCGTTTTCGTGAACCAGCAGCTGCTGGTCGCCGTCGCGCATTTCCGCACCGTCGATGAAGTCCAATCCCGGTAGCTCGAGGCCCCGCCGCTCGTAAAAAAAGTGCAGCGGCATGAGCCAGTGCAGCGCGAGATTTGAATCCTCGGGCACGGTCCCGAGCGCGTTCTGTTCAGGCATAACGCGCATTCTGATGCTTAGGCAAAAAGAATTCCTGGAGCAGCCGATCGATCACGAGCAGCCCCTGACGATTAACCCAGATATCGTCCCCATTCAGTTCGCCGAATCCTTCGCTAACGAGAAATTTCAGTTGCTTCGCAAAACGCTCGCGAGGGTCGACTCCGTATTTCTTAATATAGTAGCTCGCGGTGACGTGACCGAGCTTCAAACGAAGGATAAATTCGCGGACGAGCTGCTCTTCCGCGCTAGTGCTATAAGCGCGGTAAATCGGCAACTCGTCTTTGTCCAGAGCCATCATGTAAGGCCCAATATCGTGATTATTCTGGTAATGAACTCCGCCAAAGTGACCGAACGACGCAACCCCGGCTGAAAGCAGATCCGCGCCTTCCCAAAGGCTATCGCGATAGACGAATTTGTTATTTTCAGGATTCTTGACGACGGTTGTCGCGCTCGAAACCGTGTAGCCGGCTTTGACGAATTCATCAAACGCGTAATCGACCCAGCGGCGCTTGGTTTCCCAGTTCGCAACCGGCGCGGTGAGCTTGCCAGCTGTCTTCATCTCTTTATAAAGGGTAGTGTTGTAAGGCACTTCCATTTGATAAATCGTGACGCATTCGGGACCGTAGTTGATGGCCTGCTCAACGCAGTTTTTCCAGTTGTCCTCGGTCTCGTCGACCATGCCAGCTATCAGATCGATGTTGAGCTGATCAAAATCGAGCGACTGAGCAAATTTGAGCGCGCGGTGGGCCTCCTTTGAGCGGTGAGCTCGGCCGTTCAGGTCAAGAATGTGGTCGTCGAAATTCTCTATCCCGAGGCTAAGCCGAGTGATTCCAATTTCGCGAATCGCTTCGAGTTTTTTCTCGGTGAGCGTGCCTGGCTCGGCCTCGAACGCGACTTCCTCGGCCTCGTCCCAAGGAAAATTGGACTTCATCGCATTCGTCAGCTCCGTCAGCTGCTTAACGGAAAGAAAGCTCGGTGTTCCGCCTCCAAAATAGATGAACTGCGGCTTGCGGCCGGCGAGGTACGGCTTTTTCGCATAGGCCTCGAATTCTTTGATGCCCGCCTGAATGTAGCCGTTGATCTCGGCGGCGTTTCGATCGGTGTAGACGCGAAAATAGCAGAAATGACAGCGCTTGCGGCAAAACGGGATGTGAAAATAAACCCCGAGGTTCGTGTCAGCAGCTGCTGGCTGGGCTAACACGCGATCGATCTCACCGAGCTGTTCCTGTTCCCAGAAACTGAACGGCGGATAGTTCGCTACGAAATAATTGCCGGCCTCGGTTTCGTCACTCTGCGCGTTGGACGGCAGGTTTGAGTCGAGGACGGCTTCGGCAATGGAGGAATGTTCTGTGGCCATGGTTCGGGGCAGCTTGGACTCGAAACACGAGCCAAGCTGTCAAAAAGTTTCCGATTCGTCCGGAAATTGGACGAACATCACAAGGTTATTTTATGCAGGCCTACTCGAGGTCCAAAACGTTGCTTTCCACGAGATCCGAGGTCACTTCAACGCCGAGCAATTTGCAAACGGACGGATAGAGCTGAGTTCCGCTGACCTCGCCGAGGTCGCCGCTGAATCCACCGCCGCCTGCAAGGCCAAAGGAGAACATCTGGCCTTTCATCCGCGAAGAATCGTTCACCCAGTAGCCGCTCGCTGCGAACGGGCCGCCTGTTTCCGCCGGCGCGTAAACTCCCTCTGATCCGCTTTCGGTGTGGAAGGCGTAGGGCGGTTTGAGGAGCAAAAGCCGATCACCGAGGTGCCCGCCTTCAGCAGCCAATTTCCAATCGCTCGGGTAATCGCTCGGGGCGAACGAGCGCCAATAAATCCGCTTTTTCAGCTCCGAATCGTAGCTTTCGATGAACTCGTCTTTGTCCACGCCTTCCGGCGGATCCTTGAACCAGAGATGGGCAACGCCTTCGTCAACGGTGTAATCGACCTGATCGGCCATCGGCCCCATGAGATCTTTGAAATTGATCAATTTTTCCGCATCGACCATTCCGTGGTCGGTGGTGATCACGACGTAAAGCTTGTCTCCCTCGTTGCTGAGATTCGGCCAGTTGTTGATCACTTTGCCAAAAAATCCGCTCAGCATTTTATCCATATCCTGAATCGCCGTGATCGTGTCTTCTTCCCTGGTGCCGTTGGTCTGAGCCGCTTTGTGAATCCCCCGGAGGCTCCCCATGACCAAACGCAGCTTGTTTTCGCCCTGGTAACTGCTCCAAGCATCGTAAAGCGCATCCAGACGGGTCTGATCATCTAACTCAGGATCGTAAGAAGGCAAAAACACATCCGCGGCCCCTTCGGCAGGCTGCTTCTGGGAAAACGGCCAATCGTGAACCAAAACCGGAAGGCCCGCTTTTCTCGCTGATGTCCAGATCGGCTCAGCCTTCAACAGGCTCAGATCACTCGGATGCTTGACGACCTCCCCAGAGCCAGGAAGCCGCATCACGTTTCCACTGATCCCGTGTCCGTCCGAAGTCCGACCAGTCGCCTGGGACATCAAGCTCGACCAGGAAAGTGCGGGAAAAGTCGGGACGAGCTGATTTGTCGATTTTCCGCCGATTCCATCCAAGAACGGAGTTTCGGCCTTTTCCATGTAGTCTGAGCGGAAACCGCTGATCGCAAGCCAGAGGACGTAATTGTCGCCATTCAAAACTGGTGGCGCAGCGTTGTCGCCAGCGGCGACCGGATCATAGCCGCCTGTCGGAAGCGCTTCCGGCATCGGATTGCGCCTGATTTGAAGCGCGACCACGTCATAGTCGGTCGACATGCCTACCCAACTGAATTGGACCTCGGAAGTCCCTCCCCAAACGAACATCAGGGTTAGGCAGGCGAGGATGGACGCAAAGAGCGCGGAGAGTGATCCGGTGATGCTGAACATCCCAAATTCTAACACCAACCTCGCGCACGCGCAACCGCGTCAATCAGATCGGTTCGCATTCTAAAATTGGCTCGATCACCCGCTTCGCCAGATACCGAACCACCGGCACCACGACCCCATCCCCGGCAAGGTGGTAGGCATCGTTGTATCGCTCTGGAAGCCGATAGCCGTCCGGAATTCCCATCAGGCGAGCCGCTTCGCGCGCGGAAAGCAGCCGGGCGCTGACCTCTCCGTTTTCGATGACGACGATCGTCTGCCGGCTCGACCCGCCCACTGGCGTCCGCAGGCAACCGGCGATATCAAAGCGGACTTCGGCTCGTTGAATTCGACCACCATTCGGGTCTGGCCGCGTCCGTTTGTAGAGCGTGCCCACTATCCTCTTCCCTTCGCGCTTTGCGATCTGGATTTTTTCGCGATTCAGCTTGGACATCATCGAAAGCAGGCGTTCGAGATCCGATTCTGATTTCCAAGGAGTATCGGTCGAATCTTCTGCATCGATCAATTCTGCAAGCGCCGCCACTCGGTTTCGCGGGGCCCTCAGAGCCAGCCAGAACCAGTTTTCGAGGCCAGCAGCTGCTCGCCGCATCGCTTCCGGATGCCAGTCGGGATCGAAGCTCGACGACTCGATCTCAGCCGGGATCGGGCGGGTCGTCGCGACGATGAAAACTCGTTTGCGCGACTGCGGAACGAATCGACTCGCGTCAATCACAGCTGCGCCGACGCGAAATCCGGCTTCACCCAGCGCCGTGCAGACGTCAGCAAAATCACGCCCACCGTTCGCGGACAGCATCCCGGTCACGTTCTCCAGGGCGATCACCGGCGGCATTCTCCCCTCCCCTTCCAGCTCACGTATCAATTCCCAGAACGGCCAGAAAGCGCCGCTGCGTTCCGAATAAATTCCGCGCCTTTTTCCGGCCAACGAAAGGTCCTGACAAGGAAACGAAGCCCAAGCGAGATCAGCCTCCCCCGGAAGATCAGCCGTGCGGATCTGGCTGATGCAACCTGGCAAAAAATCGGCATCGCCCCAGTTCGCCCGATAGGCAGCTTCTTTTTTCGGGCTGAAATCGTTCGCGGCGAGACAGGTCCAGGATTTCCCAAGTCCCAATCGGGCCATTCCGCCCCCGGCGAAAAATTCGTAAAAGCCGGGCATGCCCGAGGCTTACGGAATTTTCAAACGCTGCCCGGGGCGAATATTCGTCGTCGTAATCCCGTTTTTCGCTTGAAGGCTGGGTACGGTCACGCCGTATTGGCGGCTGATCCCCCAGAGCGTATCGCCACTGACAACGGTGTAGGTCCTTGAAGTTGGACTGCTGGAAGGCGATGGGGTTGGCTTTGGAGCTGGGGCCGGCTTTGGCGTCGATGAAGTCGTCCGGGAACTGCCTGACGAGGAAGAGGATTTTTTCTTAGAACTGCTGGATCCTGTGCTGGCTCCACCCGGATATCGAACCCAATCTTCTCGATAGTTCCCTTGCTCATCGAACGGGTAATCCGATTTCGAGAGCGAATGATTCGGCGTGGCGAGATTTCCGGCGCTGACGGTCCCTCCTCCTGTTCCACCAGTGCTTATGCATTGAGTCAGGGTAAAAGGAGCAGTCAGGGCCAGAACAAGGATCGAGAATTTGAGGGGGATCGCTTTCATGGTTTTTTTGGGAATGTCAGGCTGGAGCTATTGAAGCTGGCTAGCGAGAGATTGCAAGAGCTCGCTCGCCTGCTGGCCATGCGGGTTGTACGGATTGACTTCGAGAATCTCCTGCAGAGAAAGGATCATCGCGCGGATGTCTCCCTGGCGGCGGTTGACGTCGTAGCGATTCATCAGCACCGCCTGCTTACGGGAACCGGTCAGATTCAAATCGTCGATGTGCTTATCAGTTAGCTCGACCATTTGCAGCCAACGATACTCGGTATCCAGCCGTCTCATTTCCTGAAGGTAGGCGTAATCGGCGAGCTTAAATTTGAGTTCGTCGACTTTTCCAGTCGTGTCCTCAGGGTCGAGTTCGACGATCTCACGAATAATATCGCCGTAGAACTTCGGCGTGCGGTGCTCCCCGAGAACAGGCAGCGCTTGAGCGAGCAGATCCGCGCGTTCCGGGCCCTTCGATTCAGCAGCTTTTGCCAGCAGCTGCCGGCGCTCCAGATTTTCGTTATGCAGGAAATCGATGTGCTCAACATAACGTTCGAGACTGTCCGGACGAAACCCAGTCAGGGCGTAGGGCTGTCCTTGGGAATTGGCGAGAATGATCGCCGGAAACCCGCCGATTTCGTATTTCCTTCGAAGCTGAGCCCCGATCGAATCTTCTTCTTCTTCCGAGAGATCGAATTGAACGAGCTCGTAATTCTTGCTGGCGCTGCGAACGAAATCCGCCTGCCGCAAAAAGTCGGTTTCGAATCGGCGGCAGACCGCTGACCAATCTCGAACCGTGAAGCAGATCAAGAGATCCGCGCCTTTGTGAACCGCACGCGCCTTGGCGAGTTCGTAATCCTCAGTCCAGCCAGCCAGAGCCGTCTCGGCTGAGGGAGCAGGTGGATTCCCTGAATCATCAGATTCTCCGACGCCGGCAAGCGCGCTTTCGCCCCAAAAATTGGAGAAAATCAGGGCGAGAGCCCAAGCAACTGCTCGATACGGAAACATTGGCGATCCCAGCAACAACGTCCGGAATGTAAGTTCTGTCAAATATCAGATAATCCTAACAATAACCTATTCTTAGCACCCCGATCGCTTGGCCGCAAATCTAACGGTTAAACAAAAACGACGGATTATTGATCAGCGCCCAAGCAAGGTCCTGCGCTGCTGTCAGGCGGCTGTTCTCGAGCTGCTTCACCGAATACTCGGCATCCTGACGAAGCTGCAAAAGCGGTGGATCCTGCTTGATCGGCGTTTCGGCGACTTTCAACCCGGCTTCAAGCTCGATCATCCTCGGATCGCGCGGCAGCGGTCGCTGCTCTTTCACCAGCAGCTGATCGCGCTTGAGCAATTCCAAGTCGTTCGCTTTGAAGTAAGCCGCGAGCACTGCGTTAACCGTTTCCGTCCTGCCCTCGGGCGCAGTCGCGGCTGCTTGAGCTACTTCTGTGGGTAGGCCGATTTCAAGCGGTCTTGCCGAAGTCGTCGCGGAAATTCGGAAGTGCCCAAGTGGGTAGTCGCCGCCGCCATATCGGTTGTAGATTTTGATCACGAGCTGACCGCCCTGTTCCAGAACAAGCGGCTTCTCCAGCTTCAAACGCGCCGCATGCGGCTGGCGTTCTTTTCCGGCGATTGCCCAGCTCTTGTCGTTGTTCGGATTGCCGTTAAAGAGGCCCTTAACGTTGAATCCGTCTTGGATGTGCTCAGTTTTTGCGTCGACGAACTTCGCTTTGACAAGCTTCTTGGGCTCCTTCGCCGTCGACGTCTGAACTTCCACTTCGGTCACGACGAAATTCCCGTTCGGGTTCACCCCAGGGCCAAATCCAGCCAGACTGTTGTTCGGCAACGCGTCGATCTTGAAGCCGGTCACCGTTTGCTTAGCCGGAATATCGAAAGTCAGCGTGTAATCGACGTTCGCCTTAACGTGTGGGCTGGTCACGAGCAGCGCGCCGCCCTCCTGAGCCTCCAGTTTGATCGCGGCGTTCGATGAAACGACCGTCTTAGGAACCAGGCCTGTCCACTGAGTCCAGAGATCGCTCACCTGGATCCCAGCCGTTCCGTCAGCCACGATCTTGGGCAAGCCCGCCTGATAATCTTTAAGCCCCTTGTCAGCAGCGGTGATTCGCGCTTTCTGGGCCGCCTCAGCCTCGTTTTTCTTCTTCGTATACTCCGGAACGTAAGCTTGAATCTCGCCAGCAGCTGCTCCGATCCGTTTGACCCGGGCTTCCTCGCGTTCGGCCTTCACCGGCACCCACCAAGCTTCGCGTTCCGCTACAATTTTGAGTAACTTTTCGTGATCAGCTCTGATTTCATCGCGAGCGCCGAGAGCAGTTTGAATTTCTTCGGGCTTAGCCGATCGAGACAACGTCCGCAAATAAAGTTCCTCGACGACTTTTGCATCGTCCGGCTGCGCAGCGACGAGCTTTTCGATCGCGTTTCCGGGCTGACCAACGGCCTCGGCAATCGTCGGCCCTGATACGAACGCCATGATCGCGCCCATCTGGACGTCGTTGCTCCGCTCGCACTCGCAGGCGCTTTCGCGAGCCGGACGGCCGAGGTTGGCGAGAAATCCGCTCTTCAAATCGATCTTCGCATCCGCCAGCGAAGCCGCACGCGCGCCAGCCGGGGCACCCGGAATTTTGGACTGCGAACCGGTCACCGAGAACACGGCGTCGAACAAAACTTCGGCCGGCAGACGACGGGCTTTCGCATGAGCGAAGTTAATCTGGTCGTCCTCGTTCCACCGATTCGTCTGGATCGAAAGCTGGTAAGCGCGAGATTTACAGATCAATCTCATTAAGTGCTGCGAATTGAAATCGCTCCCGACAAATTCGGATGTCAGGTACTGAAGAAGTTCCGGATTCGTCGGTGGGTTGCCCGCACGAATATCGTCGATCGGCTCGATAATCCCGGTTCCCAACAAATATCCCCAAATCCGATTCGCGTAACTCATCGCGAAGTAATCATTGTCCCCACTCGTAAGCCAAGCACCGAACTGCTCTCGGCGCGTCGGCGCTTCCGGATTGGTGAACGCGACTTGAGCGAGCTTCGATGGGTAAGGAAATACAGGCTTAGCTTCCTCACCAGTCACGACATTCGTAATCGCGCCTTCAGTCGTGTCGGAGATCACTTCGTAAAGCGGTTTCGCGTTCTCAACTGCACTTCCGCCAAGATTTTGGGTAGGCGCATTCTTCGCATCCCGCGCCAGGCCGATCTGCGTGAAGAACGAGGCCGTTTCATAGTACTGGCCGACATTCCAGCGCTCAAACGGGTGATCGTGGCATTTGTTGCAGTTGAAACGCGTCGCAAGAAACAGGTGCGTCGTGTTTTCCATGATCGCATCCGGCTCGCGGAGGATTTTGTAGTAGCTCGCGGGCGGGTTGTCCTTGTTCGAGCCGGTCGCGGTGATGATTTTGTAAACGAACTCGTCGTAGGGCGTGTTCGCCTTCACTTCCTCATGAATCCAGGCCCGGAATTCGGACGCGCCGCTGCCACCGAGGAATTTCGAGTTTACCTGAAGTAGGTCAGCCCATTTGTTGGCCCAGTGATCGACAAACTCCCCCGTCCCGATGAGCGAATCGACTAACCCATCACGCTTTTTCTGCATCGGACTCTTATCGGCGAGAAACGCGCGAACCACGTCGACGCTTGGCGGCAAACCGGTCAAATCCAGATAAACCCGGCGAATGAATTCCGAGTCATCGCACAAACCGCTTGGCTCGATTTTCATCCGCTGCCACTTCGAAGCGACAAGTTCGTCAATCCGGTTATTCGCCGGCTGCTCCGACCACTCAAAGCCCTTGCGATCGCCCATCACCGTCAACGTCGTCGCCGCGTAGGCTCCCTCGTAGCGAGCGAGGATCGGCGCTTCACCACGACGGATCGTCGCGAGCATCGCTTGGTTGTCATGCGTCGACACGTCGGCGTTTCCGCTTTCGACAAACGCCTCGCGCGTCACATCGCGAATTTCGCCGTTGGTCAAGGTCGCGACGACGCGAAACTGCTGGCGACTCCCGATTTTCTGAATCACCGGATTTTTCGGGAAAACTTCGATGCTCTTCACGCGCGGAGCGGCCAATTCGAGCTGACCACCGTCAGAAATCCAGCTCCTGACAAGATCATAATAAGTCGAGTGCTGCGGCGCGAGTTGACCGCCCTCATGAGGGACCGCGCCCGTCGTTTTCAGAAGCATCAAGCTGTCGTCGGGCGAAGCGTAATTCACCCGGCGGCTCTGAATATCGTCAGTGAAAGCCCTGACATCGTAAACCGGGTCGTAACCGCGAAGCGAAAGTTTGAAGCCGGCCTTCCCGTCTTTCGCGCCGTGGCAGGTGCCGGCGTTGCAGCCCATCCGGCTGATGACCGGATTGATATCGGTGATCCAGTACGGATGCAGCGGCTCAGCCAAACCAGCGACCTCGACCGCGATCTCAACTTTCTTCGCGCCGAGCGCCACCGTTAGTTTTCCGGTTCCGTCCCGCTTCGGCTTGGCGAGACCGCGTTTCGAAATCTCGACCAATTCACCGCTGACTTCGAAGGCAACCATCCGCGTTACATCGAGCTGCTCACCGCTCGCGTAGTGCGCCGTCACCAGCAGCTGCTGGTAGCGAGCCGGACCGCTGATCGTGATTTTCTTCGGCGAAACATCAAGCTTTGTGATCTCCCCCGAAAGCACCGGCTCCGTCTGCCAAGTGATCTCGTCCGCCTTATCTTTCTCGCCAAATTTATCGACCGCGATCTTCTCAGCTGTGATCTCGACCGGCGTCACATTTTTCGCGATTTTCCCATCAGCCGGATTGATCAAGCGAATCAAGCCGTCCTGACCTGACGCGGCGATCATTTTGCCGTCCGGCGAGTAGGCGACCGCGTAAATTGCGACTTCGACCGGAATCCGAATCGGCTCCTCGACGCCCTTCGTCTGCCAGGCGTCGACCAGCTGCTGCTCTTTACCTTTTTTCGAATCTGGCCGACTCCGAGCCGTCTCCATCGCCTTCTTCACATCGGCAGGAATCGCCGGGTCGTACTCGCTTTTGTAAATCGCGATCTCGCCCTGTCCGTTCAGGCTCGAACCAGCCACGAACTGCTTTCCATCAGGCCGAAAAGCGACGCTCCAGATCCGTCCACGCATTTGTGGGTATTTTCGAATCAAATTGGCGTTGTCACCGATTTTTCGCACAGTTTCGCGCTTCGTTCGGTAGATTTGAGGAGCACCATCCGAGCCTCCAATCAAAATGTGGTCCTGCGACGGATGAATCACGACAGCGCCGATCCCGCCCTTGAGCGCCTCGGGCGTGATCGAGGTCAAATTATCGACAAGTCGCTGGGTCGCGACCTCGGTCAATTTCGTCGACATGTCGCGGCCGACCGAAATGATGTGGGTGCCCGCTTTGTTGAATTCGGTGTCGAGAACCCAGTCGTTGTGGCCACCCATGAAAACGACCTGCTCGCCCGTTTCCGAGTTCACCGCGCGCATCGTGTTGTCCGGCATGCCGAAAGCGACCAACTTGCCGTCCGGCGACCAACTTGCCCCGTAAATCGTGTCAAAACCCATCGGCAACGAGAGGTCGAGTTCGCGTTTGGCGACGTCCCAGACCTGAAGCTCGCCCATCCGCTCCGGCAGCCCGCCCGTCACCGCGATTTTCGTCCCGTCTGGCGAGAATTTGACCGTATCGATCTGCTCCGAAAGCCCGATCAGCCGCGCGACCTGCCCCGAGCCGTCGGCTTTGAGCAAAATCACCTCGTGGAACCCCGCGACTGCCAGCAGCTTCCCGTCTGGCGAGAAATCCATCGACGTGATGATCGGGGCCTGAACGTAACTCGGCGGGTTTTCCAGCGAATAGCGGGCGACGGCGTTTTGCGGCGTGTCGTCCTTCGCGCCCTCGCTGATCCAGCGCTCGATCAGCGCGATTTCCGATTCGTTCAGCTTCTCGCCCTTCGGCGGCATGATGTCCTCGCCAGCCTCGGGCTTCACCCGGAGAACCACGCTCGATTCCTCCGCTTTCCCCGGCGTGATCGCCGCATCGCCCGTTTTTCCGCCCTTCAGCAGCTGCTGAAACTGGGTCATGACGTAATCGCCCTTCGCCTTCGCCGGCTGGTGGCAGCCCTGGCAACTGGCCTGGAAGATCGGGCGGATCTGCTCGTAGTAGCTGACCGGACCGGAACTGTCCGATTTTTCGTCAGCCGCAAAGCCGGTTGAAGTGAGCGAAAGCGCCAAAAATGGCACGGCGAGACGGAAGCGCAGCGTCGAATTCATCATTCCTCTAGAGATCGTTAAAAATGGGGCCCGAACCGGAGTTGGCGGTTCACCGCGATACACGAGAGCGGCATGGAGGGGCTTTCAAGTGAAGCGGATGTTGGAAATGGGCGATTCTTACCGACTCCAATCCTCAACTTTGAGCCCCGGAACGGCTTTGAGATCGCTATCTTTGGAAACGACAACACAATTTCCGAGTTCGAGCGCGATCGCAGCGATTTGAATGTCGAACGTTTGCATCTGCCGGCCGATACGACGCAATTCCGCCGCCAACTCGCCAAACCTCCGAGCGGCGGCAGGATCGAACGGCCAGTCTTTGAGCCTCTTGAAGCCGTAGAGAAGCCTTCGGCGATTCGCCTCGGGATTCGCGGAGTTCTCGATCCCATACCAAAGCTCAGCGAGCACCGGCGTGCAGATTCCGATCACATCGCCTCGCTGCTGAGCTTCGAAGACACGCTCAAGAACGCCGTCACGCGCGTTGAGAAAAGCTCCGGCGAGTCCGGTATCGAGAAGATATCGCATCGATCAATCGAAGATCGTTTCAACCTTCTTAAGTCGTTCCCAATCCTGCTTTTTTCGGCGCTCCTTTTCCTCAAGCCGGAATTTCTCCCATTCGACGTGCTCAGCCTCGTTCATCATGGGTTTCAATGATTTGAACCAAGCCACCCAAACTTTCTTGTCGCTGACCGTCTGCGGCCAGTCGCTGCCGTCGAGACAACGGGCGCGGTCATCGCCCTCATCGCCGTAAAATTCCTCTGTGATTGTCTTTTTCATTGCCGCTTGCTCATGCATGCCATCGGAATCCACCATTTCGTGAGCCATTTCCTTCAATTCCTCGCCAGAAAGCCGCCGGGATTCCCTTGCCCGCTCCTCGAAGAACTCCTCAAGCGCACCAACCTCGTCGGGTGGCAAGGATTTGATTTCCGCAATGATTTCGGCCGCATTCATACCCGAATCTATCAGTTCAAGACTTCGATTCAAGTCCTTGGAGCCAACTCCTGGATGGGCTTGCTTCCAATAAGCCCGTCCAAGTAGAATTGGCGAATTCACAGCATTTCATGCGGCAATCGCCCTAACTGAAGCACAACAAGCACGATCAAATACGCAACCCGAGTCGCCGTCCGTTCCTTAGGGCAAGCAGCGAACCCAAGAATGACCAACGTGTATCCGAAGCCGAGAACCGGGGCGATCGGGTAAGTCGTGGCGATGAAACCGAGGAGAATCCAGTCGCGCGTTCGGCGAGCAGCTGCTGACTTCTGCAGAAAGAGAAAATCGATCGCAATCGCGGCCTCAATCAGCAACGTCCACCACGAAATGACGAGCGAAACCATCAACAAGCGGCGGCTGTCGACGACTGTCGCGACGGTTGATTCGGCTGGGTAGGCTTTGACCGCATCCTCGATGATTTTGGCTTGGTCGAGATCGACAGGCGAAACTCCGCCCAGCGTGGTGGCGATGATTTCGAAACGATCGTCTGTCAGCAGCGCGTGGTAGAAAAATTCGCCGTTCAGGTACTGGCCTCCGATGAGTTTCCAGCCGACGGCGAACAAAAACGTCAGGCCGATCAACAAGCGACCGTTCCACGCCAAAATTCGCTTAGGATCCGAGCTCGCGACCGCCACCGCGCAAGCGAGAGTCCAGTAACTCATGAGGAATTTGTGATTGTCGATCAAGAGCCAAACCGTCGCGTTCATCCACCAGACAACCGCGCAGAGAAGAGCCCAGAGCGGCGGATTTTTGAGATGTTTCGGGCTGAGGAGCAGAAAGCCGCAGAGCACTTTTAGAGCGACGTCGAGGATCGTGTCGCTCGCGCCATGAAGGATCAAAACCAGCAACGTCAGCCGCAAAACAAGCTCGTCAATTTTCTGCTCAAGCAGAGCGTCGAACATCTCCCTGACAAAACGCCAGAAATCCTGAAGAAACGTCGGCATCAGTCGTTGCGGCTTAGTTCTACAAATTCGCCGATCGGTTCGGAGGTGAAGCTCGCCGTTTCGACATCAAACACGACTCGCCACCACTGCATCCGGACAGATTCGAGGTCGACGGCGTCAACCAGAGCCGCTTCCGGATCTTCGGAAGAGATCGGCCGAAAAACCGCGCTCGGCTTCGAATGAACCGGCTCAATCTCAGGAACGAGGGCAGGATTCTCGACCAAAAAGCGCTCCGCAGCCGCATTTCGTCGCGATCCCGCAGGAACCACCGGCGTCCGCAGCAGATCCCCGGCTAACCGCCTCAAAACATCCTCGCGCGGCATCGATTGCCAGCTGTCGACTAACTCGGGTTCAAGACCAGCGAACGGATTGATCCGAATTTTCTCACCCGAAGTCGTCACACCTTCGCAGGAAACGACCCGCTTTCCCAGAGAATCCGTGCTCGAAAACATCCCGAATCCCCCGCCCTTCCAAGGCGTCAGCGTCCCGAAATTCGCGAGCCCCAACTGAAGGAGCGCGACCCCAATCAGGATCCCGGGAGCGAGCCATCGTTCCATTGCATTCATTGATCGCCATCTTAGCCCGGAATTGTGGCCTCGGCCTTCCCTAAACCGACGGAGAAATTGAAGATATTCCGGAATCGCCTTAACCGTGTCTAATCTGCAACTGCCATTTTATGACTCGATTTTGTTTCATCCTCATCGCCTGCCTACCAGCAGCTGCTGGTTTCGCTGAAGAACCGTTCGAAGCGTTTCTCCAGAAGCATTGCGTGAGTTGCCATGGGCCGGAGAAGGAGAAAGGCGACTTGCGGATCGACCAGCTTTCGCGCGATTTCAAGGCGGGTGCGGACGGCCATCTCTGGGTGGAGGTCGTGGAGCGGATCAACGCTGGGGAAATGCCGCCTGAGGATGAGCCTCAGCCAAACGAAAGCGAGATCGCCGCGGTGATCGGGCAGCTCGATTCGCTGATCCGCGAGGGCCGAGCAGCACGCATGGCGGCGCGACCTCCAGTGGCTCACTACCGGCTTAGCCGAAAGGAATATCAGAACACGGTCTACGATCTCCTGGGGGTGCGTTACGATCCGACTAAGCCGGGCGAATTGAATGCGGATCCGCTCTGGCACGGGTTTGAGCGAATCGGTTCGCAGCTCACGCTCGCGCCATCTCACGTGGAGCGTTATTTTCGCGCGGCCGAGACGGTGCTGGGACGCGCGTTTCCCGATAAGCCGGTCGAGACGCGAACCGTCCGCAAAACCGGGGCAGACATTCGCTACCAGGGCGGCGAGAAGCAACAGGCTTCCCTCGATCGGTTTGGGATCAAGCGGCCTCTGCGCTCTCTGATATTTCCCGGCCGAATGCAGCAGGCGTTTTCGTCCAACTGGTTTGGACAAACTGGACCGGAACACAGCGGGCTTTATCGGGTTAAAATGCAGGCCAGCGGAATTCGTCCGCCGGGAGGTCAGCCGGCCCATTTGCGCATCGGCAAAAGCACAGGCGAAGAGAGCAACGAAGGATTGATCGAATTGGATATTCTGGCTCCGGAGGACGCGCCGGAAATCTACGAATTCGAGGTGTTTCTGGAGATGCCGACAACTCTAAATTTTAACGTCGTGGCGACGGACATCATCGACCGTCAGAAAGGCGGCCACTACCGAAATGCCCTCTCCCAACCGTTTTACATTTTCACTCACTCGAGCGAGACCCAGCTGCTGAATCCGACTGCGCCCAAAATGTTCGATGATGACGGGAACGGGATTTACTCAACGGTGCTACTAGATTGGATCGAGTGGGAAGGACCGATCGAAACAGAGGTCGAGCGCGCCACTCGTGAGGGCCTGCTCCCCATCGAGGATGCAGCGTCGAGCGACGTCGCTCTTCATATACAGCGCTTTGCAGAACGCGCCTGGCGTCGCCAGGTTTCGTTGGATGAACTCGCGCCCTACCTCAAATCTTACGAATCGGAACGCGCACTTGGTGAGGACATTTTCGCGGCTTACCAGGTGGCGCTGCTCGGTGTGCTGACCTCGCGGAATTTCACCTACCTGGTAGAAGGCGACGCTGAGCCTCGCGAGTTGCTGACGGATTCCGAACTCGCCTCCCGGCTGTCCTTTCTACTATGGAGCTCCATGCCAGATCAGGCTCTGTTCGACGCAGCTCGAAATGGTAAGCTGGGCGAAGGCAACGGCTTGGCTGCTGAGGTAGATCGAATGCTGGAGGATCCGAAGATCGACCGATTCATCGACGATTTCCCGCGTCAGTGGCTTCAGCTGCATCGTCTCGGGATGTTTCCGCCGGATCGCAAACTGTATCCGAGCTACGACGTTTGGCTGGAGGCGAGCATGCGCGAAGAAGTCGTTCATTATTTCCGCGAGGTCTTCGCAAACAACCAGCCTCTCGACTCGTTTCTCGCTTCTGACTGGACGGTCGCCAATCCGCGTCTGTGCGATTTCTACGGCCTGCCAGAACCAAAAAGTTCCGGATTTCAGCGAGTTTCTTTACTTCCTGAAAATCACCGCGGCGGTCTGCTGACCACGGGAGCGATCCTCGGGCTTACCTCTGACGGCACCCGACATCGTCCGGTTCACCGTGGGGTTTGGGTCAGCGAAGCGATCTTCGGAAAAACCCCGCCACCTCCGCCAGCGAATGTCGATCCTATCGAGCCGAATCCGCCAGACAGCCCCAAGGCTACGATTCGCCAAAAGATCGAAGCGCACGCTCAGAACGCGAACTGCGCGGCCTGCCATCGCACGATCGATCCGCTCGGCTTAGCATTCGACCAGTACGATGCGATCGGCCAATGGCGAACGCACGAACGGGTCGAGAAAGGCAAGGGAGACGATCCGCCGGTGGATCCCAGCGGCACGTTGCCGGATGGCCGCGATTTTGCGGACGCGGTCGAGTTCAAGCAGCAGCTGCTGGGTGACCGCGACCGTTTTCTACATGCTTTTGTCGAGCATCTTTGCACCTACACATTGCGCCGGGTCCTCACCGTGGACGATCGCGAGGACATCCAATTAATTGTGGAAGAGGCAAAACAGAAAGACCATCGTTTGAAAGACATTGTCCGCGCCGTAGCCTTGTCTAACCTCATTCAAAAACGCTGAAGACTAATAATACTATGAGCAATATCCAGACTCAATCCTGGCTGATCGACCGCCGCCATGCGCTGCGCGGACTCGGCAGTTTCATCGCCTTGCCACTGCTCGATTGCATGAATCCCGCGCGCGCCGCCGAGGCTCCCAAGCCCAAGCGCAGCGTTTTCATCTACATTCCTAACGGAGTCAACACGCTCGACTACCAGATCACCTCTCCCGGCGTGGACTACACGTTTTCGCGCTCGCTAAAGCCTTTGGAAAAACATCGCGACGTCGTCACTCCGATCAGCGGCCTTCACCACCCGGGCGGACTCGGCCACCATCACAACTGCCAGAAAATCTGGCTGACCGGAGGAAAGATCGGCCCCTCGGTTCGCAACACGATTTCGGTCGACCAGCAAATGGCTGAAGTGACCTCGCCGCACACGCGTTTTCATTCCCTGGAGATCGCGAACAAGGGCGAATCTCTGGCTTGGACTGCGGACGGAATCCGGCTTCCAGGAATGAACCGAGCCAGCGAAATTTTTGCTCACCTGTTTGAGGAACCCAAGAGCGGAACGGCTGCCCAGAGGCGTGCGCTGCGCCGCAAGGGAAGCGTTCTCGATTCGAATCTCGAGGAAGTGCGGAAGCTGGAGAAAAAGATGGGCGTCGAGGACAAGGGGCGGCTCGCGCAGTATTTGAACGCGGTCAGGGAGACCGAAATTCGCACGGAACGCGCCGATGCCTGGCTCGATGTCCCCCGCCCTGCCATCGCCGATGCCGATCGCAAACGCACGAACCGCGATGTGGCCCAAACTCAGGCGGGCGAATATTTTCGGGCGATGTACGATTTGATCGTGCTGGCGTTTCAGACCGACGCCACTCGAGTCGCCACTTTCAGCAGCGGCATAGAAGGTCAGGGCCTGCCGATTCCCGAGCTGGGCATTTCGCAATCGCGCCACGAGCTAAGCCATCACAACGGCGATCCCGGGCACTTGGAAAAGCTCGCTCAAAGCGATACTTTTGCGGTCGAGCAGTTCGGTTATTTCCTGACCCGCCTCGCTGAGACCAAGGATTTGGACGGCCAGCAGCTGCTGGACACGACGATGGCTTTGTTCGGCAGCGGCATGGCCTACGGACACAGCCACGGCAACGCCAACCTGCCTCTGGTGCTCGCCGGAGGGGCAGCTTGCGGAATCAAGCATGGTAGCCACGTCGATTTCAATCAGGGCCACTTCGATGGCTACGAACTTGATAATCCAGGCCAACACTATCGACTTTGCAGTCGCCCAGCTAACAGCGAAGCTCACATGAGCAACCTCTTACTATCGATGGCGCATAAAATGGGCGCCGAGACCGATCGGTTCGGCGACAGCAACCGCGAATTGGAGTTAGGATGATTCGTTTGCTGCTCTACTTTGCTCTGCTCACTTCTCTGGGACATGCCGCGGATGAGGAGCCCTTCCGCCCGGAGCCTGGCAAGTTTCCACCAATCGAAGAAGCCAAATCCTACCGTGGTGAGCTAGTCTTTGTCGACCACATAAATCGGCGCGGAAGCCTGCGTCTGCACGTGGACGACCATTTTCAAGAGGGTCGGCTGCACCATTTTGCGATGCTGCCCTACGGCATGATCCGTTACCGCGGCGCACCGGCCGAGTTGCGCGATATTCCGCTCGGCACCGTTCTTTACGGCCGCTTTTTCCTGCCGCCTGATCCTGAGACATCCGCAGTCCCGGTTGTGAAGAGAAATCAGGTAACTCAGCCGGCCGAAAACCACGCAGCATTGCTGGAAGATGGCCCGAGCCTGTGTTTGCGCGAAGGCAAGGCTTGGAAGCTGAAGGAGGTGGGGATCAACGGCTCGGAAGG
Organism: Verrucomicrobiales bacterium; assembly: GCA_047620505.1. Classification (GTDB taxonomy): domain Bacteria; phylum Verrucomicrobiota; class Verrucomicrobiia; order Verrucomicrobiales; family DEV007; genus JBLHKS01. The sequence goes on along the minus strand of JBLHKS010000051.1, from coordinate 1,494 downwards.
CCACCTCGACGTCACTCTAGACCGCGAGGAAGGCGGCGAGGGGCTCGGCGGAGAACATAAAATTACGATCGACGGCTCCACGCGGATTTGGCGTGGCCGAGAGCTGCTCGGTTTCGGTGAACTCGTGGCTGAGGGGACGTGGCCAGCATCGGGGCAGAAGAGTTTCGATGGGAAGGCCATTCAACTCGGCCTGACTTGGCATCCGAGATATCTTTACCAACAGTTTCATGCTGCTGATATTTGGCTCGATGAAGCCGCGATGAAGGTCGCTTCCGAGCGCCAACGTCAGCGCCACATCCGCCACATCCGCACCCGCTGGATGCCTGCGAGAATAGATTCGGTAAGCCACGAAAAGTTCGGTCAGGCCACGATAACGGCGACTTTGTTTGGCGGAATGGATGAATCGCTCTACATCGATTTCAAGCCGGGCATCGGCGGCAAAATGGCCGCTGCAGAAAACACCCTACGGACCTGGTGGCCCGACCACGATGGGATGGATGGCAAAATTATCGCTGTGGAAAAGACGGCGGAAGAGCCCCATTTTTGCAGCAGCGGGATTCAGGTTCAATTCGAGGTCCCTTTGATTCTCGAGGGTTTCCGCCCCGGACGCATCGTCCGTTTTCGCCCGCAGAATTGGCCAAACGTGAAGCCACCGGTTGAGGAGCGTGTCAGGACCCTCGAAGACCGCTGGCCGAGCCCGGATATTTTTGGGAAGTAACCGCATTTTGAAAAACAACTACTGCCAATGATAAAGATTTCCTACATCCCGTTACTCTACTTGCTGATCGCAGCCCAATCCGGATTCGGAGCCGAGCGCCCCAACATTCTCTATATATTTACGGACGATCAATCCCACCGAACCGTTAGTTGTTACCCAGAAGCCTATTCATGGGTCAACACCCCCAACATTGACGCGCTCGCAGCCGACGGAGTCAGGTTCACGCATGCCTACATGGGAACTTGGTGCATGCCCTCGCGGGCAACGATGTTAACTGGGCATCATCAGTTCGGAGTCGAGTCCATGCGGATGGAAGGCGAGTATCCAGCCAGCGCCTATGATCCTGACAAGTGTCCGTTCTGGCCAAAAGTCTTTCGCGAGAAGGGCTACGTCACGGCACAGATCGGCAAGTGGCACACCGGCGTCGATGGCGGATACGGTCGCGATTGGGATCACCAAATCATCTGGAATCGTCCGAAGTATCCAGAGAATGCAGGAAACTATTTTGATGATCAGATCGTCGAGATCGATGGAAAGAAGGAGCGAGTCTCAGGGTACACGACGGATTGGTATACAGAGCGCGCTGCCGACTTCATTCGCGGCGAAGATCGAACTGACGAGAAGCCATGGTATTTATGGCTCTGTTTTGGCGCGGTTCACGGTCCTTTCACTCCAGCCGAGCGCCATCAAGCTGATTATCCCGATGCGGAAGTTCCAGAGCCAGCGGACATCTATCCAGATCAACGGTGTGGAAAACTTTCTGGATTTTTTGATGC
>JBLHKS010000050.1:0-39062 GCA_047620505.1 Verrucomicrobiales bacterium | reverse complement strand
TCGAGACTGATTCGAAGCCTGTAGATTCCGTCTTCTCAGCGTTGGGCTGCCGACCTCCTAGACCCCACTCGGCATCAAAAAATCCAGAAAGTTTTCCACACCGTTGGATTCCCAGCCAGGGTCGCGGTTATCGATTTTGTGCACGATCCCAAATGCCACTTGTCGCCAGATTCTACTTTTTCTGTGTCGCCGGCTTTTCGTATTCCAGAAACCCCGATCCCTCGCGTCTCTCCATCGATTACCAACAACACACCGATGGCTGGCGTGCCTGTCGCGGCCGGAATTCCGGAAACGAGATCCGACAAGTCTTCAACTTGGCCAGCAGCCTCATTTTTCGGGCTATTCTGTTTAATCCAGTCCAGATCCGCTTGAATCAGATCGGCCTTCTTAAATTGAAAGACCTCGTTGTCGGCTTCGCGCCGAATCGACACCAATTCGCCTTCGACTTTGACCAAGGCTCCTTTGAACTGGCGTCCGCTCGCGCTGCTCGTCCACTCTCGAGATTCTTCCGCAAAGCTGGTCGAAATGACCAGCAACGCAGCCGCTAAGAATAGTATGGGCTTGAGGTTCATTGCGTAGTCTTCGCTAGTCGACAGATTGCACAAGTGATCTTGAGAGCCGTTGATTTAGCAAACGACTTCGGCGAGAATGCCAGGAATGAAGAGTCTCGCCAGAAGTTTGGGCCTGCTGTTTTTTGCTTCGGTCGGTCTGGCGGATCAACCGGAGTCCGAAAAGCTGGCGGCTCGTGAGCTGCGCGAACTCGGTTTGCATGTTTTCATCGATCTCGATTCCGGTCGTGTCGACGAGGTCAACGGCAATGGAAACGAGCGCCTGACAGACGCAGATTTTACGCGAGTCGCCGACCTGCCGATGCTGACGGACCTTTCGCTCGAGCGGACGGCAATCGGCGATTCGGGACTCAAGCACGTCGCGGGGCTGACGAATCTGGAATGGCTGAATTTGTATCGGACGAACGTTGGCGACGCCGGTCTCGAGAATTTCGTCGGCCTCGAGAAGCTTCAGCAGCTGCCGATCGGCGAAACGCGGGTGACTGACGCTGGATTGCCCCGGATCGCGAAGCTCAAGAGTCTGATTTATCTGGGTTTGCGAGGAAACGCGATCACGGACGCGGGCTTGGCTGACCTTGAAGGAATGACCGAGCTGACGGGGCTGCATCTCGGCCAGACTGAAGTCAGCGATCGCGGTTTGAAGGGACTAAACAAGCTCGTCAACCTGGAGCGGCTCTGGCTTCACGATACGGCCGTAACGAACGATGGCGTCCAGCAGCTGCTGGCGAATTTGTCTAGTTTGCGCGAGTTGCATCTTCAGCGGACGAGGCTGACGATCGACGCGATTCGAGAATTGCGCGAGGCTCACCCGGATTGCAGAATTTTCTACGAATCGGATCCCGTCAGTTCCCAATCAACGGAATCACCTTCGAGACCTGACCAACAACCCGAACCCTCCGCCCAACCTTAAGACGATCGCCTAACTCAGCGGCCGTGACGTCCGCGAGTTCCCGGAGATGATCGACTGCATCCGGGTGACGCTTGGAGAGGTTGTTGGTTTCGCCGGGGTCATCGGCAAGATTGTAGAGCGCATCTTTCACTCCGGTCGGGCTGATCAAATGCAGTTTCCAGGGACCTTCGCGAACAGCAACGAGATTGGCTCCCTGGTAGTAGACAAAATCGGTGCGCGGCGATCGAACAAGCTCCTGACCAAACAATAAAGGCAAAAGATCAACGCCGTCCAACGCGCCAGCAGCTGCTGGTTTTGCGTTGGCTGCGCTGGCTAGAGTTGGAAGAATGTCAGGGCTCGCGCCGATCTCGCGGCAGACTTCGCCAGCGCGGATTTTCCCGGGCCACCAGGCGATGAACGGCGTCCGAACGCCACCTTCCCAAGTTGTTGCTTTGGTCCCTCGAAGCGGATAGGCGGTTCCTCGACTGGACTTTGCCGGACCGTTGTCTGAAGTGAAAATCACAAGCGTGTTCTCGGCGATTCCCAGCTCCTTGATCACCTCGAAAAGCGTGCCGACGCCGGAATCGAGTTCCTCGATCCAATCTCCGTAGCTTCCGTTCCGAGATCGATTTTTGAAGTCTTTCGGCGGGTCCATCGGCAGGTGCACTGCGTGTGTGGACAGCATCGCGAAAAACGGCTTCTTTGCCTCGGTGGACGCCTTCATGAATCCTGAAAGCTCGTCGACGTAGCGGCGCATCAACGGCGAGATGTCGGAAATCAGCTCGTCGACTTTTTCGTCGCGCATCAGCGGCAACACGCGGAGCTGGACCGGGTTGAGCTGGCCCTTGTCCTTCTTGACGCGGACCAAACTCGGCATGTCGTGCGAGTAGGGAATTCCGAAGTAGCCGTCGAATCCCTGCCGAGTCGGTAGAAACGGTTTCTGATCGCCGACGTGCCATTTTCCGTAATAGCGCGTTTCGTAACCGCGAGTTTTGAGCACTTCCGCGATCGTGACTTCGTCTGGATTCAGCCCCTTCATCGCCGAGGGCCAGAGCACGTGATTGATCCCGAGGCGCACGTGGTAGCAGCCGGTCAGAATCGAAGCGCGCGACGGCGAGCAGACCGGCGAGCTCATGTAAAAATCGGTAAAGCGCATCCCCTCAGCGGCCATCCGATCGAGGTTTGGCGTAAGCTGCTTCATCGCGCCGTAACAACCCAGATCTCCATAACCGAGATCATCGGCTAAAATCAGGAGAATGTTAGGGGGCGCGTCTGGGATTTCACAGCTCGCCGGATTTGGGCTGAGGAGAATCGAAGAGGCGAGAAGGCCAACGGCGATGCGGAGATGCATGGAAGAAAGTTAAGAAAAGCGGAAATTAAACTCGATTTACCCGGCTTGCGCAAGTGCGCTGACCCGCTACTCTTCGCGCATGGCTGCTGTCGCTGAAACTGCTGAAATTACAGATCGTTACCCGGGTGTGAAACTCAAGGTCGGCAACGAGAAGCTGATCAAAGTGCTTCCGAACGCCTCGACGCGTCTGCGCGGGCTTTTGCAGAAGCAGGGGCGGCTCGAACTCGGCGCGTTGCGCGTTGCGGTGGTCGGCGGCGGGTGCTCCGGGCTTCAGTACAAGATGGATCTGGTCGACGGGCCGCGTGATCGCGACATTCTGGTTCCGACCGGCGAAGTCCGAGTTGTGATCGATCCAAAGAGCGCGCTTTTCGTGAGCGGCTCGGAGCTGGATTTCAGCGATGATCTTCAGCAGGGCGGTTTCAAAGTCACGAACCCGAACGCGACGGTGACCTGTTCCTGTGGGGAGAGTTTCGCAGCGTGAAGGACGCTTTTGAGCTGCTGGGGCTGCCGCGTCAGGCGGCGTTGGACGAGACGGAAATCCAGGCTCGGCATCACGAGCGGATTGCCGAAGTTCACCCTGACAAGGCCACAAATCCCGAGGAGCGCGAGGCGTTTTCCGGCCAGTCGCAGGAATTGAATCAGTCGGCGCAAACGTTGAAAAATCCGGCCACGCGGATCCGGCATCTGCTGGATTTGATCGCGCCGGGCGAAAAGCACGATGCGGGGCTCGACGAAGCGCTCATGAATCTGTTTTCGACCGTCGGCGCTGCGGTTCAGGGAGCTCAGCAGCTGCTGGCGAAAAAATCAGCCGCATCGAGCGCGCTGGCGAAGGCGCTTCTCGCGGATGATGAAATTCAAGCTCAGGAACGGCTTCAGGCTGCGCTCGGCGAGGTGACTCGGGCGGAAAACGCGCTCGATTTCGGCGCTTCAGAGACCGCGGATCTTCGCCGGCTTTACACGAAGCTGTCGTTTCTCGACAAGTGGCGTCGCCAGATCAACGAGCTGCTGCTGGGTTTGATTTCAGGATGAAATCGACGATCGGCTTCGGGTCCTTCAGGCTGTGCGGATGGTGGCCGACGCCGGACTTGTGGATCACCTCGATCGAGCCGCCAAGCTCTCTGTAGCGAGCTTCGATAATCGCTGTGTTTTCCGAAACGGGCACGACGTTGTCGGCGTCTCCAACGACGTGAAGCAGCGGGATTCCAGCGTCGACCAGCGCTTTGAGACCGTCGATTGGGTTTCCTTTGAAGTCAGCCGATTCTGCATCGGTCAGGCCGTAAACTTCCAGGCATTGGGCCCAGGTTCCGCCGCCGCCTTTTCCCGCGCCCTTGCCGCCAGGCCAGCTGCGGATATCGCAAACCGGGGCGTCGGCGTAAATGCAGGCGACTTTATCAGGATTGGCCTTGGCCCAGTTGAAAATGATCAGCCCGCCTCGACTCATGCCTTCGAGCGCTACTTTTTTCGCGAAGCCGTATTTCGTGGTGACCTCGGCGTAAAACGTGTTCCAGATTTCGACCGCTTGCGGCGCGCCGAAGAGAGCGCCGACTTCGCAGTAGGTCAGGTGGTAGCCGAGTTTGAGCAACGCGATGTCGGTTTGCGGCTCGTGACCGAAAAATCGCGCGCGCCAGATCCATGGATTGCCCTCAGCGGCTTTTGCCGGGGCGACGATGATCGCTTTGTGGCCGTCGCTTTGGAAATCGTAGCGGGCGAAGCCGTTCCATTCGGACTTTTTGCCCGGGAAATCTTCAGCAGCTGCTGAGACGGAGAAAATGAGGAAAATGAGGAGAAATCGCATCGGTGTTAGGGCTTAAAGTTTTGCAAGGCTTCCAGTTTCGCTTTCGCAGCGCCGGAGTCGATCAGTTTTCCAGCCAGAATGATCCCGGCTTCCAAATTCGGCGCTTTTCCGGTGATCACGAGGCCCGCGGCCGCATTCAAAACCACGATATCGCGCATCGGACCTCGGTCGGTTCCGTCGAGGATCGCCGTCAGGATTTTCGCGTTTTCATCGGCCTCGCCGCCGAGCAGTTGCTCGATTTGCGGTGCCGCAAAACCGAGCGCTGCGGGATCGACGGTTTCGATTTCGCTGGAGCCGGTTTTGGCGACGAACGTTTTGCCGAGCGTCGAAAATTCGTCCATTGGCCGGCCATCAGCCGTCGTTCCGTGAACGGCCCAGGCTTGTTTGCGGCCGAGTTTTTCCAAAATCGACGCAAAGACCGGCGGCAGTTCCGGCGAAAAGACGCCGATGAGCTGAAAATCCGGCCGAACCGGGTTGAGCAGCGGGCCGAGGATGTTGAAAACTGTGCGCTGGCCTTCTTTCGCGAGTTGCGCCCGAACCGGGCCGACGGCTTTGAACGCCGGATGATATTTCTGGGCGAAAAGGAATCCCAGACCGGTCTTTTTGACGCAAGCGGCGAATTCGTCCGGCGGCAGATCGATCCGGATTCCAAGCGCTTCGAGCACGTCGGCTCCACCGCTTTTCGAGGTGATTCCGCGATTTCCGTGCTTCACCACAGCGATCCCGGCGGCAGCGAGGACGAAAATGCAGGTCGTCGAAACGTTGAAGAGATTCAGTTTGTCGCCGCCCGTCCCGCAGACATCGAGAAGCGGCCCATCGACGTCTGCCGCGCTCAAACCCGGATCGACCGCGCGCTTCAGGAACGCGTCCACGAATCCCGCGATTTCCGCCGGCGATTCCCCTCGCGCCGCGAACGCCTTGAGAAAATCAGCCTTCGCCGCGATGTCGGCCGCTTCGTCCAGCAGCTGCTGGGCGGCTGATTCGATCTGGTCGAGGCTCAGCTCCCCTCCGTTTGAGACGTGATCGGTTAATTCCTGCATAATTTTCTGTGATTGAGAGAGTTCTTGCCCTGGCGGCTTTGTCTGGTGCAAAGTATTGGGAACACCCGGCCTTTTCGTTGTAAAGCCACTTCGTTCTTCAGATGACTTTCGACACTCCAGATTCCGACGATTCGCTGCGCGGCAAAGTCCTTCTTGCCGCCCCATCGCTCACCGAAGCTACTTTTCGGCGAACGGTTCTGCTTTTGACCAACCACCACGCGAAGGACGGCGCGATCGGCTACATTTTGAATCGACCGCTCGAGAAAACGGTTTCCGAGCTCCTGAAGAAATCGGATTTTACGGAACTCGCCGACGTCCCGGCTTACATCGGCGGTCCAGTCAGCCAGGAGCACCTGACTTTCGGCTCTTTGGGCTGGAACGAGGCAGACGGGAAGCTGCAATTCGAGACCCATCTTTCTGCTCAGGAAGCCGTGCGGCACGTGAAGGAGGGATTTTCGGTCCGGGCGTTTGTCGGCTACTCGGGCTGGAGCGAAGGCCAGCTTGAGGGTGAGCTCGATCAGAAGGCATGGGTCGTGAAACCGCCGATGCGCGAACTCGTCCAGGAAGACCGGCTGGACGTCGGGCTCTGGGGGAAATTGATTCGCGATGTCAGTCCGATTCATCGATTGGCGGCCGACATGCCGGATGATCCGAGCCTGAATTGAGCGATGGCGAACTCGTCACGTAAGAATCTCTCACGCTGGATCGGCGTCCTGCTTTTGGTGGCGATGAGCGGGGTTGGCGTCGGGTTTTACTATTTTTTCGCAGCAGAGCAAGAGGGCGAGGAAGTCAGTATGGCCGAGTTAATCGAATTGATCGAAAATCGGCGAATCGTCGCAAATTACAGCAAGCGTCTAAAGATCCAGGTTTTTGACGCCTCGGAACTGAGTTTTCGAATTTCCGGTCACTTCGTCCCGAAAGAATTTGGAAACGATATTCGATCGGCGAAGCGGTTTTATGTTGATGTGAACAATCTGAGTTCAGGAGAAGATGTCGAACTGATGGAGAAGCTTCGGACTTCGTATGGGATGGACTCGCCCACGGAAGCGCTGATCAATTTCATCGATTTCGAGCACATCGGCGGTCCCGGCAGCCTCATTCCCCTTTTTCGCTGACTGCCAGCAGCTGCTGGCTCCACAAAAACGCGATGCCTCCAATTGGGAGAGTTCTTCTTGAATTAGACAGCAATCGCAGGTTCATTGCGGGCTCGCCCCCTTTGAAGCTGGATGGGGCTCCGGATTAATTTCCTCCCACACTTTTCGTCTAAAACAGATGTCTCAGGAACCCAATCAACCGCCAAGAAACCCGAACGGAGGAAATGGCAATCAGCCACCAGAAGGAGGTGGCGGCTTCAACTGGCGCGGCATGATGCTGCTCTTGATCGCCTCCATGCTGATCGGTCTCGCGTTTTTCAGCCAGATCGGCGGCGGCTTCGGCGGCAACAAAATCGGCTCTGCAAAATTCAAGGCCCTCGCCAAAGAAGGTTTGATCGTCGCGGACATCGAGCAGTACCCGCTGGTCCTTCGAAAGACCGATGGAAGCGCCAAGTCCTACATCACGGGCACCTTCGTTCCTGATGGCGTAAAGAAAAACGCCAAGCCCGAAGAGTACGAGTCGTTCACGGCGATGGTTCACCTGACGACCGAAGCTGAGAAGAATCTCTACGAGCTTCTGAAAGAATCCAAATCGTATGGAGTTACGGAATCTGACGAATCGAATCTCTACGACTACCTCGTCGATGAAGTCGATAACAGCTACGGCCCGGCGATCATCTTCACTTTCATGCCGATCGTCCTGATCCTCTTGATTCTCTATTTCCTGTTCCGCCATCAGATGAAAATGTCCGGCCGCGGGGCGATGAGCTTCGGCAAGAGCAAGGCCAAGATGATGTCGCTCGACAAAAACAAGATCACGTTCAAAAACGTCGCCGGTGTCGAGGAAGCCAAGGAAGAGGTCTTTGAAATCGTCGAATTTCTCAAGGATCCGAAGAAATTTCAGCGCCTCGGCGGTCGGATCCCGAAGGGCGTCCTCATGGTCGGCTCACCCGGAACTGGCAAGACTTTGCTGGCCCGCGCGATCGCTGGTGAAGCGGACGTGCCGTTCTTTACGATCAGCGGTTCTGACTTTGTCGAGATGTTCGTCGGCGTCGGTGCCTCGCGGGTTCGCGACATGTTCGAGCAGGGCAAAAAGAACGCTCCCTGCATCATTTTCATCGACGAAATCGACGCTGTCGGTCGTCACCGCGGTCACGGGATGGGCGGCGGACACGATGAACGCGAGCAGACTTTGAATGCGTTGCTCGTCGAGATGGACGGCTTCGACACTCAGGAAGGCGTCATCATTATTGCGGCGACCAACCGGCCAGATGTGCTCGACCCCGCGTTGTTGCGCCCGGGCCGTTTCGATCGGCAAATCACCGTGAACCTGCCCGACGTGAAGGGCCGCGAGGCGATTTTGAAGGTCCATGCCAAGAAGATTAAGCTGGGTAAAGAAGTTGATCTCGGCCTGATCGCGAGGGGCACACCCGGCTTCTCCGGTGCGGAACTTGCTAACCTGATCAACGAAGCTGCGCTGCTCGCCGCAAGCCAAAGCATGAAGTCTGTCCAGACTGCTCAGCTCGAAGAAGCACGCGACAAAGTCCGTTGGGGCCGTGAGCGCCGCAGCCTCGCGATCAGCGAAAAGGAAAAGGGCACGACGGCTTACCACGAAGCTGGTCACGCAATTCTGGTTGAAAAACTGGAGAACACCGAGCCGCTTCACAAAGTCACGATCATTCCGCGCGGTCCATCGCTCGGCTCCACGATGTGGTTGCCGGCCGAGGACAAATACAACATGCGCAGGAACGAAATGCTCGACAACCTGATCGTCGCGATGGGCGGCCGGGTGGCTGAGGAAATCGTGTTTGGCGACGTCACCAGCGGAGCGAGCGGCGACATCAAAATGGCCACCGGCCAGGCACGCAAAATGGTCTGCGAATGGGGAATGAGCGATGCGCTCGGCATGGTCGAATACGGAAATAATCAGGAGCATGTCTTTCTCGCTCGCGATTTTTCTCAGGATAGAAATTACAGCGAAGACACCGCACAGAAAATCGATCAGGAGGTGAAACGCTTCATCGACGAAGCCTACGCAACGGCGAAGAAGATGCTTCTGGAGCATCGCACGGAGCTCGACACGATTGCGCAGGCGTTGCTTGAATTCGAAACGCTCGACGGTTCGCAGATTCGCGAAATCATGGAATTCGGCGAGATGCAAAATCCGCCGAGCGCACCGCTGCCACCCGCACTTCCGGTCGACATGGACCCGTCGTCTTCTCATTCGGATCCTGTCAGCGATGAGGAAGACGACGAGTTTCCCGGCGGTCTCGAAGGCGCGCCTGTTGGAGCCTGATTTCGTCAGCAGCTGCTGGCTCGGCTACCTCAAAAGCGGTTGCGCAATCCGGAGAAGAACCGGCAGCACAATCAGATCCGCCAGCAGCGCCACCAGGATGCTGAAGGCGAAGAAGACTCCGAAGTAAACGCTCGGCATGAAGTCTGAGGCCGTCATCGTGAGAAAACCGCCGGTCAGAATGAGCGAGGTTTTGATCATCGCGCGCCCGGTTGTCCAGGTTGCTCGCCGCACAGCCCCGTCAACTGCGAGACCCGAGGCGAGCCCATCGCGAACCCGCGTCAGAAAGTAAATCGTGTCGTCGACCGCGAGCCCGATCACGACTCCGCCGAGGATGCAGGTCGCGATGTTCACCGGAAGGCCGAGCCAGCCCATCAGCCCGAGCGTGCAAAGGACCGGGACGAAGCTGACGACAAAGCCCATCACACCGAGAACGAGCGAGCGAAACACCAGCGGCAAAAGGACTAACACGGCCACCGCAGTGAAGCCGATGGACAACATCTGAGTTCGAATGACGTGGGCGTCCATGTTCGCCCAGAGCACATTCGTTCCTAACAGAGCGACCTCCGATCCAGCAGGGCCGACCCGCCTTTCGAGATGATGACGGAACCGGTTGATATCGCGGGTGCTCATCGGCCCGGTCATCACGCGCAACTGGAGGCGGCGACCGTCCTCGGAAAGGAACTCGTCTGTTCCGTCCAGCTCGCCTGATTCGGCCATCACCAAGATCCGCTCCAAAGCATTCGCGCCGCCGTTTACAGAGGCGAACCGCACGACGACTTCATCGAGACTCAGGACATCAAGAACGCCCGGAAGTGACCGAAGCGATTTCTCAAAGCTCCGCATCGCTTGGTGCCGCTCGAGGTCGGCAAATTTCGAGCCTTCGGCGAGTTTGACGGTCACGGTCAGGTACGAGCTGGGCATTCCTAGCTTGCTCAACTGATCGTAATCGCTGCGAACCGTGCTTCCGGGTCGGAAAAATTTCACGTAATCGGTGTCCGCCTTTAGCCAGACCAATCCGGCTCCTCCTGCGATCATCGCGCTTCCAAGCAGCAGCGCCAGGCCCGCATGCGGGCGCTCCAGCCAGCTAAGCAGCCGTCCGCTTTTCTGTTTTGGCTCGTCAGCAGCTGCTGACACGGTTGGCCATAGAAAACTCAGCAACGCAGGCGCGACGGTGATCGTGTTGAGCCAGGCAACGCCAATCCCGAGGGCCGCGAAAATCCCGATATGCCGGATCGGCGCAACGGGACTCAGGATGAGCGAGGAAAAGCCGATCGCGGTGGTAACCGAAGTCCAAAGCCCTGGTCGCAGGAGTCGTTTGAAAGTGGCGGAGATCGCAGCCGCTGTGTCGAGGCGCTCGGCTCGATTGGCGTGGAATTCGCTGATGAAGTGAATCAGGTAGGAGACGCTGACGGTAACCAGAAGCGTCGGCAACATCACGGTCATCAGGTTGAAGGGTAGGTTCAGCGCGGCGATGCATCCCATGATCGGAAGAATCGCGCCGAGCACGACAGCGCAGAGCGTCACAAGATCTCGAGCACGCCTGAGCGTCAGGCCGCCGCCGATGAGCACGAAAACGGCGATCAGCGCGTAGTAAATCAGCATGTCGCGCTTGGCCGCGCGGTTGAGTTCGGAGTTGATTACGGTCGTGCCGACGATCCCGAAATCGAGGATTTCCGGGTAGGAGCCAGCCGCCTCGCGGATTTCGTTGATCAGCTGAATTCGGTAGGTGTCGATCGCGTAAATGCGATTGGCGTTCCGCATGGCCAGGATCGTAAAGCGGTCGTCGCCCCGCGATAGCAGCCGGCCTTCGAATCGTGGGTTGCCCTTGGTCATCCGTCGAAGTTCGTTGATGTCGGTGACCTCGATTTCGGCAAGCGACAGCACCCGCGTTACGTCTTCGTGGGATTTGATCCGGTCACTCAAAAGGCGTAAATCGCGGAGAAACTCCGTAGAAAAAACCGATTCGCCGCGCAGCCAGACGTAAGTCCATTCCTGCTCGCCGAACTCGGAATTGTGGGTTCGGTAGAGCTCGAGTTCGGGGTCGTCTTCGAGAAACCAGATCGCGACCGAATTGTCGATCCGGAAATTGGAAACGTAGACGATCGTCGACGAGACAACGACGGCGGCCCAGATCGCCAGAACCCACAGCCGGCAGCGAATCACTGCGGAGATGTAGGGCGAGGTCTTCATCATCCTAACCACCTGCGGCGAGCGCTTCTTCCTGCCGAATCTCATTCCGTCGCTTCAGGAAACGCCGACGTCGGCGATCGATAAAATCTTCATCGTAGATTCGACCGACGAGTTCACGAAAACCGGTTTCCAACTGCTCGACGCTCATGTTTTTCGGCTGAAAATTGACATCGAACAGCGTGCAAAGCTCCCACGCTCCGTCTTGGAGAATTCGGCCTTCTTCAAGCAAACGATGATAGAGCGGAGTTCCCGGAAACGCAGTCATCAGCGTTACCTGGACTTCGTAGAGCCCGGTTTCCTCGACGAAATCGTAGATCGCATCGAAGGAACTTTCGTCGCTGTTGTCGAGACCGAGAACGAAGCAGCCGTTCACCGTCACGCCCGCATCCTGGATTCGTTTGATCGCGTCTTTGTAGCGATCGACCTGCTTTTCCTTCCAGTTGCCCCTCTGCTCGACGCCCGCGAGAGCGTTGCTCTGGGGACTTTCCAGACCGATCAGAATCTGCGCGCAGCCACTGCGAGCCAACGCCTTGAGCAGCTCAGGACTGTCGGCAACCGAGATATCGGTCTCGGTAAACCATCGGATGCCTTCACCAGCGAGGGCTTCGGCGAGCGCGAGCCCGTGACGTTTGTTGGCGAAGGTGTTGTCGTCGGCAAACTCGATAAACGGATGCGCCCAAATTTCCTTGATCGCGTGAATCTCGGCGATGACGCGATCAATCGGCTTCGTCCGGAATTTCGGGTTGAGCCGGATTGACGCCGCGCAGAATTCACAGCTGAAGGGGCAGCCCCGCTGCGTTTGAACCGTCAGGCGATTGTATTGATTGATATCGAGCAAATCGAACCGCGGCATCGGTGAGCCAGCGAAGTCGAAAGTGTTTCCGCGAGCGTCGTATCGCGGCTTAGCTTTTCCGTGCCGGAGATCCTCGATGATGTCCTTCCAAATGACTTCAGCCTCGCCGATGAGGATCACGTCCGCGTGCTTCGCGGCCTCGTCCGGCATCAGCGTTACGTGGAGTCCGCCCAGGATCACGGTCGTGCCGGCAGCTCGATATCGATCGGCGATCGCGTAGGCGTCTTTGATCATCGAGGAGAAGCTCGAGATCGCGACCACGTCAAAATCACCCGGAAGGCTGTCTCCGAGCGAGTCCGGATCGGGAACTTCAACGTAGCCGATCTCGATGTCGTCCGGCGTCATCCCGGCGAGTGTTAAAAGCCCGAGACTCGGCAGAGACGCGATGACTTTGCTGCGCTCCATGAAACCAGGAAGCGTGAGCCCGTAGTCCATCAACTCCTTGTTGTAGCAGCGGACGCCGCTCATTGCGATCAGGCCAAGTTTCATGGTGATTCGGTTAGGATTTCAATCCAGCAGCTGCCAGGGCCAGCCGACCAGTGTCAGGACGATTCCGGCGGCCACGCTGGTAACCGGAATGAAGAAAAAATGACGGAACGGTTTCCGCCAGGCGCAGAGAAAACAGCAGGTCGGCATCGAGGCCGCGCCGATGGTGAAGGCGATCGCCGCCGGGAACGCAAGGGAGCCTTGGATGCCCGCGATGTGATGGCTGATGGCGAAGAAGAAGTTGATGAAGCCGAGCCCGAAAAACGAAATGTGCCCGAGCCGAGTCAGCCGTCGTCGAAAGCTGTTGTAGCCGCCCATCCAGTCTTCGCGGTGGAAGAACAAGCCGATCAGCGCGCCGGAGAGCACCCCGAGTAGCATGCCGATCCAGGCGATGGCGAACATATTGGAAACAATGGAATCACGCATAGGTTATTTGGTGTGAATGTCAGGGTTGAGCGAAAAGATGGCAAATGTTTGAGCCGCCGAAGCCGCTGCTGTTGTTGAGAACGAGGTTAGGGTTTTTGTGTTCGGTCAGGGTCGGCAGGTTGAGCCCTTCGCAGACCGGATCGGGCTCGGTGAGCGCAGAATTTCCTGGAACGATGCCGTTGTTGAGGCTGAGGACACAGATCGCAGCTTCCAAGGCACCTGCATAAGAAAGCCCATGGCCCGTCAGGCCTTTCGTGCTGGAAACGAGCGTCTCAATACCTTCGTTAGCGAATCCGAGAGACTTCAACGCAAGCGCCTCCGCACGGTCGCCCGCTGGCGTCGAAGTTGCGTGGACGTTGATCCAATCGATCGACGCCGCTTCCACTTTTGCCGCGGCGAGGCAGCGCTCCATCGCGGTTCGGATGCCTTTTCCTTCCGGATGTGGTGCAGCCACGCTGTAGCCGTCCGATGCCTGCGCCCAGGCTAGAATTTCAGCAAGCACGGTCGCGCCTCGCTGCTTAGCCGATTCCGCCGACTCCAGAATGAGCGCTGCAGCCCCGCCGGTCCCGACAAAACCATCGCGCTTGCAATCGAACGGTCGGCTGGCGGTTCCTGGATCCGGATTCGTCGACAACGCCCGCATTCCGAGAAAGGGAAGAATCGTCGCGGCGTCTCCGTCTTCGGCTGCGACGACCAGCATCGTCTGCTGACGGCCGAGCGCGATCTCATCAAAGGCGTAACCGATTGCGTGGCTCGAAGACGTGCATGCTGAGACGAATCCGCAATTCGCGCCGGTGATTCCGTAATGAGAAGCGAGGTTGAAATTCAGGGTCCCCGGAACCGAACTAACCACGCCCATCGGATCCGCGCGCTGCCAATTCGCGGCCTCCATCCGCTTAAGACGATGATGAATCATGCCTGGCGATCCAGGTGAAGCACAAAAAAGTCCGGTCCTGCCATCCTTGACCTCAGCGTGGTCGAGACTCGCCTGACTCATCGCCTCTTCCAAAGCGGTTAGCGCAAAGGGGCCGTGCGGCGGCAAGCCTCGGAGGAAGCTGGAATCGTATTTCTCAGAACCCGGAAAAATCCAGTCGCGACTCTCGCCGCTCGCCACATCAAAACCGTCAACCGAACCACAGACAAGCTCTGGCCCGATTCCTTCGCCAGCGAGTTGTCTGCGGGAAAACCCATGCCGGAGCTCGAGCAAACTCGACAAGACCGCCTCCCTTCCAACGCCAATGCTGGACGCGAATCCGATCCCGGTAACGACGACTCTATCCATCCGGTTTTTCGAGTTTCTCCACCAGCAAACGCCGCGCATCGGCAAGTGTGTGCACCTCGGCAATTTCTGAATTATCTACGAGAACATCGAACAGCTCCTCGATCTTAAACATCGCCTCCGCCAGTGACAACGAGTCCAACCCAAGGTCGTCGCGAAGCCGGGTTTCCCCTGAAGGCTGCGTTTCCGGCGGCTTCGTGCCGGGCGGAAGATAAAAGGCGAGGATCCCAAAAAGGCAGGCTTCAAGACTCGTCTCGTCAGATCCCACTCGAAGCCCTTGAGCGCTGGAAATGGTCGAATCAGAAAAGCCTCGAAGGAGATGAGCGATCTCCTCTTCCGTCAATCGATTCAAAGGCCCCGCTTCCTGATTTTCACTCATGATCCATGATCAGTCAAAGGTGCGTTGGCAAAGGGGACTTGCCAATGCGATTCTCGCGCCTGGAACTGCCCTGATTCGGGCGATGGAAACGCGACTGCTAAGAATCAGACTAACGCGTAACCGCTGTCGTCTTAACTCCCTGCTCTCTGACCAAGAGCTGCGCCCAGCGGTCTGCCGAATTCGCATCCGCAAATGTTCGCGTGCTGACGACTCGGTGAAAAACTTTCGTCTGACCCTGGCGCTTCAAGATCACTACTTCGATCCCCTTGCCCTTCAAATCATCCTTCAAGGTTGCCGCAAATTCTTGCTGCGAAAACGCGCCAAATTGGACGCGAAAATCAGTCACAGCGACAGCGGTAGGCTCCGGTTTTGGAGCTGGTGTCGGAGCCGGCGAAGGAGAAGGCCTCGGTGAAGGGAGCGCTTCCGGCGGAACGGGCGTGAGTTTTGGAGCTTGGGCCTTGGGCGGATCAATCTTCGCCACGACTGTCTCTGGAGGGCGAGAATCCCGCCAGGCTACAATTCCCTCGGCGATGGCTGCGGTCAGTTTTCGCTGATATTTCTCCGTTCGGATCAGCCAGTTTTCGCCGCGATTGGAGAGAAATCCGCCTTCGATCACCACAGCCGGATGATTCGTCGCGCGAAGGACCTTGAGATTGTTCGTTTTCACTCCGAGCCATCGCCGTCCCAACGCCTCGAGCGGGCCGCCAATCGATTCGGCGAGAGATTTTCCGTCCACAGAGCGCGGCATCGCGTAGATTTCAATTCCGGTAACGCTCGTGGTAAGATTCGCGTTGAAGTGCATCGAAACGAAAATCGGCCGGTCATGTTTGTTGGAAAATTCGGCCCGTTCGGAAAGCCCCATGATCACGTCCTTCTCACGAGTCATGACCACATTCTTCACGCCTCGAGCCAGCAGCTGCTCGCGAAGCATTTTGGAGACCGGCAGGGTCAGAGTCTTTTCCTGGACGCCGTACCAGACCGCGCCCGAGTCCATTCCGCCGTGACCCGGATCGATCACGACGGTGTTGAATCTCGGCTCAGCCGATGCAGTCGCGACTGCGAATCCAAGGAAAAAAATGGCGCTCCAGCGTATCATCTTCTGAGGGCAGAATAGTAGAAGTGACGCTAAAAGCCAGACTTTCCATCGTCGCCAGTCCGAATTTTCAGAAAAACCAGCTACATGATCATTCCGGCGGCGACCGTTTCGTTCGTTCCTTCGTCGATCAGCACGAAACTTCCAGTGTTCCGGTTACGCCGATAATGGTCGTAAAACAGCGGCGATGAAGTCCTCAACGAGATCCGACCGATGTCATTCAGACTGAATTCGAGGTCGTCTTCAACTTTGTGCAACGTGTTGATGTTCACTTTATAACGAACCTCTTTCACGATCGCCTTGACCTCCTTCGTCGTGTGCCGCAGGACGTACTTTCCTCGAGTTTGCAGCTTTTTCGAATCCGAGAACCAACAGATCATCGCGTCGATGTCCTGAGCGGCTTCCGGCTGATTATTTGGCTTAACGATCATATCACCGCGACTGACGTCGACATCGTCTTCCAACGTCATCGTGACCGAAAGGGGCGCGAAAGCTTCTTCGAGCTGATCGTTAAACGACTCGATCGTTTTGACCTTCGAATTGAAACCTGAAGGCAGAATCGTCACGTCGTCGCCAGGCTTGAAAACGCCACCGGCTACCCGACCGGCGTAACCACGAAAATCGTGATGCTGATCGCTTTGCGGCCGAATCACCCACTGAACCGGGAACCGCGCATCGATGTGATTTTCGCCCCCGCCGATGTAAACCGTTTCGAGGTGATAGAGCAAAGTCGAGCCCTGATACCAAGGCATGTTCTCGGATTTATCGACCACGTTGTCGCCCTTGAGCGCGGAAATCGGGATGAAAGTGACCTCGACGAGATTCTCCAACCGCGAGGCGAAATCCTCGAAGTCAGCTTTAATCTTCGTGAACGATTCTTCGCTCCAATCGACGAGGTCCATCTTGTTGATGCAGACCACGACGTGCTGAATCCGAAGCAGACTTGCGATGAACGCGTGCCGACAGGTCTGCTCGATCACGCCGTGTCTCGCGTCGACTAACACGATCGCCAAATCCGCAGTCGAAGCGCCCGTGACCATGTTTCGGGTGTACTGGATATGCCCTGGCGTGTCCGCGATGATGAACTTCCGTTTCGGCGTCGCAAAATAGCGGTAGGCGACGTCGATCGTGATCCCCTGCTCACGTTCGGCGCGAAGGCCGTCGGTCAAGAGAGCGAGGTCCATATTGCCGTCCCCACGTTGCTGAGAAACGCGCTCGATCGCGTCGAGTTGATCCTCGAAAATCGCTTTCGAATCGTAAAGCAGCCGACCAATCAAAGTCGATTTGCCGTCGTCAACGCTGCCTGCAGTCGTAAACCGCAGAAGGTCCATATCTAAATATCCTTCGGTGTCGCTCATCTTAAAAGTATCCTTCCTTTTTACGGTCTTCCATCGCAGTCTCGCTTCGCTTGTCATCGGCTCGCGTGCCGCGTTCGGTCTGACGAGCAGCTGCTACCTCGTCGATGATTTTGTCCACAGTGTCGGCGTCTGATTCGACCGCTCCAGTGCAAGTCGCATCGCCGATCGTTCGAAATCGAATCTGCTTCGTCTCCCATTTTTCGGCGCCTTGAAGCGCGATGAAATCCGTGTTCGCGAGGTAGGATCCTCCGCGAAAAACAACCTCGCGTTCGTGCGCAAAATAGAGACTCGGCAGCGGGATTTCCTCCTGCTTGATGTATTGCCAAATGTCCATTTCCGTCCAGTTGCTCAGCGGGAAAACGCGGAAATGTTCGCCGTGCAATTTGCGGCCGTTGAAAATATTCCAGAGCTCCGGTCGCTGGTTTTTCGGGTCCCACTGACCGAAATCATCGCGGTGCGAAAAGAAGCGCTCCTTCGCCCGGGCCTTCTCCTCATCGCGTCGGCCGCCACCGAGCGCCGCGTCGTATTTGTTCTCTTCCAGGGTCGCCAACAACGTCGTCGTCTGAAGCCGGTTTCTGCTAGCGTTAGGGCCTTTCTCTTCCTGGACCTGGCCGTCATCGATCGATTTCTGGACGCTGCCGACCACAAGCCGAGCACCGATTTCCGCGACGAATTCATCGCGGTATTTCATGGTTTCCTCGAAGTTGTGCCCCGTGTCGACGTGGACGAGCGGGAACGGCAATTTCGCTGGGTGAAAAGCCTTCCTTGCGAGATGAGCCATCACAATCGAGTCCTTGCCGCCAGAAAAAAGCAGCGCCGGTTTCTCAAATTGCGCGGCCGTTTCGCGAAGCACGTAGATTGCTTCGGATTCGAGCTGTTTGAGGTGAGTTACGTTGTACGTGTGCATTTGAAAATCTTCAGTTTTTGCCAATGCGAGGCTCGACCGCCGCCAGCAGCTGCTGGAGCGAATCGTCGATGCTCGCGCCTTCGGTATCGATCAGGAGATCGGGCGTCTCGGGTTCTTCAAACCCGGAATCTTTGCCCGTAAACTGCTTCACCTCGCCAGCGGCGGCTTTGGCGTAGAGGCCTTTTGGATCGCGCTCGGCGCAGGTCTCGAAACTAGCTCTAACGTAGACCTCGATGAAGTCGTCCGCACCGACGATCTCGCGCGCCTGCTCACGAAGCTCGGTCATTGGCGTGATGAAACTCGCGAGCGTCACGACTCCTGCGTTAGCGAAGAGTTTCGCGACCTCCGCGATGCGCCGAATGTTCTCTTTTCGATCCTCGTCGCTGAAGCCGAGATTCTTGTTTAAACCCGATCGAATGTTGTCGCCGTCCAGAACCTGCGTGAACACGCCCTTCTCATGAAGCTTCTGCTCAAGCGCGATCGCGAGGGTCGATTTCCCCGATCCAGATAAGCCGTAAAGCCAGACGACAAGCCCGCGTTGCTTCAGCATCTGCTCCTTCGGCCCACGCCCTAACATGCGATCAAAAACCGGGTGAATGTGCTCCTGTGAATCGCTCATGATCAGATGATGAAATCGGCTCCCGTCTCCGAAACCGCTTCGGTGTTTTCGTGCAAACCGCACTCGCGTTTCAGTCCGAAAAACCGCGCCTGCTCGGCTTCACTCAGGTCCGTGATTTTGTGCGACGTGTGATGATCGCCGATCGAAATATAGCCCTTTTCCCAGAGCGGATGATACGGCAGATCGTGCTCCGTCAGATAGCGATGAACATCCGCGTCAGACCAGTCGATGATCGGGTGGACCCGGAGCAAACCATCCTTGAGCGCCAGCACTTTCAGCTCCTTGCGAGTTGAACTTTGCTGCCCCCGAACGCCTGAAATCCACGCCCGAGCTTTCAGATCCTTGAACGCCTCAGCCATCGGCTTGACCTTGTTCAGATCGTTGTACTTTTCGATCCCTTTGACGCCCTGCTCCCACAGTTTTCCGAACCGCGCCTCCTGCCAGGCGGGGCTGAGATCGGCTCGGTGAATCTTGAGATTGAGATCAAGCCGTTTCGTCAACTCATCGACGAAACCGTAAGTCTCAGGAAAAAGGTAACCCGTATCGATCAACACCACCGGAATCCGCGGCGACTGAACCGTCGCCATGTGCAAAAGCACCGCCGACTGCGCTCCGAAGCTCGACGAAAGCACCACCTTCCCCTCGCCGAAATTCTCAACCGTCCAAGCAACTCGTTCCTCCGCGCTGACGTTCTCCAACTTCGACATCGCCGCATTGAGATCGATTGATTTTGCAGAAGTCGCGTCCGATTTGGCCACGCGCTTCCGCTTCACCGCAGCTTTCTTAGTTGCCTCGGCTTTCGTATTGGATCCTGATTTTTTCGCGGTAGTAGCCATTTTCTCGATAATTCCTAATTCTTGATCGGAATAGTCGGGTTTAGCGATGCGGGCCTTACAATGGGTGGGATCACCTCGTTGTCAACGGCTCAGTCCGTCTTCGGTCAACGGCGTCTCAGCCAGATTTTGTTCAGCCGCATCAGCTCGGTGCCGGCAGCCTCGTGGCACTCCGCCGTCAGCAGCTGCTCACCGGCTTGAAGCTCGACCTCGCCGATTTTTACGCGCTTGAAAACGTTCGCCGTGGGCGTTGCGGTAGGCCGAAACTGGATCTGATTCTCGCCAACATCGATCGTCAGAAGCCCGCCCGCATCTGCTGGACGGCAGCCGTACTCAAGCTCGATTTCGTAAACACCGCCCTTCACCACATCCAGATTCCACGTCGCTTTTTCGCCCGCATCGCGCCAACCTTCGATCGTGTCCCAATCGTATCCCTCGAACACGTACTCGATGTTCTTGCCTTCCCACTTTGCCCAGCTCGGCTGGATCTCGACCGGGTTTTCCGCCGGATCGCCGACCGGAATCGGAGCCGGCGCGTAGGTCACGCCGTCGGTCACTTCGTCAAACCAGCGAACGAATTCCGTCCGCAGTCGTTCGACGATTTCCGGGTGCTCGCCGACCAGATTCTTCGACTCACCCGGATCATTCTGGAGATCGAACAGCCGCCAGTTTTTCCGCTCGCCCTTCACCCCGGTTCCGACCTGACAAAGCAGCTTCCAACGCTCATCGCTGATCGCCCAGCGGTTGTCTGGATTCGGAAAATAGCGATCCCAAGTGTGGTAGACGTATTCGTGATGATGCTCGCCCTTGCCCGCGTAGAGCAGCGGCAGGAGCGACTTCCCGTCCATCGGCCGATCCAACTCCATTTTCATCCCCGCGAGATTCACGAACGTCATGAAAAGATCCACGTGAGATGTCTGCGCCGTCACGACTCCGCCTGCTGGAAATCGCCCCGGATATTTCGCGAAAAGCGGGCTGCGCGTCCCGCCTTCGTAAGAACTCGCCTTGTTTCCGTTCAGCCCGCCCTTCCAGAATTTGCTCACCCCGCCGTTGTCGCTCATGAAAAAGACCGCCGTGTTTTCCGCAAGCCCTGACTCCTCCAGAAATCCTGACACGCGCCCCACATTCTGGTCGACCCGCTCGACTAACGCGTAAATCCGGGCCTCGCGAATCGGCAGGCCGCGTTCGAGATATTTCTCCAACAACTTGTCGCCCTCTGCCTGGTGCGCGTGCGACGTGTCGAGCGTCCACGGCGAGTGCGGCGCGTTGAACGAGAGAAAGCAGAAAAACGGCTTCTCCGCCGCCTGACTCGCCCCCATGAAATCCATCGCCGCGTCCGCGAACAGCTCGCTGACGTAACCACGCGTCTCGACCGGCTCGCCGTTGTGAACGACCTGATCGGGATTCTCATACCGCTCGATGTGGCCGTGATAGTGCCCGAAAAACTCTTCAAACCCGCGTTGTTGTGGCTGGTAACCGGAATACTTGCCCAGATGCCACTTGCCGAACAAACCCGTCCGATAGCCGTTTGCTCGCAGAGCATCAGCAATCGTCGATTCATCCTTCCCAAGGGTGTCGCCGCCGAATCGCGTGTTGTAGAGCCCAGTCCTGAGATAGTAGCGCCCCGTCATCACCCCCGCCCGCGTCGGCGCGCAGACCGACGCCGCGTGAAACCGCGTAAACTGAACCCCATCGCGCGCCAGCTGGTCGAGACTCGGCGTGTCGATGTGAGGATTGCCAGAAATGCCCGTGTCCCAGTAACCCATGTCATCGGTCATGATGAGCAGAATGTTAGGATGATGCTGAGCGGACGCGATCCCGCTGTAGAGGAGCAGGGCAAGGAGAAGCTTTTTCACAGAGCGGAACTGGCGAGCGTTTCGCCAAAAAGCAAAGGCATTTCAGATCGCCAAGGAGTCGCGAAAAAGTAGACCGGACGTCCACGTCCGCTTCCGGTCGACCTGCCTCAACGGACGTGGACGTCCAGTCTCCCTCTTTGCGCCCTCAGCCGATCGAAGTCGTCGACCCGCCTTCCCCATCACGCGTCTCCCGTCCCTTC
Organism: Verrucomicrobiales bacterium; assembly: GCA_047620505.1. Classification (GTDB taxonomy): domain Bacteria; phylum Verrucomicrobiota; class Verrucomicrobiia; order Verrucomicrobiales; family DEV007; genus JBLHKS01. Next base: position 17,549 of record JBLHKS010000050.1, on the reverse strand, counting down.
GCGGTCGAAAATTCGTCAGGATGGAACTTCGAACGTTAAAAAAGGGTCTCCGCAGCCGCCGCCCAAGGCCGCCGTTATGATCAGCGCCCCTTCACCGCCAGCAGCTGCTGAAACGTCCGGACGTAGAGATTCCCATGCGCGATCGCCGGGGTCGAGCGACAGGTCTCGCCGAGCTCCGTCCGACCGAGTTCCTTGAACTCATCGCTCGCCGCGAGAACGACAACCACGCCGTCCGCGTCCGCGCAGAAAATCTTCTCCCCATCGCTCACGGGCGATCCGAAAAACGTCGCCCCGCCGATCCGCTCGCGCCAGATCACCTCGCCAGTCTGGTGATTCACACAGGTGCCGATGCCTTTGTCTTCCCAGAAGAAGACGCGTTCGCCGATCACGATCATGCTCGGGATGTGCGGGACGTTGCGCTCGATCCGCCAGACTTCTTCGAGCTTGCCGCCTTCGTATTTCATCGCGACGGCGTGCTTCGGCTCGTTCGTGAATCCGCAGGCGCCGATGATGAGATCGCCGGCGAGAATCGGCGAGCTGATCGCGCGTTCATTCGTGTCGAGATTGAAGACGCTCGCCTCGCTCAGGACCTTGCCGCTGGCGGGATCGACGGCGGTGAAACCGTGCTGCCAGTTCGTGAAAACCAAGACGTCGCCGTCCGGAGTCGGCTTAACGACGGGGACCGAATAGCTAAGCCGCTGGCTCTTGCGCGGGATTTCCCAGGCCTTCTCGCCGCTGGCTTTGTGGAGCGCGATCAGGCTGCTTTCGCCGTCCTGATCGTTGTTGATCACGACAAGATTTCCGTAAACCATCGGCGACGCGCCGAACCCGTGCCCGCCTTTGACAGGGCCGAGGTCAGCCTGCCAGACTTCGTCGCCGTCGTGCGTGATCGCGACCGCCGAGAGCCGCTCTTTCGTTCCCCAGGTGAAGTAGACATTCTCATCATCGACAGCAGGCGTGGTCGAGGCCGGGCTATTCATTCGATGACCCTTGAATTTCTCGGTTTCGTATTCCTTTTTCCAGAGGATCGAGCCATCCTTCGCGCTCACGCAGACCGCGATCCGCTTGCTCGTTTCCAGCTCCGCGCAGAGCACGAAAATCCGGTCTCCCGCGACCACCGGCGAGCCGTGACCGACGCCTGGCAGATCGGTCTTCCAGAGAAAATCCGAGTCGCCCCAGGTCGCCGGAATATCGGCGCTTTCGACGACACCCGCGCCGTTCGGCCCGCGGAATCTCGGCCATTCGGGTTCGGCAAACGCAGACTGTGCGAGGAAAAAGCCGAACAGCACGACCAACGCCGGAATTCGAAAAATCTTCATCTGATTCCTCTAAACTTGGGCCCTCAGCCTGTCCAGCAGCTGCTCAGTCGGAAAACCAATCGCGAACGCGTTCCCAACGTCTTGTCCACCAAGGTGCCTCCGCCTCACCCAAGGCCACGCCGTTGACGATTTTGAAGCCGTACTTGCCGGGGAAATACTGCTCTAACTCGACGAGAATCTCGTTGATCGAGACATCGTGAAACTCCTTCGGAAAATAGTCATCGGGGAATTTTATCTTCATGCCAACATCGACCGTGTTGAGGTGAGCGGTTCTGCTGATGAACTTGTAGAGTTCGTCGGCTTTTTTCACACGCAGATACGGAATGCGGATTTCGCAGAGATTCGTTAGGCCGCGATTCGATTTCGGTAGGCCAGGGACTCGCGGAACCGTGAACCTGACTCGATCGACAATCGGGTAGGAACGGAAGCGGAGCCGGTCGATCCGGTCCTTGCGCATTTTGAGCTGGGCATGGGAAAAGTAGTCGAGACGCATGCTGTCGATGATCTCAAAAGTCAGGACTTCACCATCCGGATCGAGCGCGGCGACCTCCACCGCGAACGCGTTCTCAGGATGTTCGAAGGCAAGAAACACTGCGGTCCAGCGCTTCGCCTCCTTCGTGTTTACCGTGCATCGACGGGTGCTGATTCCGCCTTCATGTTTGCCGTTGAGCCCGCTCCATCGACCCGGCACAGCGCCGAAATACCGGACGCGACTTCCGTGAGCGAGCTGAACCGTTTCGCCAACGTCTTCAATGTCGATTTCGACTGTCTCGGGTTCGCCGATCGCGATGTCGAACTCGATCGTGAGCGGTCCGTCGTGCCAATGGTAGGATCGAAAACCCTGCTGAATCCAACCCGGCTCGGCACCCTTGTAACCATTGGAGTACTGGCCGTGAACCGTGTGCCCAGTCTTCTGGTCTATCGCGCGGAGAAACAGCCGATGTCGCCCAGCCGAATCTGGTGCGCGGAACGCAAACCGGTAGTCGAGCTGGCCCGCCATCCCAAAAGAAATGCGACGCTTGTCGATTTTGACCGCAGGCTCGGAGACGTTGTGCTTCAGCAGCTGCTGGCTGGTCATCGGCTCGTCCTCGCCCGCAGAAACGTAGGCGATCCGCTTTTCATCTGGAGCGTGCTCCCAGGTTGTTTTGACGTAGGAAAACCGAATCGTCTCGCCGGTCGACAGAGTTGCGGCCAGCGGATCGAGAGGATCGTCGTTGCGAATCACGGCGGTGATATTGCGAGGCGGATTTTCCACCACAGGATGCCGAACGTTGAACACTCCAAGCTCGTCCGGTATCGGATTGAATTCGACCAGGGAGACATTCAGGCCGGGGCCCGATTCTATCCAGGAGGATTGGGATTCCCGCCTAGAAACCAGCATCGGCGTTTCCTGCTCTGCGGGTCGGAGCCAAGTTTGCTGACGGAGGAAGATCGCCCAATACAAAGTTCCAAGAACAAAAAGCACCAAACCAACAACCATTGCGATTCGCCATCGCTTCCGAGTTGATTTGGGGTTGGCCGTCTTCATTGGCTAGAGGCTAGTCTACTCAAAAACGTAGACGCCGTCCAGAAGCGTCGTGTTCGGCGGGCGGCGAACGATCTCGAAGTAGTCGAAGCCCTCTTTGAGGTTCGCCCAGAAATTGATCAAGCTTGGGTTTTCCTGGACGGCTTGGTCCATTCGGGCATCCGTCATCCGGAATGGAAAGCAGTGCACGTGGAAGAAATTCGGCGGGCTTTCGAGGCTCACGGCTGCCAGGGTGAAAAGGTCCTCGATCACTTTGTCGGTCATCGCGAAGCCGCTGCTGGCCTCGCAACCGCCATGAATTGTGGCGATTCCTTCGCGACCCAGCGCGCGATCGAACTGATTCGGAAATCCCAGATCCAACGCCAGATGATTTCGGCTCGCCGGATCGAGATTCTGGTGGATCATAAAATAGAAACCTTCCGGTGCCTGGCCGTCATTCGGTTTGCGTTTTGGGCCGAGAGTTCCCGAACGTTTGCAGATTCGGTAGACTGAGTAGAGCTCGAATTCGCTGCGATCCGGCTTCTCCACCCAGACCTCCAACTCGTTAGTTTCTTTGAAGATCCGGATGAAAATTGGATCGCCCAGACGAAGCCCGAGTCCTTTCATATCCGCCTCCAGAACCGGCTTGGTCCGCGCAGCAGCTGCTGCCGCTTTCTCCGAACTCGACGCGTATTCCGGTCGCGGGTTTTCGCCCGATTCGCCGCCGCGCATCAGCTCCTGGATCCGGCTGACGATCGTTTCGCGCTCCACGAAAACCCAGGCGATCCCAACCCCGACCACGATCATGAAAAGGGTCGTTACGATTCCCCGAGAGCGAGGTCGATTGCGGCGAGGTGATTCGTACACTGGGAGATTTGAAGGTTAGAAGCGGATGCTTAAGTTTTCTTAATTTTCTCCCGATCACTCCAGGATGCCAGGAAATTTCCTTGAGCAGCTGCTGGTTTGCGTTGAACTCCCCGGCATGAGCGAACCAGCAATCGGCATCATCGGCGGCAGCGGACTTTATCAGATCGAAGGTCTCGAAAACACGGAGGAGATCACGGTCGAAACACCGTTTGGGCCACCCTCGGATGCATTCGTCAAAGGCGTGCTCGGCGGCCGGCAGGTTTACTTTCTTCCTCGTCACGGCAAAGGCCATCGCCTCCTGCCGACCGAGTTGAACCACCGAGCCAACATCTGGGCGTTGCGCTCGCTGAACGTCCGTTGGCTAATTTCGGTTACCGCCGTGGGCAGCCTCCAGGAGCAGTACAAACCGCGCGACATCGTACTGCCGGACCAGTTTTACGACCGCACCAGTCGTCGTGAGCACAACACGTTTTTCGGCAACGGAATCGTCGCTCACATCATGTTCGCCGATCCGATCAGCGCGGATTTGCGCGGGATTCTTCACGAAACGGTCAGCGAAATGGGCCTGCCGGTTCACAACGGCGGAACTTACGTGAACATGGACGGGCCGGCGTTTTCGACGCGCGCGGAATCGCAGACGAATCGCAAACTTGGCTTCGATTTGATCGGCATGACGAACGTGCCGGAGGCCAAACTCGCTCGCGAAGCCGAGATCGCACAGGCAACGCTCGCGATGGTCACGGACTACGATTGCTGGCACGAGGAAGAGGAAGATGTGACCGTCGAGATGATCATCGGCCATCTCATGGCGAATGCCGACAACGCTAAGAAAATCGTGGCTGAGGCCGTGAAGAAAATTCCCACTGAGCCGACCTGGCCGGAGCATTCCGCTCTCGATTCGGCGATCATCACCGACCGCTCGATCTGGCCAGCTGAGACGATTGAGAAACTGCGGCCGATCCTCGCGCATCGCGTGAGTTGACGATCAGGCGAGCCACTCGAGGTTCATTTCGAGCATCTTTTCATCGTCGAAAAGGAAATCGCCACTGAAGCGTTGACCGTCGAGCGCGCGGCCGAGCCAGTGCCGGTCGTCAGCCCACATTTCGTCGTACGGGATCTCGTCGAGCGCGAACCAGAGCGGAATCGCCTCGTCGGTTTCCGTCGGCGTTCCGGCGTAGCGTGTACCGCGGAAAACCGTGCAGTGCAGGGCTAAGCCGTCGACGAACTGAAATCGCAGCACTCCCATTTCCTGGCAGCTGCTGGGTTCGACCTGAATGCAGAGTTCCTCGTCGACCTCGCGCAACGCGGATTCGAGCGCTGTCTCCCCAGGATCGAGTTTTCCGCCCGGTCCGTTAATTTTTCCCGCGCCTAAGCCGCGTTTCTTCCGGATCAAAAGTACGCGTCCGTCTTCAACGACGAAAAGCAAATTCGCGCGAATCGTCGGCTCCCAATTCCGCCAATCGACTTTCATATTTTCAGGTAGCGCGTTGGGCAAGACGTTTGCGAGCCACGGTCTGACGCGCAATTTCGTCCGCGATCACGCCCACGAGAATCACCACACCGATAATCGCGAATTCCATGTTCTGGAATTTGGGAAAGACCAGATTGATCATATTTCGCAGCAACTGAATCAGAGCCGTTCCGATCACAACGCCGAGGATCGTCCCCTGGCCTCCGCGAAGACTGCACCCGCCGAGAACGGCCGCAGCGATCCCGAACAATTCGTAGAAATTGCCGAAGTCGACAGGCTGTCCGCCATTGTTGTCGAGGCTGAACAGCAGCCCGGCAAGGCCCGCGAGAACGGAGCAGATGACGTAAGCGAGGACCGTCATGAAGCTGGTGTTGATCCCGCTGAATCTGGCCGCCGGCTCGTTGTTTCCCAGAGCGAAAAGGTAGCGGCCGTAGATCGTGCGATTCAGGAAAATTCCGGCGAGAACGGCGACGAAGGCAAAAATCAACAGCGGTGCCGGGAGACCGAAATCGGGCAGAACCGGAAGCTCCCAAGTCGCGAACATTCGAAAGCCATCGAACTCCTTGTGGCCGAATCCGGCGGTTTGGTCGTTCGTGAATCCGCGAGTGACGCCTCGGAAAATCAGCAGACCGCAAAGGGTAACGATGAACGGCTGCAATCGGACGCCAGCTTGAAGCAAATACCAGATCAGGCAGACGCCAACGACGATCGCTCCAATCGCGAATCCAATCGTTCGGCCAGAAGCGCCTCCCATCATCAGCAAGCCAGGGATTCCCAATCCGGCCACTAACAGATAGCCAATGGAAATCTTCGTCGCGGGTTTTCGCTCGAACTTCAGACCCGAGGCGAACATCCCGTGCCAGAATCCAATGTGAAGACAGATCAGAAGCACAAAAAGCAGGGCGAGAATGATCGGAATGCCGTGCCCGACGATCATCCACGGAACGCCGACTCCGATGAGGCAGACCATCGACCCTAACGAAAGGTCAATCCCAGAAGTGATGATCACGAAGGCGACGCCAACGCCAAGAATTCCGTAAAGCGCGGTGCGGCGAAGCAGATTTTCCTGGTTGTAACCGGTCATGAAAACGGCTTTGCGCTGATCGCCGAACCAGTAGTTCCAATCGGCCATGATCCAGGTGGCGACGTAGACTACGGCGAGGAGGATTAGGATTCCAAGAATGCGTTTCATCGGGATTTTTGGGTGAAGATTTCAGGCAGCAGCTGCTGGCGAGGTCGCCCCGGTTGCGAGTTGCATCACCGCTTCTTCGGAGAGCTCGTCGCGGCTGAGTTCGCCGGCAATTCGGCCTTCGTGCATCACCAGCGCTCGATCGGCCATGTTGAGGACTTCCTCCATTTCGCTGGAGATGAAGAGCACGGCGACGCCCTGACCAGCGAGCTCTTCCATTAAATTGTAGATTTCTTGTTTCGCGCCGATGTCGATGCCGCGCGTCGGTTCGTCCAGCAGCAGCACTTTTGGCTTCATCGCCAGCCATTTGCCGATCACAACTTTCTGCTGATTGCCGCCTGAGAGGTAACGAATGATCTGGTCCGGGTGAGGGGTTTTGACTCGAAGCGATTCAATCATTTCGGTCGTGATTTGATCCTCAGCGTTCTGGTTGCGAAAGATCCCTCGAACCGCATCCCGCTTCAGGGCAGCCAGGCTCATGTTTTCGCGGACTGTCATGTCGAGAATTAAGCCCTGCTCTTTCCGATCTTCCGGCACGAGGGCCAGGCCAGCTTGAATCGCGTCCATCGGCGTGTGAATCTGGACTGGTTTGCCTTCGACGAGAATTTCTCCGCCGAAAGCCGGCGTAAACCCGAATACGGTCTGGAGCATTTCCGTCCGTCCGGCACCGACGAGGCCAGCCATCCCAACAACCTCGCCTGCTCGAATCACGAAGTTGAGTTTTTCGCGCGGATGCGCCGGAGTCTGGACGTCTCGAATTTCGAGCGCCGGGTGTTTGGCTTCGTGAATCGTTCGGACGTAAAACTGCTCGATGTCACGACCAACCATCATCCTCACCATCGCGTCGTGGTTGATCTCTTCCTTCGCCAGATGACCCGCGTTTTCGCCGTCGCGGAGGATCGTAACTCGATCAGCCAACTCCTTAACTTCGCTCAAGCGGTGCGAAATGTAGATCACGCTGACGCCGCGGTCTCGCAGCTGCTTAACGACTTCGAATAGGTTTTCAGTCTCCTTCTGAGATAAGCTCGAAGTCGGCTCGTCCATGATCAGGATTCGCGCATCGACGCTGAGCGCCTTGGCGATTTCTACCATTTGCTGGCGTCCGATCGTGAGGTCTTCAACGATATCATCCGGGCTGATTTCGAGCCCTACCATGCTCAGAAACCGCTCGGCTTCTTTGCGGATCGAGTCCTCATCGATCAAGCCGCGCTTCAACGGTTCTCGACCGAGAAAAATGTTCCCGCCGACGCTGAGGTTCGTCGCCAGATTCAGCTCCTGGTGAATCAGCGCGATCCCGTTGGCAAGCGCGTCCTGAACGCCTTGAATCTCAACCACCTCACCGTCGATCAGAAGCTCGCCCTCGTCCGCTGGTTGGACACCAGCGAGGATTTTCATGAGCGTGCTCTTGCCCGCCCCGTTCTCGCCTAACACAGCCAGAACTTCGCCCGTCTCCAAGCGTAGATCGACGTTGTGCAGAGCGCGCACGCCGGGAAAGCGCTTGCCCATGCCGCGGACTTCGAGAAGCGGCTTCGATGACGGCGCTTGAGCCATTTTACCGATTTTCAGCAGCTGCTGGCGTCACTCGCCGCGTTTCTCTTTCAAATCCGCCCAGAATTCCTCGACGTCCTTTTTGCGGATCTGCCGAGCTGGCACGGAAATGAATTTGTCTTTCGGAATCACGCTGGTGTCGCCCTCGAAGAGCGCCTTGAGCAGCTTGACCGATTGATAGCCGTAGTCGTAGGGATTTTGCACGACGGTTCCGTGAACGGTTCCATCGACAATTCCCTGCAGCGTCGCGTTGTCTTCATCAAATGCGACGACCTTGACTTCGTTGAGCCGCCCGGCTTGATCGAGCGCTTCCAATGCAGCCGGCGGGTTATACGCAAAGAGCCCGACAAAAGCACCGAGGTCCGGTTGGCGAGCCAGCGTGTCCTCAGCGTTCGCTTTGGCTTTGGAGCGATCGAACTGATCGGTCAGCGTGCCGAGAATGGTGTATTTTTCGCCTACGATCTCGTCTCCTGGAGGATCGAAACGAGTCGGGTCATGCGGACGATCGAGCAGTTCGTCGATCACGCCCTGGCGACGACGCTTAGCATTATCCTGCTCCATCCGACCGATGAGAATCATGATCGAGCCGCCCTCTGGCAACGCCTCTTTGACAAGCTTTCCACACATCCGACCGCCATCGTAGTTGTCGACTCCGATAAAAACCCGTCGATCAGACTGTGGAGCGTCGGAATCGTGGGTGATCAAAATCGAGCGCTCGGCGACCATGTTGAGGAGATCGATTTGATTCCCCGCATCGATCGGACTTACCGCGATCCCATCGATCCCGCGTGAGACGAGATCTTCAAGCATGCTTTTCTGCTCAACCGCGCCGCCCGCCGGCATCATGACGTCCACCTCAACTCCCAAGTCCGCTGCCGCCTTATTTGCACCGACTTCTGCAAGGGTCCAAAAAGGGTCAACTCCGTTGGTGACGTAAGCAAAACGCGGAGACGATGAAGAACCTGAATCATCGCCGCCGCAGCCTGCGAGAAATAGGCCAGCAGCTGCTGAAAAAGTCAGGAAAATGAGGTTTCGGAAATTCTTCATGGGCGGCAATCTTGGAGACGGAAGCCGCGCAGGTAAAGAAGAATGTGGACTGCTGTTTTTCGATCAGTCGACGTCCCGCAGTCGCCACTTCCCTTCGTGAAGTCCCAGTTCGAGATGCCACAACCGATCCCCCCGTTCCGCGAGCCCTTTAACTTCCACGAGGACAAATTCAAACTCGCCATCTTCCTCTTGGGGTTGTGCGATCAGCTTGTCTTCGCCGGCCTTCGCGTCGAGAAGCTTGACGGTCTCTGCAAAGAGCTGGATCACCGCTTTCCCAAAAGGTTCCTTCATCGAATCGGCAAACTCCTCCGCGCCGAGCTGACGCTGAAGATGGGGGTGGCACCACTGGCCATGAAATTCGACGAATTTGCCGTCCGCCAGCATCTGGTTCATGCTCCTGATCGATTTAGCCTGCTCGATTTCCTCAGCCCGAAGGAGGTCAGGAGCCGACATCACTGTCAGAATCGTGAAGAGGAGGAGAATTCGGCAGATCGGTTTCATAGCTGCTTTGACTTACCAAAATCGCTCATTTGAGACAAGCGGATTCGAGACCGCTTAGTAGCAGCTGCTCAGGCGTGCCGACGAAGATTCATTAATCGAAATGCGTTCGGCCTCCAAGCTCGGCTTGAATCCAGAAGGCGATAACTCACGGCGAACGAAATCGCGACGAGCAATGGAGGGATCCAGAGAGCGAAGTTCGCAAAATCGCCACTTTCGTTCTTGAGAAGAGGTCCGAGAAGCTGAATCGCGGGCAGAACTAAGATCATAATTAAGAACGCCTTTTTCGAAAAGCCAAACCAGAGCAGAGACGGCACGATCAGAAGAATCGCGGAAGTGGCGATCACCGAACCGGTGAACTGAATCCAGAGCACCGGGCCGCCGAAAAACAAGTAGTGAAGGCCGACAATCATGAGCGAAAAAACGATGGCGAGCGTCATCGGCCAGACGACGAGCATGGACGTGATTCGCGATTTGCTCAGCGGGAGAATCCGGAGCGAACGGAGCTGGGTAAACATGATGATCGCCGTGACCAGAGCCATGACCGGGGCGACGAAGTTGACTTGAGACGCAGTGAAACCGGTGTCCAGACCGGAACTCGTTCGGCTCATAAGAAACTGCATTCCGAACCAGTTGAACAAGACCATCGCAATGCCGAGCAGACACGTCCGGCGACCAAAAAAGAGGCAAAGATAGGGTAGACCGCCGAAACCGGGCTGAGGCGGACTCGGGGTCGACCCACTGGCTTTTTCCTTCTCCGAACGGTTCAGCTGCTGAGCGCGTTTGATCACCAGAGCTTCAGCCCGAAACCAGCCGATGGCGCTCATCAGAGTTAGACAGCCGGCGACAAAAATATGTCCGAATTCCAGATCGGCCAGGCTCTCAGGCAGGTGCTTAGCGGCGAAAATCGTGCCTGGAATCGAAAATCCCCAGAGCAGACCGTAGAGTCCGGCACGCGCCTTGTCGCGGAACCGCCGATGATCAGCCGGGCCTGTCGGCATGCCCGTGAACCCGAAAAATATGGTTCCGATCATGCCTGTCTGAAAAACCGCGATGATGAAAAACCGGTCAAAGCTGTGCAGATGCGTCGGCTTGATTAGCCATGAAACGAGCATGCTCAGCCCTAGCACTACGAGAAACAGGCTCGTGGGAAACTCAAAAGTTGTGAATCGCCAAACGCGCGCGAGTTGCTTCGAGGTAACCGGCAAAGAAAGCAGCGTTCTTGCGCCTCCGCCGCGATTAAGCTCGAACAACAAGAGCATCGCGCTCCCGGCGATCACGCCGATCGGAACCGCCTGGAAACCCGGTTGGCATCCCACTATCATCGCCACGAAATGGGTAACCACTCCGATCAGAAAGGCCCATTTCCAGCGCCAGAGGTAGTCGAGAGCGATTCGTTTCATCTTACTTTTTGAGCAGGGAAACGAAAAGGTCCTCGAGCGTCACCGGAGATTCGTGCAGGCCGTCGACGCCGATCGATCTCAGCGTCTCGATCCCGTTCGATTGTTGATCCGCCAGGACGCGGATTCGGTCGCCATCGCGTTTGATCAATGTCAGGCCCGCAGGAGGCGCGAAGTCTCCGCCGTTGATCAGCGTGAAGTCGACCAGGCAGTAGCGCTCGACGATTTCGCTCGTCGGACCTTCGTGAAGCATCACGCCGTCGTTGATGATTCCCAGCTGATCCGCGAAGCGCTCGACATCGGCCAGGTTGTGCGAGGAAATCAGAATCGTGTGCTCCGAATCCTGAACCAGCGCCAGCAGCTGCTGGAAAAGTTCCTGCTTCGCAATCGCGTCGAGTCCCGTCGTCGGTTCGTCGAGCACCAGCACATCCGGCCGTCGCGAGAGCGCTAACAGAATCGCCAGGCGCGTCCGCGAACCGAATGAGAGCGTCGCGATTTTCTGCTCCGCATCCAAGTTGAAATGGCCGAGAAGCTCCTGGCAGTATTTTCCATCCCAGCTATCCGGGTAGAACCCTCGCACAAACCGAATCGCCGCCCCGACATTTCCCCAGCTCGTGTATTCCAGTTCCGGGCCGACGTAAGCCGCGCGTCTTTTGATGGCGACCTCGTCCGTCGATTGATCGAGCCCACAGATCTGGATCGAGCCCGCGTCCGCCCGGCCCATGCCGAACATCAGGTCGATCGTCGTGGTTTTTCCAGCCGCGTTCGGCCCGACGAACCCGTAAATCGAGCCCTGCGGAACGGTTAGATCGAGCGGCCCGAGGTCAAAGTCCGGGTAGTGTTTTTTCAAACCGCGAATCTCGATTGCGTTCATGATTTTGAGTCGGTTTCCTCTTGGATTGCCTCGTTGGCGAGCTTGCGGATTTGCGCTGGGCTCAAGCCAGCTTCGGCTGCGTTTCGAGCAGCTTTGCGGAACTGCTCACGCGCGTCTTTCAATTTCGAATCGCGACTCGCAGCGGCCCCTTGCTCAGCCACAAAAGTGCCCAGTCCCTGGCGGCGGAAAATGATCCCATCGCGCTCCAGTTCTTCGTAAGCTCGCTTGACGGTGATCAGGCTGACCATCAGCTGCTCAGCCAGCGCCCGGAACGACGGGAGCGCCGTTCCGGGATCGAGCCTACCCTCACTGATCGCCCTCGTGAATCCATCGACAATCTGCTGGTAGAGCGGTCCCGACGCCGCAGGCGAAATGGGACCAATGAGCAGGGCTGTCGAGTTTTCTGGCATGAAAGAGGGGCGACTCCGAAGGGCGGGCGGGTCAGTTTTTCGACGCCTTTCCCGCTTTCGCCCGTTCCACGGCCGCTTTGGTTTTTTCCTGAATCTGCGGCATCAGGCTCACCATCATTTTCTGCATTTCCTGCATCGTCGCGACCTGAAGTTCCGGCTGTTTCTTAATGTAGGCCTGACCAGTGGGCGACTCGAAAAGTGTGATCAATTCTTTGATCTCTTCGGCAGTGAAAACTGCGGAATAAATCCGAATCATCATCGCCTCCATGCTCTCCCACGCTAACACCTTCTCGACCTCCTCCATCGAGACGGCCATGATTTCGGCAGCGGCCTTCTTTTCTTCCTCAGACAGGTTCTGCTGATCGAGCATCGCCGCCTGCATCTTTTTGATTCCCGCCAGAGCGGGTTCGAGCGTTTTTTGAACCTCCAGCGTCGCCAGCAGCTGCTTGACTGCCGTGACGAGTTCCGGATTCGGAGTCGATTGATCTTGAGCTCTGCTCTGAGTCGCCAGGCCGAGGCTGATCGCGACTGCAGCGATCATCAATCCAGCTCGCTGGAAAGTTCGGGCGAAACGGGGTTTGGAATTTCGATTCGAGTTTGTTTTCGATTTCATCATTAGGATTTTTGTTTGGGATTTTGGCCGATCTCATGATCGACATGCATAGTGTATATATTAAATATATACACAATCAACACAATTCTTCAATATTTGATTCTGTCCTTGGATTCCGCTTACGAAACCGCCGTCGTCATCTGGCGAACCATCGCCACCAACTCTTGCGGCTGGTACGGTTTCGGGAGCACAGCGCTGAAGCCGTAAGCCGCCGGATTCGCCATCGCGGGGTCATCGCAGTAGCCGCTCGAAACGATCGCGCGAACGTTCGGATCCAGCTCTTTGATTCGCCCAATCGACTCCACTCCGCCCATCCCGCCCTCGATCGAAAGGTCCATGATCAACAGGTCGAACGGATGCTCGCCAGTCTGAGCTTCTCGGTAAACATCGATCGTTTCCTGGCCTTCGCAGGTCTCGTGAACTTTGAAGCCCGCGCTTTCGAGCGTGGCCGTGATGAGCCGCCTGATCATCTTTTCGTCCTCAAGAACGAGGATCCGCGCAGCGCCATTTTTGGCATTGTCAGGATGCCCATGGCCGTTCTGCGAAAGCGGCGTCTGCAGAAGCACGGCTTCGCTACCGGCTTTGTGCACCGGCAGGTAAACGCTGGCGATCGCGCCTTTGCTTAGCTTCGATTGAAGCTGGACCCAGCCATCGTGAGCCCGCGCGATGCTCTCGCAAACCGTTAGGCCGAGCCCGGTCGCGTTGAATTGTCGGCGCGTCGTGAAAAACGGCTCGAACGCCTTGTTCATCGTCGCCGAATCCATTCCCGCCCCGGAGTCGATCACCTCGACCACCAACATCTCGTTCACGCTTTCCTTCGACGCGGGCTCGCGGCGCAGACGAACGAAAACCACGCCATTGTCGCCGATCGCCTGCTCCGCGTTCAAGAGAAGATTCTCGATCAGCCGCCGGAGCTGTTTTGGATCCGCGAGCACCTCGGTCTCAGCCTCGTTTTGGTTTAGAACAATCTGGATCTGGACGTTTTCGCTGAGTTCCTTTCGTCGATCGTCGATGATCCGCGTCAGCAGCTGCTGGAGCCGGACGCGCTCTTTGATCGGTGCGCCGCCCTGAGCAAAAGTCATGAGCTGCTGGACCAGACCTTGCGCTTTCAGACTCGCGTCGATCGCCGTTCCTAACTCCGTTTTCAGTTCCGGATCATCGACTTTGCGATCGCGCGCGATCGAGAGCGAGCCCATCAAAACTGTTAGCAAATTATTGAAATCGTGCGCGAACCCACGGGCTAGCAAACTGAGGCCTTCAAGCTGCTCGACGCGACCGCGTTCCGTTTCGAGCTGCTTCTGACGCGAGACGTCTCGCAGGATCACGAGCAGGCCAGTCGCAAACGGATAGGCCGAAACGTGAAACCAGATTCCGTGCCCAGCGCTGTGAAAATCGAAGCTGTGAGGCCGGCCACTGTCTAGAGCGCGCTGCAGCTCGGGTTCGTAGCGAACACGCTCGTCAGGCGAAAAATCCTGCCAGAAATTGCGGCCGATGATCTCTTCGCGAGGCATCTCATAGTATTCGGCTGCCTGGGAATTCAGAAACGTGATCTGCCAACTGGCGTCAAAAGTAAGCAGCGGATCTGCGATGCTTCGAGCGATGCTGGCGAGTTGCTCATCGACCTCGCCACCTGGGATTTTCGACTCAGCAGCTGCTGGCGCGGGAGCCGCGTCCTCGGCTCGGCGAAAAACGGTCATCATGCCGGTCAGGCTGCCGTCGCTCGACTCAAGCGGACCGGTGTCGTCGATGATCGCGATGCGCTCGCCGGTCTTGCGCCGAAGAGTCGCCTGGCGGTTGTCGCCTGGCTCAAGCGAGTGGCCGGAGATCCGGAAAACGTCGGCTATCGGCTGACCAAGCGCATCAGACGCGGTCCAGCCGGTTAGCTCCTCGGCGACCCGATTCAGGTAAGCCACATTTCCAGCGAGATCAGCCGCGATCACGCCCTGAGTCAATCCGTGCAGCGCCTGCAGGACCGTTTCCGTCGACCGCTTTCCGCCCTGTGACCCAGCCGAGCGCTGGAGCGCGCTCTCGACGCCAAACTTCAAATCGTCTTCGCTAACCGGCTTGACGAGATACCCATAAGGATAAGTCGCGCGCGTTCGGTTCAACGAAAGGTCCTCAGCCGGTTCGCAGAGAAAAATCACCGGCGTGGCCGCGACCTGCTGCATCAAACTGGCGGTCTGGATCCCATCGAGCTGACCTGCGAGCCGGACGTTCATCACAACCAGATCCGGCGAGAGATCCGCGACGAGCGAAACGGCTTCCTGGCCGGTCGACGCGACTGCCGGCACACTGTAGCCGAGACGAGCGAGCTGGGTTTGGAAATCCCGACCAGCACGCGCGTCGTCTTCGACGATGAGGATGCGCCCGTTCATCCAGCCAGCATTTTAAGAATTTCCATACTAAAGGAGATCTTGAGAATCAAGATCTCCAAGATATCTAGAATTTTCAGGTCGTCACGTGGTATTCGAGGCTTCCAGCAGCTGCTGACTTTTCATCCGGCCGATTCGCGCGGCCTGCCGTAGATGAACCAGAGATTTCGAATGTAGACGATCCAGCCGGTTGCCTGGCCGAGAATGCCGACGACCTCGACGCGCCAAATGAAATAAATGATCAGCATGGTCGACCCAACCAGGCTCATCCACCAGAAGATCGGCGGGACGACGGATTTCTTCGCCCGCTCCGCCGCGATCAGCTGAACGACCATTCGACCCGCGAAAATCCCCTGGCCGAGGAGTCCGAACGCGACCCAGCCGAGGCTTACCCAGCTGGTGATGTCCAGCACGCTGAAAAGCCAGGCCACGCCGCGGGCGCTGACTTGACGTTCGCGAACGAGATCGAAAAACTCCTCCGGCGTGTACGAGCCCTTGTCATAGACGATTTTGAGATCACCTGGCTCACCTTCGATCGGCAATTTCCAGACACGGTCCGACATGTTGAACGGCGGAAACATCGCTTCGCCTGGCTTCGGGGCGACGCCAGCCGCGACGAGCCCGATCCAGACCCCGAGCGGTGCCAGAAGCGCGATGCTCACGCCAAGAATGAGCCGCTTCCGTCTCCGCGTCAGTTTCATGAGCGCCAGACTTATCGTGGCTTGAGCCGGATGCAAGCGGCCTTAGATTCGAAGGAGAAATGATCTATCTCGACAACAACGCGACGACGCAGATTCATCCCGAAGTGCTGGATGCGATGCTGCCGTTTTTGACGGAATCGTGGGGAAACCCGTCAGCAGCTTACTCATTTGGAAAGTCCTCGAAACGCGCGATCGATACCGCTCGTGAGCAGGTCGCGGCGCTGATCGAGGCCGAGCCGAGCGAAATTGTCTTCACCAGCTGCGGCACCGAATCGATCACGACGGCGCTGAATTCCGCGAGGCAATGTTTTCCGGATCGTCGCCGGATCGTGACCACGACAGTCGAGCACAGCGCGACGAAAAAACCGTGCACGGAATTTGAGAACGAGGGATTCGAGATCGTTCGGACCAACGTCGACGGCGGCGGCTTGCTGGATCTGGACGAGTTCAAATCCGGGCTGAAACCAGGCGAAACGGCGTTGGCGAGCGTGATCTGGGCCAACAACGAGACCGGGGTGATCAGCCCGGTGCTCGAAGCGGCTACCGCGGCGAACGAAGCCGGATCGCTCTTCCACACGGACGCAGTTCAGGCGATCGGCAAAGTTCCGGTTTCGGTCAAAAAAGTCCCCGCGCATCTGCTTTCGCTCAGCGGCCACAAGCTCCATGCCCAGAAGGGAATCGGCGCACTTTTCGTTAGTCGGCACATTCGATTTCGATCGCTTTTGCTCGGAGGTGGGCAGGAAGAGAATCGGCGTTCGGGGACTGAAAACGTCGCCGGAATCGTGGGGCTCGGCAAAGCCGCAGAACTCGCGACCGGCTGCGATCACGCCCAGCAGCTGCTGGCCTGGCGCGATGAATTCGAAGCTAAGCTCCAAGCGAAATTGCCCGAGATCGAAATCAACGGCGATCTCGAACAGCGCCTGCCGAACACGGCCAATCTCTATTTTCCAGGAGTCGACGCTGAGGCCTTGCTGGTCCTGCTCGATGAGGCCGAAATCTACGCGTCACCCGGCTCGGCTTGCAGCACCGGATCGCTGAATCCATCGCCGGTTCTGACGGCCATGGGAATGTCGGAGCCGAGGGCGAAAAGCAGCATTCGGTTTTCGTTTTCGCGCCTGAATTCCGCTAACGAAGTTGACGAAGCGGTCGAAGCGATCAGCACTGCCGTTGCTCGCGTCCGAAGCGTGATGAACCGATCAAGCGGTCCGGTCGCGTTCCACAGTTAACCAGGTCTCAAATCACCAGGTCATAGAACTACCCGTTCACCGTGTAGCCCCAATCGCCCAGCGCCTTCCGGTTCTCCGGATTCAACGCGGTGAGCAAATCCCGGCTCAAGCGGACGAGACTAAGGATGTTCGGCGAGCCGATCCGTAGCTTTGGCGTCGTCGCGATCCTGCCGAGCAGTTGCTACGGAAGGGACGACATCGGTGAACGGCTTACCATCGACCTTTAGCTGGTTCAGCGGATTCTTCGTGCTTCGCGATGACCGCGGAGGCGAGGGCGAGGAGTTTCTAGGGAGAATCTTCGGGAATTGGAATTCGATTGGCCATCTTTTTGAGATGTTCAGGGTTGGTTCTTAATGATATTTGCCTTTTGAACACTTTTAATAAATCCAACTACTTGTTTGGGCAGGACAGGAGTGAGGTGGCTGGTCCAAACGGAGCCAGAGGTTAAGGTGGGCGAAGGGTGTAGATCTCTGGAAGGTTGAAAATCGAACCTAACCGAACCAGAATATG